>JBARZM010000172.1:0-23791 GCA_049650095.1 Rubrobacteraceae bacterium | reverse complement strand
GCAATCGCGTCCATAGAAGGTATGCCGGTAGAGTGGCCTTCGATCTGGAGCATGGCCAAGGCGTTTGGCGCCGGCTGGCTGATTTTCTCGGTTTGGGGAACCGTGGGTGCTTTCCTGGCCACAGTCTTCCGAAGCTCCTCTATAGCTATCGGCCTCGGGTTGGGATACGCCATACTTGTGGAGACTGTAGTGAATAGTCTGCCGTCGAGCGGCGGAAATCTGCAACCAGTCTACGCCTCGCTGCTCGGTAAGAATGCCGGGGATCTGGCCCGGTCTTTCGGCAAACTTCCTGAATACTTCTTTCCACCTACCGCGGGAGAGATGGTCCAACCGGGACAAGCGGCAACGGTACTTGGAGCCTACATACTAGCATTGACTTTCTTGAGCTTCCTAGTGTTCTGGCGACGTGATGTCACCTAGTATCCGACCGAGTGTCACGAATAGAGCGCCATGTCATCGTGCAGACGCTGATGTCAGCAAGGGTGTCCGTAAGCTTCCTTCTCGTAAAGGCCAGGTCAGAGTACATGATGGTGAGGCCCACGGCAACGGAAGGACGGTCGTTTAGTGGGGAGTAGCTTCTCGGCTGAAGTCTTGAAACTCCGCAAACGCAAGGCAAGCTGGGTGTTGGTACTCGTCCTGATCTTGCTAGTCGCGGTTACCGGCTACGCAGCCTTGTATTTCAGCATCCAGGATACGACTCCACCAGGGGACCTCAGCGCCGAGGAGCAGCAGGCTTTCGAGGACTCCATGTCTGAGTTGAATAAAGAGTTCTTGCAGGTACTGCTACCGAAGAAGGTGCTGGTCAACGTCCTTTCTTCGCTATCTCGTGGCGGTGGAATAGTGGCATTGATCTTCGGTGCGCTTGCTTTTGGCAGCGAGTATAGTTGGGGCACGCTTAAGACCGTCCTCTCAAGAAGGCCGGGAAAGTCCAAGATGTTTACTGGAAAGGTCCTTGCGATGCTTGCGTACTTCGCCGTGTTCTCCGTGCTGGTGCTCGTGACCGGTGGGATATGCAGCTACTTTATAGCGGGCCTTGAGAATGAGCCCGTCAGGTGGCCTTCGGTTTGGAACACGATCAAGGCACTCGGCGCTGGGTGGTTGATCTTTGCTGTTTGGGGAACTCTGGGCGCTTTCCTCGCAACGCTCTTTCGGAGTTCCTCTCTGGCTATCGGCCTTGGGTTGGGATACGCTATAGTCATCGAACAGACAGCCGTCTCTTTCAGCGCTTCAGTACAAAACAACACCTTCCAGTCTGTACTAAATGCCTTGCCCGGAACCAACTCGACAGCTCTTGCCGAAGCCTTCGGAAAAGTGCCGGAAGGGTTCTCGACGGGTGTTGGAGAAGCGATTGAACCGACGCAAGCAGTTGCCGTACTCGGGGCTTATACTGTGATCCTGGTCCTGTTTACCGTCCTGCTATTCTGGCGACGCGACGTAGATGGTTCTTGAGCTGGTTCTCTCCGTTTATGCAATATCTAAGTCTGCGTCCCGTCCAGCTGAAACTGGTTTGTCGACATATAGTTTACCCGGAATCGTGCGGTGACCCCGGTGACGGCGACAGTCGTCTCCAGTACATATTGGGCGTCTCGCGGCTTCCGCGCCTGGACGGGTAGTCTCCCCGAGGGGTAGTCCCTGAGGCATACAGGCGCCGATTCGTCTATCTCAAGTAAGACGCGAAAGATCTACATTTAGGAAGACGATTTGCGCTGCCAACGCTACTAATATCGGGACCATGGATGACACGAACTACATTGTCGCCACAAAGGGACTCACCAAGCAGTATGGCAAACGCAACGTCGTGGAGGATCTGGACCTGTGGGTGCCGGAGGGGTGCGTGTACGGCTTCCTGGGCCCGAACGGATCTGGCAAGTCCACCACCATGAAGATGCTCCTGTCCCTGATCCAGCCTACCAGCGGCGAGGTCTGGGTCATGGGGCGTCCGATGACTCGCGAGACGCGGCGGGAGCTGTTGGGCCGGATCGGCTCGCTCATCGAATCCCCGCCCGGTTACGGGCATCTTACCGGCCAGGAAAACATGCGCCTGGTGCAGCGTCTACTCGGCCTGAAGGATCGCCAGGTCGACTATGCGGTACGCGCGGTGCGGTTGCAGGACCAGCTCGACAAGAAGGTCGGCAACTACTCGATGGGCATGAAACAGCGGCTGGGAATCGCGATGGCGCTGGCCCGTGAACCCCGGCTTTTGATCCTCGACGAGCCGACGAACGGGCTCGATCCGGCCGGCATCGAGGAGATCCGGGGCCTCCTGCGCCGCCTGGCCGAGAGCGGGGTGACGGTGATGGTCTCAAGCCACCTGCTCGGCGAGATCGACAAGACCGCCAACGTGCTGGGCATCCTCTCCGGCGGCCGAATGATATTCCAGGGCACTCGCGACGAGCTCTTCTCTGCGGCCACCCCGGATGTGATCGTCGATTGCTCCGACCCGGGGCACGCCAACTCATTGCTCGCGCGGGAACTGGATAGCAGCCTCGATGGCAGCTCGGTGCGCCTACCCGGGCTCGACGACCAGGCTACTGCCCGCGTCGTTGCCACTCTTGTTGGGGCGGGCATCGGCATCTACGGGGTCCGCCGCGACGAGCAGTCGTTGGAGGACGTGTTCATGGACCTCACCGGAGGTGGTGGGCTGTGAGTGCTCACGCTGTGTCCGCGGTGGCGAATGAGTTCGCCAAGATGCGCCGCCTGCGCATCGGACTGGTCGCGATCGTCATGGTGGTCTGCGTGGTCGGCCTGTCCTTGATGGTCGCCACGACGAGCCCGGACTTCGCCGATCCCGCCAAACGGTCCTGGGGAGCCTTGCTCGACGGCATGTTATTAGCCGTGGTAATGGTCTCGCCGATCCTGCTGGCGGTGCTGGCCAGCCGGCAGGTCGAGATCGAGCACCTTGGCAGCGGCTGGCTCCTCTCCCAGGCCTCCGGTATCACTCCCGGCCAGTTGTGCCGGGTCAAGCTCGTCGCCCTCGGCGCCGTCGTCACCGTCGCGACGGTGCTCGAGAACGTGCTCGTCATCGGGGCCGGCCTGCTGCTGGGCATCACGGCACCGGCGCCGATCGGCCTGTGGCTCGGCTACACCGCCTCGGTCCTGGTGGTCAACCTGATCCTGCTGGCGCTCCACTTGCTCTTGTCCGCCCGGATCGACAACCAGCTCGTCGGGCTCAGCATCGGGGTTCTCGGCACGCTCGTCGCCTCGTTCGCCCCAGGTTACCCGGCCTGGCTCGCCCACCTAACCCCATGGGGCTACTACGCGCTAGCAGCCGCCACCGACTTCCGCGACGGCGCCCTCGTCACGATCACTCCGTCCTATCCGAGCATCGCGGCGCTTGGCGGCGTCGGTGCCGGTCTGTTCCTGCTCCTCACCTCTCTGTTCGACCGCCAGGAGGCCTGACATGGGTGCCGTACGCCCCGAACTCCTCAAGCTGAAGCGTTCCCTGAGCTGGGCGGTCGTGGTGGGGCTGCCGGTAGCCATGGTGCTCGCCGGAGCAGTCAACACGACCGTTGCTGGTGGGCAACCCGAAGACGGCTGGCACACGATGTGGCTTCAATCGGTTGTCTTCTACGGCCTGTTTCCGCTCGCACTCGGGATCGGGGTCCTTGCTTCCCTGGTGTGGCGGGTCGAGCACCGGGGTGGGAACTGGAACGCGATCATGGGCGGGCCGACGCCGTCCCTACGGATCGTGACCGCCAAAGCCGTCGTATTGGCCGTGCTCGCCGCCGCGATGCAGGCAGTCTTCCTGATCGCCACCGTCGTCATCGGGAAGTTAGTTTTCGGACTGCCGGGGATGCTGCCGGGCAAGTACCTGGCGATTAGCATCCTGATCGTGCTGGCGTGCATACCCGTGGCCGCCCTACAATCAGGGCTGTCGATGCTGATGCGATCTTTCGCCGCCCCGATCGCCGTGGCGTTTGTGGGGGCCGGCGTATCGGTCGTGCTGCTACTGGCAGGACTCAATGCCGCGATCTTCGTCATCCCCTACGCGCTTATCGGCCAGGCGACGCAATTGGGCACCGGGTTCCCCGCTGACACCGGCGCCACCACCCCGGGCGACGTCGCCTCCATCACGATTGCCGCAGTGATCCTCACCGTAGTCCTGACCGTCGGGACCGCGGCAATCCTCGACCACCGCGATACCCGCACATAAACGAAGCGAAACGCCAACGATCTGCAAACATGTCCACTCCATCACAGCCCCAGGGCAAACCCGTCACCTTCTTCATGCCCGCCTCTGAGAGATCCATCCGATCCGACACCTCCAGGTTTTCGTGTCCGTAGAGGGCGGGAGTTCCGATCAGGTCTCCCACCCTGCCGAGATGCTCCCGCTTCCAGCCCCCCATCTAAGAGCCGCACTTCTCAATTGGTGGGGCGCAACAGGCCGTTCACGAGCTTGAGCAGTGTAGTCTTGCCGGCGTCGTCCGGTCCCAGAAGCCCGTGCACCGAGCCTCCTTCCACCCTCGTATCTAGCGAGCTGACGGCCGGCTGTTTACCGAACTGCTTGGCTTGCTCTACGGTTTGTATGACGGCTTCTCCCATGCATCCTTCTACTTTCACGAGGTAGCGGAAGTGAGCCGCTGGAGACCGTCAGGCTGACGCAGGTGGCGGGCCGCAAGCTCAAAGGCTTCTCCGGTGGCCTGAAGCGGCGAGCCGGGATCGCCCAGGCCCTCTTGAACGATCCCAGGCTCCTGATCGTGGACGAGCCCACCGCCGGCCTGGACCCGGAAGAGCGCATCCGCTTCAGGAATCTGCTCTCGGATCTGGCCGGAGACCGGACGGTGCGGCTGAGTACCCACATCGTCGAGGATGTGGCCCAGACGAGCCGCAACCTCGCCATGCTGGCCGGGGGTCGGGTGCTCTTCCAGGATACGACCGCGGGGCTGCCCGAGGCAGAGTTTGGGAGATCGAGACCGATGGTCCGAAGCCCGACGGTGGTCTGACGGTGGTCTGACGGTCGTCTCGACACTCCACCTCGGCGACTCGGTGCAGTACCGGGTGGTGGGAGAACCCTCCGCCAACCTCGACGCTAAAACTCGCACCTCCCAGCCCGGAAGACGGTTACGTGCGGCTGATGCGGGGAAGGGCTATGGGAGAGGCGGCGTAGGACCTACGGTCTGCGATCTCAACGGGGAACATAGCTACCCTGGAATGTTAAGCTCTCCCGGAGAGTTTTTAGTATTAGATGGGAGCGTGGCCTGTGAGAGACGAGCGGTTCGAGAAGTTGGCGCGGCTTTTGGTGGACTATTCGGTGGAGGCGGGGGAGGGGGATCAGGTCCTGCTCTCCGGCGGGGCTGTCGCCGAACCCGCGATCAAGGCGGTCTATGCCCGGCTTCTGGACGTCGGAGCCATCCCGATAACCCAGATCGCACTCCCCGGCATGCAGGAGATTTTCTTCGGTCACGCCCGGGACTCGCATTACGAGAAGACCCCGCCTATAACCCGCTCCATCATCGAACAGGCCGATGCTTTTATCTCGATCATGGGCCCGACCAACACCCGTGCCCTGGCGAACGTTGACCCATCCAAACAGCAGGCGCTCGGCAAGCGGGACAAGGCTGTCCAGGAGATAGTGATGGGCAAGGACCGCTGGGCCCTAACCCTTTTCCCAACCGAGGCCCTCGCCCAGGAGTCGGACATGGGCCTCGAAGATTACGAGGAGTTCGTGTTCGCGGCGATGGCCCTCAACGAAGAAGATCCGGTCGCGCATTGGCGGGAGAAAGGCAGAGAACAGGCTCGCCTCATAGAACGGCTGGAGCAAGCCCGGGAGGTCCGGATCACCGGCCCCGAGACCGATCTCACGCTCTCCGTCGAGGGGCGCAAGTTTCTAAACGGCGACGGAAAAAAGAACATGCCCTGCGGCGAGGTCTTTACCGGTCCCGTCGAAGACTCGGCGAACGGGCACGTCTACTTCGCCGTCCCGGTGGCCGTCGGGGGACGCGAAGTCTCCGGGGTGCGGCTCCGGTTCGAGGAGGGGAAGGTAGTCGAGGCGAGCGCCGAAAAAGGCGAAGAGTACCTGCACTCGATGCTGGATGCCGACGAGGGGGCGCGGTACCTCGGGGAGCTCGGCATCGGGACGAACTACGGGATACCCCGCTCGACCCGAAACATCCTCTTCGACGAAAAACTCGGCGGCACGGTTCATCTAGCGGTCGGACGCTCCTACGCCCAGACCGGCGGCGTGAATGATTCGAGCGTACACTGGGACCTCATCTGTGATTTGCGGGAGGGTGGCGCACTCTACGCCGACGGAGAGAGGATCCAGGAGAACGGCGCGTTCCCCGACTTTGACTTCGGATAGAAGGAGGTTCCCATGCCGGGAGAGATAATGCTGCGGGTGGCGAACGCCGAGGGTGAGACGGTCCTCGAAACCGTCCGGGACGTGCTGGACGAGCTCGGCGTCGAGTACGAGCACGCCCGCTCCGAGCCGGAGGATACATATCCACAAACCGCCTACTTCTACGTCTCCGAAGACTCCTCAGAGACCGTGGATCACGCGGTTTCTCGCCTCTCCAAAGAGTACGGCTACGAGGTCGAAACTCTTTAGGATCGGAGGTTGCGTGGGCCGCCGGCTACTCGCGCCGAAGAGGTTTGTACTCCAGGTTATACTCTAGGCGGCAAAAATTTCGGTATTTCGGAGAAGGTGTTGAATTTGGCGGAAACAGCCTACGACACGGTGTTTTTGGACGTCGACGGGACGCTCCTGTGGGTGGACCTGGACGTGGAAGGCTACGTGCGGGACCTGGCCCCCTACTCCGCCAACGGTCCCTTGACCGTCGAGCGGGCCGCCGGTCCGGTTTGGTCCGGTCTGAAAGAGCACATCTCCCAGAACATCCACTACCGGACGAAGGAGGATCTGGACCGCTTCAAGCGCGGCAACCAGCGGCGCACGGCCGAGACGCTGGGGCTCGACGCGCCGCCGGACCTGCTCGCCGAGGTCTCCGAACGCAGGATCTCTTTCAATCCCTACCCGGAATCCGGGCGGGTAATGGAAGAGTTGCGCGCTATGGGCCTCGGGCTCTACGTGGTCTCCAACTGGGACGTGCTGCTCGAAGAGGTCCTGGAAGACCTGGGATGGATGCGCTACTTTGACGGTGTGATCTCCTCGGCCGTCATTGGTGTCGAGAAGCCCGAAACCGGTATCTTCGAGGAGGCGCTGCGGGTTAGCGGGGCTTCGCGGGACAGGACGATCCACGTCGGCAATGATCCGGAGACCGACGTGCGGGGCGCGGCGCGAGCCGGACTGGACGTGGTATTCGTGAACCGTGCCGGGTATGAAAATCCGGCCGAGGCAGCGGCCGTGATGCCAGACTTGCGGCCGTTGCCAGGCCTGATGGGAGGGCGTAATGTCTGACGTGATTCCGGATAACCCGGCGGTAGACAAGCCGCGCATCGAGCGGGCGGTGCGGGAAATCCTCGCGGCTATCGGCGACAACCCTGACCGTGAAGGCGTGCTCGGCACGCCCCGCCGGGTGGCTGAAGCCTACGAATACCTGTTCTCCGGGCTCGGCGAGGATCCCACCCGCCACCTGGAGATCGGCTTCGCCGAAGACTACGGCAACGTCGTCATCGTCCGGGACATCTATCTGGCTTCGATGTGCGAACATCACCTGCTTCCATTTATCGGGAAAGCACATCTGGCCTATATTCCGAAAGACCGGGTCGTTGGCTTGAGCAAGCTGGCGCGGCTGGTGGAAGGTTACGCCCGAAGGCCCCAACTCCAGGAGCGGCTGACGGCCCAGATCGCCGCCGCCCTCTACGACAGCCTGGACTCCAGGGGCGCGCTGGTCGTCATCGAGGCGGACCACTCGTGCATGACCATGCGCGGCGTCCAGAAACCCGGCAGCATAACCGTCACCTCCGCCACCCGGGGCCTCTTCGAAGACGAGCCGGCCCGCCGGGCCGAAGCCCTGGCCCTGATCCACCAGGGCGGAAGTTCTTAGCCGAGTCGGGCTTAGCCGAGTCGGGTTAGCTTGTAGGCGCGGTGGATTCGGAGACGCCGGCCAGCGCGGCCCCGGCTATGCCGGCCTCGTTGAACATCTGCGCCGGAACTACTTCCGTGCGGGCCGTCAGGTGGGGGAGAAACTTCTCGGACTTCTTGCTGATGCCGCCGCCGACGACGATCCGGTCGGGCCACAATAGCGCTTCGATGGCCTTTACGTATTCGTCGAGCCGTCCGGCGTACTCTTCCCAGTTCAGGTCGTCCCGCTTTCGGGCGGCGTCGGCGGCGTAGACCTCCGCGTCGTCGCCGTGCAGCTCGATGTGGCCGAGCTCCGTGTTCGGCATCAATTGCCCTCTAATAAAGAGCGCCGTGCCAATGCCGGTCCCGAGCGTCAGCATCAAGACCACCCCATCAACGTCACGCCCGGCGCCCCACCGTATCTCGGCCAGGCCGGCGGCGTCGGCGTCGTTGACCATGGTTACCGAGGCCCCCAGTTTGTCTTCCAAACTCCGCTGAAAATCGAAGCCGATGGCGGCTTTGTCTATGTTGGCCGCCGTTTGGGCGACGCCGTCCTTTATGACCGCCGGGAAACCGCATCCTACAGGGCCGTCCCAGCCGGACTGCGAGATAACCTTCGCCGCCGTTTCTACTATCGCCTCCGGGGTGGCGGGTTGTGGGGTTTTGATCTTTACCCGCTCGCCCGCCAACTCGCCGGTGTCCATGTCGACGGGCGCGCCTTTTATCCCGGAACCGCCAATATCCAGACCGAATGCGTTCATGCAACCTCCCAGAGAAATTTAGGAATATATTCTAGCGAGTGAGCAGCGTTCGGGTTTCAATTTTCGTGCAGCCAGGGGCGGAGTTGGTGGCGGGCATTGAAGAAGGATCGGTGGGAGAGCAGGCCGACGGAGAGCGCGGCGATAGAGACGCTACCGAGGAGCATGTAGAGGACGACTATCTGCAACCGCACCGCCTCCAAAGGGTCGGCCCCGCCGATGATCATGCCGGCCATGGCCCCGGGCAGGAAAACGATGCCGGCGGTCTTGGTGGAGTCTATGAGCGGTATTAGCGCGCTCTTCAAAGAGGTCTTCACGATAGGGGATAGCGCGGTGCGGCCGGTGGCCCCGAGCGAGAGCGCCGCCTCGACTTTTTGGCGCTGTTCCCGTACGTCGTCCCGGAGCCTTACCAGCGTCAGGCTCGTGGCGTTCATCGAGTTCCCAATAACCATGCCGCCGAGCGGGATCAGATACCGGGGAGTGGGTGGTATGACGCCGATGGCGAGCAGCAGCCCCAGGGTGCAGAGCGCCGCGAGCCCGACGGCCCCCGTGGCCAGCGGCAGCGCGCCCGGTACCCCGGCGGAGCGCCGTGAGGAGGTCCAGCCCGCGAAACCCACCATGACTACCAGCAACAGGACTACATACCCCAATCCTTCGAGGCCGAAGATGAAGTCGATGACGTATCCGATTGCGGCCAGCTGCACGAAAGAGCGAACCACCGCGACGCCCAGATCCTTCTCGATACCGAGCCGCTGCGAGAGGCTCAGGACGACCGCCACGGCGACGAGCGCCAGGGCCAGCAGGCCCGAGGCCAGGGTAGATAGTCCTTCCATGCCTATGCTCCCTCGGAGACCAATTTGCGGGCCTCCTTCGCCTCTTCGGAGAAGAACTCCCGCGTCGGCCACTGGCCCACGCTCCGTCCGCCGGAGAGTAGGATCACGCTGTCGGCGACGCGCCGGACCTGGTCCAGATCGTGGCTGACGAGTATCACGGTCGGGCCCTGGCCTTCCACGAGCTCCCGGATCAGGCGCTCCATCCCGCGGCGGGCCGCCTCGTCGAGCGAGCTCGTAGGTTCGTCCATGAGGAGTACCTGCGGACGAAGCGCGAGCGACCGGGCGACGGAGACCCGCTGCTGCTGGCCCACCGAGAGGCTCCTCGGGGTCCGCCCGTGAAAAGATCCGTCGAGCCCGACCCGCCGCAAAAGAGACTCCGCGTCGGTGTCTGATTCATCGCCCGAGAGACGGGCTCCGTATAGGATCGCCTCTTCGACCGTGTCCCCGAAGAGCGCGGGGAGCTGGAAGACCATCCCGACCCGGCGTCTGAGGAGCAGCGGGTCCATCTGGCTCGTTGGTTCACCGTCCAGGTATATCTCGCCCGAAGTAGGTTCGATGAGGCGGTTGATCGTTCGCAGCAAGGTGCTCTTGCCCGCGCCGGACGGACCTACGATCGCGGTGACGAGGCCTTCGGAGGCGGCGGCGTCGACCCCGGAGAGGATCCAAGCGCCCCCGATAGAGTAGCCTAGATCCCGGATCCTCAGCTTCTCGCTGGACCCTCTCGCGGGCATGTTGCGGGTAGCCTCCTCATCCGGCTCACGTACCTTCCCGGCGGCCTCGCTTGGGCCTCCACCTCAGTATACTCATCAGAGCCTCGCGGACGCGCCGCCGCGTGAGCAGCGCGGCCACCGCGATCACCGGCAGCGCGACGGCGCTGGCCGCCACCGGCACCCACTCTCCGGTGGCTAGACCGGCCCCGATCCCCACCAAATATATCTTTGTTAGCTCCGTCAGGGAGATAATCAATATTAGCGACCGCAAGCTCAACGTGGGTACCAGCCCCGCCGCGAGGCTGACCAGGTTGAACGGAACGGGCAATATCACCCGGACGAAGAGCAACTCCCGCCAACCGCCGAGGCCGGCGTCGAGCACCTTGTCTACCTGGGCCATGCGGCCCTTGCCCAAAAACCGCGCCACGGCCGGGCGGCCCAACCGCCGGGACAGCAAGAACAGGGCGCAACCTCCGAGGGTATCCCCGACTATCGTGAGCACCAAGCCCCAAAAGAGCCCGAAGAGGGCGCCCGAGGCCACGTTGAGCGGATACCCGGCGACCGGCACGAAAATAAAGATCAAAGCCTTCGAGAACAGGTACGTGAGCGGGGCCCAGGGCCCGGTCCGCGCCACCCAATCTCGCACCGGCTCGCCTAGCGCCTGGAGCTGTGCCTTGAACTGATCCACAAGCACCGCCAACTGCTGAACGCCACCGGTCGCCTGAACGATAATGAACGCGACCACCAGCAGAACCGCCAGCGAAACCGCGCCTACCAGGATCCGCCCGCGCCACGGACCGGCCGCCCGCCAGATCCTCCTCAGATGCTCCATTGCGACACCCTCTTTACTAGTGTATCTTGTGGCCATGCTCTTATTGCAGATGATTCCCAATAGCACGAACAATAGGCGGTCCGGGGATATTAGTCAAGTGGGCGGCTGCGGTGGCGGCCTCGACTTTACCGACTCCGCGGTTACCTGTTTGGCTTCTCTTCCGTGCTCTAAGGCTTGTAGGGCCTAGCGTGCAGGCGCCTTCTACTATACCGGGAGCGTCGGGCAGCGTGCGCTGGGGGACGGTGGTTGGCTTCTTGGTCATCGTGGCTCTTGCGGTTGGGGTGCCGGTGCTTGGTGGCGGCGAGCGTCTACAGGCGCTGGTCGAGCAGACCGGGGCCTGGTCGCCGCTGGCGTACATCGCGGCGAAGGCGTTGGCTACCATCGTCGCGCCGTTCAGCGGTGTTCCGCTCAAGGCGGCTTCGGGGGCTCTCTTTGGCTTTACCGAGGGGTTTGTCTACTCGGTGCTCGGCGACGTTATCGGGGGATGCGTGTGTTTCTGGGGGGCGCGCCGTTTGGGACGGGGCGCGGTGGAGCGGTTTGCCGGGACGAGAGAATTGGATCGCGTGGACGAGCTTGCGTACTATTCCGGGGGCTGGCGGGCGGTGCTCTTCGGGCGGCTGGCGCTCCCGCCGGTGTATAATCTGATCAGCCTGGCCGCCGGCTTCACGAAGTTGCCTTTCTGGCAGTACCTGATGGTAACGACCTTTGGCGGCGTACTTCACACCGGCTTGATCGTAGTCCTCGGGGCTAGCGTCGCGCTCGACTGGAAGTCGCGCCTGGCGGCGTACGCCGGGATCGCCGTGCTGGCCCTGCTAGCGATGCTGGGCCGCCGATATATCCAGCGCATTCTAGAACGGAACTTATAAACAGCCCAATATCGTTCTAACGGTACACGCGGGCGACCCACTTCAGGGCCAGGCGGACTACCGGCGGCAGCAGGGCCCGCACCACAGGTAAGATTCGTGTCTGAAGACCAATGTGTACCTCCGCCCGCGGACTCTTCACTACCTTCAAGATAGCGGTAGCGACCTCGGAGGGCTCCTTCATGAAATACCTGGCTCTTCCCTCTTCGGCCCCGGAGCCGGAGGTTTCGAAGAAATGCGTGTTGCGCGTGGCGGTCGGGTACACGGTCGTTACGGGTATGTTGTAATCGGAGAGCTCCGCCCGGAGGGTTAGAGAGAGCGAGTCGAGGGCCGCCTTGGTCGCGGCGTAGTTGCCGGAGTTCGGCACGGGGAGCTTGGCGACTACCGAGACTATGTTGACGATGTGGCCGCTTTCGGCCGGCGCCATGTGCTCCAGCGCGGCTTTGGTGGAATACACGACCCCCATATAGTTGGTCTGGAGTTGGGCTTGTATCTCGTCCGCGCCCATCTTGAGGAACGGCCGGTGCAGCCCGTAGGCGGCGTTGTTGACGAGTACGTCCACCCGACCCCAGCGCCCGACCGCGGCTTCGACGAAATCCCTGACCTGTCGTTCGTCCGAAACGTCCGCCACCATGGTGAAAAGCTCCCCCGGACCCTCGGCCTTCTCGCGCGCGGTTTCGAGGCGGTCCTCCAGCACGTCGCATACGGCTACGCGGCAACCTTCCCCGACAAAAGCCCTGACCGTCTCCGAGCCGATGCCGCCGGCGCCGGTGATCACGACTACTTTCTCACGCAACTCTACGATGGTTGGTCCTCCTATTTTCTACCGATACAAGTGACGGAGCCGGTTGTCGTGGGTAAACCATCCAGGCTACCGCTTAGCAGAGGGTCAAGATCCACCCTTCAAAGCCTCGTTAGAATACCTTCTGACTTCCGCGGGCACAAAGCTTACCAATCTGGCGTGGACTATGGACCCAGTAGCCGGAGGCTGGGTTGTTCTACTTGGTCCTCAATCCGCCAGCGGCGCCGCGCGGCCGACGGACACTCCGGCCTTGGAAAGCCAGATCTGGCCCGAGTGAATCACTTGCGCCCGTCTAAGGATCGCCGGCGGCCAGGAGTCTATCGCCTCTTCGAGGGCGGCGGTCTTCACCACGAGTTGACGGGAGGCCATCCGTGAGAGAGCCTCTTGCTGCTCCAGGGCCTTTTCCAGGGTCATATGCTCGGACCAGTTGAAGCTCGCCCACAGCGAACTCCCCCCGGAGGAATCTTCCTCCAAAAGGCTTTTTAGCAGGTTTTCGCGGTCTTCGGGATCTTCGTCGGGGATAAAGCGCAGATCCCCCCGGTCCTCCAGTCGCCCGACATCGAGCCCCCAGCTCTCGAGGTCGGCCCGTAGCTCCTCCACCGGGACGTTCTCTCCGCCGTGGAATTTAACGAGCTTCCCACCGCGAGCCTCTCCTACAAGGAAGAAAGCGGCGTCCAAACGATGCAAGAGTTCCAGGTCCTGGGTTATGGCGATCAGGTTGTCCGGCACCCGCAAGAACGACTCCAAGTGGCCGAAAAGCGTCGTGGGTTGCTCGCTCTGCCGGAGAAAGTGGTCCAGATCCTCACGCCGGATGCGCCAGTAACGCCCAACTCGCAGGCAGGACAACCGTCCTTGCCGACACCACCGGTAGACCGTTACAGGGTTCACGCCCAGAAAAGAGGCAACCTCTTCCGCCTCCAAAAGTCCTTCTCCCAACCCTTGATCCTCTACACTCAAATTACTCACGCTTTTAGCCTTACTCATAATGTATCGTTGCCCTACACAACTATTTTAGTTGATCGGGAGCAACTCCGATAGACCCGAGGATACATGAGAGCACAAGAAACGATTTGAAAAACTTTTGGACAACTTAGGTTTATTTTTCTGTACTTGAGTGTACATAGAACACTGTAGTAGTTTTTTTGGAACGAAAGGAAGACCGGTATGGCTGAAGATCGCAGTGACAGGTTCAAAGAGCTAGAAGACATGTACGACGGTTATCAAGTAAACGACCGGGACGGCGAGAAGATCGGCAAAGTCGACGACATGTTCGTCGACGAGGACGACAGGACTGAGTACATCGGTGTAAAGATGGGCTTCCTGGGCCTCTCGGGCACTACCCTGATCCCGATGGAGATTTGTCGGGTCGACGAGGGGGACAACACCATCACTGTCGAGGCCGAGCAAGACCGGGTAAAGAACGGTCCCAACTTCGACGACGACGAGGCGATAACCCCGGACTTCGAGCGTCAGGTACGGGACCACTACGGCCTGGAGTCTCTCGGGGATGATGACCGGGGTAGTTACGGTGGTTACGATTCCGATGACGAGCACCATCCCGGAGTAGCCATGGGCGACACCGACGACGGTGAGTTTCGCGAGCATCCCGTGGGCGAGGAAGGCCCGAACGAGCCCGAGAGCGACCTCGAAGACGAGGACGAGCTAAGGGTGCAGCGCACCGAGGAAGAGCTAAGGGCCGGAACCCGGGAGAGAGAAGCCGGAAAGGTAAACGTCCGCAAGCGGGTCCGTACCGACCGCGAAGAGGTAAGGGTGCCAAAGCGGCGTGAAGAAGTAAGCGTCGAACGGGTACCGGTGGACGAGGACAAGGGCGAGCGTACCGCGGCGGAGTCCGAGATCGGTGAAGACGACGTAAGCGTGCCGGTGGTAGAGGACGAAGTCGTGGTAGAGAAGAAGCCGGTCGCCAAAGAAGAGATCCGGATTCGCAAGGATGTCGTGGAGGATGAAGAAGTCGTCGAGGAAGACGTCCGTAAAGAAGAGGTCGAGGTAGACGACGATAGCAAGAAGTAGCAAGCGCTAGCAAACTGCAGCCCGCGATCACAGGCTGTAGACAGAGGGATTTTTTGGAGGCGAGTACGGGGGACCGCGTTCTCGCCTCCATTATTTTGTGTAGCAAGCCAGAGAGAGGAGAATGCGTGGGCAGGGGAAGAGACAGAGATTCCGAGAGGCCTGTAGAGCCCGAAGGGGCCAGGAGGAGCGGCAACGACCCGGATGCCGTCCGGATCGAGGACGAAGGAGGCTCCAGCAGCCGCCGTTCGGAGGACCGGCGTCGGGAACTCGGACCGGACATACACGACGACGGACGCAGGGTAGAGACTGGTAGCAGGACCGAAAGTAGAGGGGCAAGGCGCGTGTCCGAAGACCACGAAGACCGGGATTTGGGCCGCGGCGGAAGCAACGATGGCAGTGATTCCCTGGCCCGCCGCGACAGCGCCCGCTGGGGTCCCATTTGGGCCGGGCTCATCGCCGCCTTGACCACCTTCCTGCTTCTCCAGTTGCTCGCTATCGGGATCGGCATAGTCGGCATCGGGCCGAACAACACCGGGGGAGCCTGGGTATCCGCGATACTGGGCCTCATAGCCTTCTTCATCGGTGGGGCCGTGGCCGGCATGACCTCGTCGGTCAGGGGACCGGTGCCCGGCTTGATCAACGGTTTTCTCGTCTGGGCCTTGGGTACGGTGCTTATCTTGCTGCTATCCGCATTGGGCCTGGGTCAGATCTTCGGCGCCCTCGGAAGCGTGGTCGGCCAGGTAGGAGTTCTGCAAAACATCCAGCAAGGCGGGGTAAACGCCCCGAACGTAGACCCCGCGCAGATCGCGTCAGACGTTAGGGCCGGCGCCCTCGGGGCGTTCTTCGGGCTTCTGCTCACGGCCGTGGCCTCCATGATAGGCGGCCTGTTAGGCGGTAGCCCCAAGGAGCCTGTCGGGCACATGGCCCGCGATAGAAACAGCTAAGAACAAGCTACGAGGAAGCCCGGGTACGGGTTGACGAGTGGAAAGGGCAAAGGAATGTTTACCAAAACGCGTTCCTCCCTGTGGCGCCGCTGCCCCAATCCTGACGGCCCGTCCTGTGTGCCTTACCGAGCGAGCCGCCACTTCTCCCGGCCTTCCAGGTACAAGTCTCCGCCGTGGAGGTCGTTTACCACCGCGACGGGGAAATCCTCCACTACGAGGCGCCGGACCGCCTCGGCGTCCAGGTCTTCGTAGGCGACGACCTCGGCGGACTTTACGCAGCGGGCGAGCAGGGCCGCCGTGCCCTCGACCGCCCCGAAGTAGACGCAGCCGTGCTCTTGCATGGACTGGCGCACCGCCTCGGAGCGGAGCCCCTTGCCCACCATGGCGCGCAGGCCGCGTTCGATCAGCAGCGGCGAGTAAGAGTCCATGCGCGAGGCGGTCGTCGGGCCGGCGGGACCGAGGACCTGGCCGGGTTTGGCCGGGGCGGGGCCGGTGAAGTACACGACCTGTCCCTCCGGGTCGAAGGGAAGCTCTTCCCCGTTCTCGATGGCTTCCTTCATGCGGGCGTGGGCCGCGTCGCGGGCGGTGTACAGCGTGCCCGAGAGCCGGACGATGTCGCCCGTTTTGAGCGGTTCTATATCCTCGAAGGAGAGGGGGGACTCAAGACGGATGACCCCGGCGCTCACAGTTCCACCTCCCCGACCCGGTGCGAGTGGCAGTCCAGGTTCACCGCCACCGGGAACGAGGCGATGTGTGTCGGGTGGCTCTCGATGTGGACCGCGAGCGTCGTAACCCGGCCGCCGTAACCCGCCGGACCGATGCCGGTCGCGTTGATCTCCTCCATCAGCTCCCTCTCCAACTCGGCCATCTCCGGGTCCGGACTCGGCTGGCCGGAGGGTCGGGTGAGAGCCCTTTTGGCCAGTTGGGCGGCCTTGTCGAAAGGACCGCCAATGCCGACACCCACCGTCATCGGCGGGCTGGCGTTCGGGCCGGCCTTCTCGATGGTCTCGACGACGAATTCCTTCATACCCTGCACGCCCGCGGCCGGGGTGAGCATCGTCAGCCGGCTCATGTTGTCGCAGCCGCCGCCCTTGACGAGCATCGTCAGCTTCAGGTCCTCGCCGGGGACGATATCGTAGTAGATGACCGCCGGGGTGTTGTCCCCGGTGTTGACGCGGTTTATGGGACTCTGGACCATGGACTTGCGCAAGAAACCTTCGCCGTAGCCCTGCCGGACGCCCTCGTTTATGGCTTCGGAGATCTCACCGCCCGTGAAGCGCACCTCCTGTCCCACGTCCAGGTAGAAGACCGCGTAGCCCGTATCCTGGCAGAAAGGTACGCCCTCGCCGCAAGAGACTTCCGCGTTCTCCAGAAGGTTCTCCAGCACCTCGCGGCCCAACTCGGACACCTCCTCCTTCAGGCCTCGCCGGAGGGCGGAGACCTGGTCGTCCCGGAGGCAGGTGTTTGTCTTGATGCAGAGGTCGCGCACGGCCTCCGTTACTTTGTCTACCGCTACTTCTCTCATTTATGTGGGCTCCTTCGGGATCGGGCGGGAGGTGTTTGGGGAGTGGCCGCGCCGGTAGACCATGACCGTGCGTTTGAAGGTGATGACGACCGCACCATCCTGGTTATAGCCGGTGGTTTTTACGGTAACGATGCCGACGTTCGGACGGGACTTCGATCCCCGGGTCTCAAGCACCTCGGAACGGGAGTAGATCGTATCCCCCTCGAAGACCGGCGCCGGCAGCTT
Organism: Rubrobacteraceae bacterium; assembly: GCA_049650095.1. GTDB lineage: Bacteria > Actinomycetota > Rubrobacteria > Rubrobacterales > Rubrobacteraceae > SIRX01. The sequence goes on along the minus strand of JBARZM010000172.1, from coordinate 6,311 downwards.
TATATCGTCCCAGGCGAGGTTCGCCATCACGTTCTGCGAGACGTCCGTCACGCTCTGGCCGGTAACGAGGGCCAGCGTGAAGGTCGAGTCCACGAGCGGCTTTCCGAACTCTGTCTGGGAAGAATAGTGGTGGTCGAAGTGGATTGGGGCGGTATTCTGAGTGAGCAAAGTGAACCACATGTTGTCTGTCGTAGTAACGGTTCTTCCAAGGGGATGCTCGTAGACGTCCCCGACCTCGAAATCCTCGTAGAATCTGCCCCGCCAGCCTTCTTTTACCGCCATTTCATCCTCTCTTTCTACCCTCGTTGCATATTAGCCCAGATCATGCGAGGAAACCTACCGGACCCCACCAGAGCGTGGCGACCGTGCCGAGGATCACGAGGAAGACCACCGTCAGTAGTACCCCGACGCGCAGCAGGTCCCGGGCGGTATAGAGGCCGGTCTCGTAGGTGACTAGATTCGCCATCGCCTGTGAGGGCAGGACGAAGGTGGCGAGGCCCGCGAGCGCCACGGTCATCCCGACGACCTCCTCTGGCAGCCGGAGCGCGCCGGAGGCTGCGAGTAGTATCGGCAGCAGCGTGGCCGCCGCCGGGGTCGAGCCGGCGAAGGCGAGTTGGAAGACGAGCATCATGCCCGCGACGACCAGCACCCCGGCCACCGCCCCGACACGGGCCAGCTCCGTTACTCCAGCCCCGAATAGCCGTTCGCCGACCCACTCCGCCGCCCCCGTATCCCGCAGCGCGAGCGCCAGCGAGAGGCTCGCGCCGAACATGAAGACCGATCCCCAGGAGATCTCCAACGCCTCCGTCCAGGATATGACCCGCAAGGGCGAGACGGCCAGCAGCGCCACGGCCAGAAATGCCGGCACGGACGGATGCCAGCCCGTCAGGGGCTCCAGCATCCAGAGTACGGCCGTCAGCGTCAGTATCCCGGCGAGCCGCCACTCCGCCGGCTTCGTCCGGCCCAACTCTTCGAGCCTACCGGCGACGGCGGGGCGGTCCAGGGGAGATTCGTCGCGGGTTGGGAAGAGGAGTACGAGGCCGGCCCAGAGGGCGAGGAAAGCCATCACCTCTATCGGCCAGGTGAGGATGAACCACCGGAAGTAAGTGATGCGCTCCCCGCCCGCCCCGGCTACGAGGTCTACGGAGAGGACGTTAACGATGGCGGCGGGGAGGATGGCGATGCCGCCGAGCGTCGCCCCGAAGGCGAGGCCTAGCATGATCCTCTTTGCGCCGTTCGGCGAGCCGCGCCGCGCGAAGGCCCGGGCAACAACGGCCACGACCGGCAAGAACGCAACGGCCCGGACGACGGTAGACGGGACGAAGACGGCTGAGACCGCGAGGGCGAGGAGCAGGCCGCCGAGCACGCCGCCGCTCCGTGGTGGAACCCGAAGCAGGAAGAGGTAGGTGAGCCGGCGGGCGAGCGGGGTCTTCTCGACGGCGGCGGCCATCATGAAGCCCGCCACCAGGAGCAGCGTCGCCGAAGAGCCGAAGCCCGCGACGGCGCCCTGGGCCGAGGTCGCGCTAGTGGCGCCGAGAAAAAAGATCACCGGTATCGAGGTCGCGGCGAGCGGCACGGGACGTAGGATCCAGGCCGCGAGCGTGCCGGCCGTTATAGCCAGTGCCCAGTGCGCCGGGGAGTCGAGGGTCTCCGGCAACAGGTAGAAGGTGGCGAGCGCCGCCGCGAAAGGCGTCACCCCCCGAACCACGAGGCTCATTCTTCCAGGGGATTCGCCTCCGTTTCCCTCACTCAACGGTATGCTCCATCCGGGAGAAGAATACTACGGAGGACGACCCGAAGCGCAGCCGGCCAGGGTTGAACCTGGGGCGTCGAGGGTAAGCTGACCCGGCACGTTTTATACGCTACGGGAGGTGTCCTGTGAGGTCCAAATTCGTGGAATCCGCTGGTGTCAACATGAGGTGGGAGGAGCAGGGCGAGGGGACGCCCGTCGTCTACGTTCACGGCATTCCAACCTCGCCGCGGCTCTGGCGGCACGTGGTCCCGCAGGTGGAGGATGCCCGCTCGCTGGCGTGGGAGATGGTCGGTTACGGCGGCTCGATAAACGAGGGCCGGGATCGGGATATCTCGGTCGGCAAGCAGGCCGATTACCTGGCGGATTGGATGCGGGAAATGGGGCTCGACGGCGCCGTGCTCGTGGGCCACGACCTCGGTGGGGGCGTCGCCCAGATACTGGCCGTCCGGCACCCCGAGTTGGTGCGCGGCCTCGTCTTGACCAATGCGATCTCCTACGACTCGTGGCCTATCCCGCAGGTCAAGGTCATTCGGGCGGCGGCCCCGGTCGTGGAGCGTCTGCCGGATGAAGTCTTCCGTTTCATTTACAAAAACTTCATGAACGGTGGGCACGCGAACCGCGAGCAGGCGGACGAGGCCGCCTCGGAGCACTTCCCGTACTACGAGGCGGCGGATGGCGCGGCGGCTTTCTTGCGCCAGGTAAAGTCTCTCGACGTGCGGGACACTTTGGCGATCTCCGATCGGCTTCCGGGGTTGGACGTGCCGGCGCACATCGTCTGGGGTGCGGCGGATCAATTCCAGAAAATCGGGTACGGCTACCGGCTCGCCTACGAGCTCGGCGCGCCGCTGGACCGGATCGAGGGCGGCAAACACTTCACCCCGGAGGATTTCCCCGGTCCGATAGCGGCCGCCGTGAAGTCCGTTGTGGAGCGGGCAGGGTAGAACCCGTAGCCCTGCTTCCGGGCATACGGAGGACGGGCTTCGTGGTTTGGCCGGGTTTAGCCGAAAGTGATCCCCAGCACCCAATTCGCCAGGGTATAGGCCGTGGCGAAGATCAGGACGGCCCCGATGATGTTGAGCCACACCCCGGCCCGCACCATCTGGACGATGGTTATGTGGCCGGAGCCGAACACTATCGCGTTCGGCGGGGTGGCGACCGGGATCATGAACGCGCAGGTGGCCGCGAGCGCCGTCGGGACGGCGAGCGCCAGCGGTTCGAGGTTTAGCCCGATAGCGGCCCCGGCCAGGATCGGCAAGAGCGCGGCGGTCGTCGCCGTGTTGCTGGTCAACTCGGTTAGCAGGATGACCACGACGATAACTATCCCGACGAGCAGGAAGACCGGTACCCCGCCGAGGCCGGAGACGAGGCTGCCGATCCACTGGTCTACCCCGGTCTCGCTGACGGCGTTCGCCAAACTCAAACCGCCGCCGAACAGCAGGAGGATGCCCCACGGTAGCTGCCGGGCGGTCTCCCAATCGAGGGCGAACACCCCGTTGCGCCAGTCTATCGGGATGGCGAAGAGCACGAGGGCCGCGATTATGGCGATGCCGGCGTCCTGTACCCCGGATAGGACTTCTTCCAGGCTCGGGAATATGCTCGGGAGTATGGAGTTGAGTATCCAGGAGAGGGCGGTAAGCACGAAGACCGTCAGCACGACTTTCTCACCGCGGCTTACGGGGCCCATCTCGTCGATCTGGCCCTGAATGACTTCCCGACCGCCGGAAATTTCCTCCATCTCCGGCGGGTAGATGAAGCGGGTCAGCAAAACCCAGGTGATGAACATAAAGACCACGGCCAGCGGCAGCCCGACGAGCATCCAGGTGCCGAAGCCTATGCTAACGTCGTATTCTTCCTCCAAAAAGCTCGCCATGAATAGGTTCGGCGGCGTCCCGATGAGCGTCGCGAGCGAACCGATGCTCGCGGAGTAGGCAATAGCCAACATGAGACAGGTTGCGAAGTTCGAGGCGCCCTGACCGGTGACGGGCTGTTGCCCGGCCGAGCCGGCTTCCGGGCTGGATCCCGTTCCGGCCTCTGTCGCGCCTTCCGGCTCGGAGCCCGGGTTGCCCAGCACGAGCACCAGCACGCTTAGCCCGATCGGGAGCATCGCAACCGTGGTAGCCGTGTTGCTGACCCACATGCTAAGGAAACCCGTGGCGATCATGAACCCGCCGATCATCCGCACCGGGCTCGTCCCGACCGCCCGGACCGTCAGTAGCGCGATCCGCCGGTGCAAACCCCAACGCTGCATCGCCAGCGCCAGCATGAACCCGCCCATGAACAGAAATATGAGGTCGTTGGCGTACGGGCTCGCCGCGTCCTCGATCTCGACCACCCCGAGCAATGGAAACAGCGCGATGGGCAACAGTGAGGTCGCCGGCAGCGGCAGAGCCTCCGTGACCCACCACGTCGCTATAAGGACCCCGACGGCTATCGTCGCCACCCCGGGCTGCGTAAGGTCGCCACCGGGCGGCAAGAAGAAGTAAATGAGCACCGCGAGGATTGGACCTAGAAAGCGGCCGATCCAAGCCCTCGTCGAAGCCCGCGCCTCCTCGACCGCCTCACCCATCTCCGGAACATCGGCCAAATTCCGGTCATCGTCGCGCCGATCACTCATGTTTACCTCCCCGCCACGAGGGACCGATTTAACCCGGTCCCAAATCTACCTTCCCCTTCGCTACTCCCCAACTCCAGAAACTCTGGAAAGCGCTAGTACGCCGTCAGCTTACACAATTTAATCCCCCTTGTGGAGCCGGAAACCATGTGTGATACTTAAAGTGACGATATGTTACAAGCTGCCTACATTGTAACAAAATTATGTGGCAAGCGGGCCTGTAAAGGTTACAAGCTCCGGGTTCGGGGTTAGAGAGGTGTGTTGTGGGGCGTCGAGGGTTTTCGTGGCTGGGGGCAGGGTTATTTTTGGTGCTGTTGGCTTACGGGGTACCGTACACGGTGCTTTCGGGGGTAGACGCTTGGTACGGGAGCTTTCTGTTTTGGGCTTTGTTCGGGCTGGCGGCGATCCTGGTGAACATCGGCATAACGAGTAGTTGGAAGGACTGAGATGGGCGTAGGGTTGGTAGTTTTTGCATTGGTCCTCTACGTGCTCGTCGGGGCGGGGGTGGCGGTTCTGGCGCGGGGTGGGGTTGGAGGCGGGATGGCCGAGTATTTCTTGTGGAACCGTTCGATGGGTGGGTTTATCGGGGCGCTTAGTTACAGCGCCACTACGTATAGCGCGTTCATGCTCGTCGGGTTGGCGGGGCTGACGTACGCCGGTGGGGTCGGGGCTTTGGGGTTCGAGATGGTGTATTTCTCGGGGCTCGTGCTGGTGGCGTTTTTCGGGCCGCGGTTTCTGCTGGCGGGCAAGAAATTCGGGTACGTTACGCCGTCGGAGATGTTGGGGGATCGGTACGGTAGCCGGGGGGTGGCGGTGGTCGCGGCTTTGGCTAGTTGCGTGTTTCTCATACCGTACAGCGCGGTGCAGCTCGCGGGGATCGGGTATCTGCTCTCCGGGGTGACGGGTGGTGGGATCTCCTTTACCGCCGGTACGCTCGTCGCGACGGCGCTCGCGGTGACGTTCGCCCTCGTGGCGGGCATACGTTCGGTGGCCTGGACGGACGCTTTGCAGGTCCTCGTCATGCTGATTACGGCGACTATCGCCGTGCTGCTGGTGGTGAACTCGCTTGGCGGGTTCGGGGAGTTATTCGGGCGGGTGGCGGAAGAGCACCCCGGCGCTTTGAGCGTGCCGGGCGGCGGCTTTTTCAGCTTCTCCGTATTCCTCGGCCTGACGCTGCCGTGGTTCTTCTTTAGCTTGTCGAACCCGCAGGTCAGCCAGCGGCTCTTCATGGTCGGCACGATGCGGAACCTGCGCCGGATGCTTATAGGCTTCCTCGTCATAGGTTTCGTGTACACGCTCGTCGCGGTGCTGTGGGGCTTCGCGGCGCTGGTGCGGTTCCCGAACCTCGAATCCGGGGACCTGGCGACGCCGGCGCTACTCTCCTCGGACCTCGTGCCGCCGGTGGTTGGTGTGATCGTCATAGTCGGCATCCTGGCCGCCGCCATCTCGACGATAGATTCGATCCTTTTGACGCTGTCCTCGATGGTCGCCCGGGACGTGTACGGCAACTCTCCCGGTGGCGCGGACGAGAACCGGCAGCTACTCGTCGGCAAGCTCGTCATCCCGGTCATCGCCGTGCTCGCGTTATTGTTCGCCGGGTTGCAGCTTGACCTGATCGCCGTTCTCGCCGTCTCGTCCTCCGCCGGATTGCTCGTCACGGTGCCGGCTATTATCGGGGCGTTTTTCTGGAAGCGCGGCACCGCCGCCGGGGTCCTATCCAGCATAATCTTGGGCGGCCTTTTCGTGGCATACCTGGAGGTTACGCAGACGAGACTGCTCGGACAGGCCTCCGGGGTGTGGGGGCTTCTAGCCGCCACGATGCTCTACGTCGGCGTCAGCCTCGTCACGACCGCCCCGGACCGCAAAGCGGAGGAGTTTATCGAATATCTGCGGGGCGCGCTAAAAGACAAGGGCGCGCTGTAGCGGGGACGCCAGGCTCACCCGCCG
>JBARZM010000171.1:0-1515 GCA_049650095.1 Rubrobacteraceae bacterium | reverse complement strand
AACAAACAACCCCGCGACCCGGTTGACCTCCACCCGCCGGAGGGTGCCATCGGGGTCGTCGGAAGCAACGGTACCGGCAAGGCCACCCTGTTCGAGAGCATCCTGTGGGCCTTTTTCGGCTCGCGGGGCGGCGGGCCGCGCTTCTCTAACGAGCTGATCCCCTGGAGCGGCGGCTCGACCAAAGACCCGACCGTGGTCGAGGTAACCCTGGCGCTCGGCGGCGACTCTTACACCGTCCGGCGGCAGCTACGGAGCGGCTCCACGAGCGCCGAAGCTCGCGACGGTTCCGGCAAGACCATCGTGGAGGGGGCGGCGGACGTTACCCGGTGGGTCGAGGAAAGTTTGCTCGGGATGGACCGGACGGCGTTCGAGGCGACGTTCTTCGCCAAGCAGAAGGAGCTGAAGTTCTTCGCCAATGACGACGGCATAAGCCGGGTGCGGCGCATCAGCCGGATGCTCGGCATCAGCAGCGTCGAGGACGCCCAGAAGCTGCTGCGCGGGGACCGGAACGACCTCCGCTCCGAGGCCCGGCTCATCGAAGCCCAGCTCGCCGAGGCGGACCTGGAATCCCTCCAGACCCGGCTCGAAGAGCATCGCAAGGAGCTGCAGCGGATCGAGGGCGAACTGGAGAAGGTCGCGGAAGAGCACGAGGCCGCGACCAAAGAGCTGGAGACCGTCCGCCAGGTCCGCGTCAAGCTGGACGCCGCCTACCGGGAACACACGCGGCTTTCCGGCGAGCTTCGGGAGGCCGAGGGCGAGCAGCGGCGGGCTTCGGACCGGGCGGCGGAGGCGGAGAAGGATCTCGCGGACCTGGCGAGCGCCGAAGAGGAGCTGAAGCGCCTCAAGCCGGAGACCTCGCGGCTGCCGGAGATAGAGAAGGAGCTTGAGCGGCTGGAGGAGGACCGGCGAAAGGTAGAGCGGCGGGACCAGTATCGGCGGGAGCACCGGGATAGCCTGCGCCGGATCTCGGAGATCGAGTCGTCCGTTTGGAACACCCTGGAGGAACTCGACGGCGACGAATCTCCCCTTCCGGGCTGGGACTCCCTCTTTGATCTGGAGGGTATCGAACTGCTGGATGAGACCACGAGGGTGCTCGGCCAGGCCGCCGAAGCCCTGGAAAAATCCGAAACGCGGCTCGCGGAGTTGAGAGACCTGGCCGCCGTCTACGAGGGCTACCGCGTGGCTACGGACGAGGTCCGTGCGGCCCGCGGAAGTCACGAAGAGGCTCAGAAGGAAGTGGAGCGGCTCTCCGTAAAGCTTGAAGACCTCTCCGGCGGCGAGGACCTGGAGGAGCGGGAGCGCGGGCTGCGGGGCGAGGAAGAGAAGTTGCGGGAGCTCGCCTCCAACCACCGGGGCCGGGCGGCCGCCGACGAGCGCGAGGCGAAGAACGTGGACAAGGCCCGCGAGGCGATAGATAGCGGCGACGAGGAACATTGCCCCACCTGCCACCGGGGCTTCGACGACGGGGAGCAGGAGGAGATCACCTCCACCCTCAAACGCCAGGCCGCCGCCATC
>JBARZM010000170.1:0-20282 GCA_049650095.1 Rubrobacteraceae bacterium | reverse complement strand
CACCGGACCCTACCTCCTACTGTGAGGTGCAACGTCTAAATCAGTATTGTATCATATTTTACCAGCGTTTTTATACTCTTTGAGGGGCTCGTAAAAGAGCGGGGAAGCAAGTGACTCTTCGCCGCCGGATTTATTCTCGTAGAATCGTTTGTTTTCCGCTTGCCATTTCAGTAGTTCTTCCAGGTCCTCGTCGCTTCTCTGGCGGTAAAGGTTTTTCGGGGCTGGTTCCAACGGGGGCGCCTTTCCGGGGGTCCGGCGCGTCGGCGCCGGGCAGGAGATCGGAGACGGGCCCCGGCAACGAACAGCCGGACAAAACGAGGTAAACCACCGCCAGCATAAGGCATGCCAACAACCTCTCGGACGAACGGCCCAGGCTCTTCAGGTCCTCCAAACGGGGCGTCGGGCTCCGGCCGTCGTCCCGGCTTGAAGGAGGTTACTATACCGGGTTGCCGAAATGCCGTTGATCCTGTTCTGCTACAGTTCGCTGATGGAAGACTACGCGCGGACATGGAAGGATTTCGTCTCCGGGGGAACGCTGGATTTCGGCGGCCACATGGAGCCCGGGTGGCAGGATGGGCACACGCTCTCGGCTTCGCTGATCGTGCCGGTGGATGTCTCGACGTTCGAACCGCGGTTGAGACCTATGAGATCCGTCCTGAGAACCTTGCCGTTCGTCTCGCTCCACCCGGACTACTTCATGCACATAACGCTGCTTCCGCTAGGTTTCCTGGTGCCCCAGCCAGAAAAGAAACTAGAGATCTCACCCGAGAGGTTGACCGAGGTCGAGATGAACGCCCGGAGCGCCCTAAAAGACTTCCCGGCCTTCGAGATAGAGTTCGCCAACTTGAACGCTTTTCCCGGCGCGGCGTTTGTGGAGGTATACGACGGGGGCAGGCTCAACGAGCTGCGGGACCGAATCTGCGCGGGCTGCGATATAGAAGCCCCAGCGGGAACCCCGCACCTGACCCTCGCCTATTTTCAGGCGCCGGAGGGTACGGCGATGCCGCCCGGTTTTGCATCCTCTTTGGGACAATTCCGGTCCTGGCCCGTCGGGAATGCCCCGGTGGACTACATAGACCTTACCCTGCTGGATCTAAAATCCGGCTATCCCGAGCCGAATAAGGTGTCCCGGATACCACTCGGAGGGAAGTAGCCACTCCTTCGTCGATCCTACCGTTTCTAAGATTCTCCCCCGCCCAGCAACGCCTTTGGGGTAAGCAGCCACCGCAACTTCGCCGCGCCGGGTTCAGGTTCGCCCTCGAAGCGCAGGCAGGCCGCGCCGCCTTTCTTGAGCCCGATGTTCAGGCCGTCCTCGGAGCCGGTGAGCAGATACGCCGCCAGCGCGTGCAAGCTCGGCCGGTGTCCGACCAGCGCCAGAGAATTTAGTCCCTCGTACGTCCCGAGGGCGGCGAATACTTTACCCGGTGGGACCTCGGGTTCGAGAGCCAGGAACCCGCCGGGTGCGGGCCAGTGGGTTTCGTCGGCCAAAATCTCCGCCGTCCGCCACGCCCGCGCGTACGGGCTACTCAACAACGCCTCGACCTCCGGGACGAGGTCCGCCAGGTTTCGGGCCACCGCGCCGAATATCTCTTCGCCGTCCGGCCTCAAAGGACGGTTCGCGTCGTTGGGCCACTGAACGGGGTCGCGTTTGAAAGCCACGGCGTGCCGGATGAGATAGAGGTCCAACGCGCTCAGGCCTCCCGTTCCGGTTCCTTCGGGGTCCTTGCGGGGGCGGATCCTCCGGCTTTTTCTTCGACCGTTTCCAACGCTGGCCCCTTCGTCTTACCAGATGCTTTCGGGAAGAGGCCAGAAAGATACTATAGCTTTCTGGCCCCCGCAACGACCCGACTTGCCGGATTCTGTCATCGTGCACCGGTGGATATCCGGGGCCTTCTACAGCGGCTCTTCGAGCAAGAGCGCCTGGCTATCTAGTATCTCTTCGCCTTCCTCGGGGATTTTTCTTTCGAAAGAGCCCCCGGAGTTAAGCTCCCAGCCGTTCGCGTTGTCGGCGAGTTGAAGCTCTAGCAGCCGGCGGACTTTGTTCCGGTGACGATCCTGGCGCAGGGGGAAGAGTTGTTCGACCCGGCGGTCCAGGTTCCGCTGCATTAGATCCGCGCTCCCCAGATACACCTTTTCGTCTTCTCCCTCGCCGAAGATCAGGCCCCGGGCGTGTTCGAGAAAACGGCCCACCACGGAGACGACCCGGATATTGTCGCTTATACCTTCGAGGCCCGTCCGAAGGCAGCAGATCCCCCGGATTACGAGGTCTATCTTTACCCCGGCCTGGGATGCTTCGTAGAATGCCTCTATGATGCTGGGATCGGTGAGGGCGTTTGCCTTGCCCATTATCCGCGCGGGCTCCCCCCGGCTGGCTCTCTCCGACTGCTCCTCTATGAGACGAATTATTCCTTCCCGCATCGTGGTGGGCGCGGCCAGCAGGGCTTTGTACTCTTCTTGCTCGGAATATCCGGTCAGATGGTTGAAGAGGTCCGAGCCGTCCTCGACGAGGTCCGGGTCATCGGTGAAGTACGAAAAGTCTGTGTAGAGCCTGGCGGTCGAGGGGTTGTAGTTGCCGGTGCCCAGGTGTATATAGCGCCGGAGCCCCTGGCCCTCGCGCCGGACCACGAGACAGAGCTTGGCGTGGGTCTTTAGCCCGACGAGGCCGTAGGCGACGTGAACGCCCCGCGCCTCCAGCCGCCGCGCCCAGACGATGTTCGGCTCTTCGTCGAAGCGGGCCTTCAACTCTACCAATACGGCGACCTGTGTTTGTTCGTCGCGGGCCTCGGAGAGCGCCTCGACTATGGGCGAGTTGGAACCCACCCGGTAGAGGGTCTGTTTTATTGCGAGGACGCCCGGGTCGCTGGCGGCGGCCCGGACGAACTCCACCACCGGCGCGAAGGAATCGTAGGGATGGTAGAGCAGCACATCCCCCTGCCGGACCGCCTGGGTGATCGAACGGGCGCTCCGGATCTCCGGCGGGACCCGCGGCGTTAGGGGCGGGTACAGGAGGTCCGGGCGATCCAGATGCGTCAGGTCTTCGAAGTCCGCCAGGCCTATCGGCTCGGGCACGGAGTAGACCGCGTCCTTCCCCACCCTCAGCCTCTCCGCCAGCCACTCCCGCAATTCCTCGGGCATGCTATCGGCGACCACGAGCCGGACACTCTGTCCGAACCACCGGCCCTCCAACTCATCCTCGATGGCCTGCAGCAGGTCGGCGGCCTCGTCCTCCTCGATCACGAAGTCCGCGTTGCGCGTCACCTGGAATATGTAGCTCGACTCTATGTGTTTGCCGTAGAATAGCTCATCCAGGTTGGCCGCCACGACCTCCTCCACCCTTACCAGCCGCATCTGGGAGCGACGCTCCCCGTCGCGGGGCGGCTTGTCCGGCAGCCGCATAAAGCGATCTATCGAGGTCGGCACTTTGATCCGCGCCAGCACCTTGCGTCCGTCGTCCTCGATAACCACCAACAGGTTCAGCGAGAGGTTCGAGATGTGGGGAAAGGGATGCGCCGGGTCTATGGCGAGCGGGGTGAGGATCGGGAGTATCTCGGCGGCGAACCTTTCCCGCAGCTCTTTTTTCTCGGTCTTGTTCAGCTTCGCGTACGGGACGATGCTTATGCTTTCTTTTTCGAGGGCGGGCAGCAACTCGCCATTCAAGACTTCGCGCTGCTCGGTGATGAACTCCCTGGTAAGCCCGTTTATGCTGGAGAGTTGCTCCTCCGGCGTCATTCCATCTGGCACAGGGTTCGGAAGCTCGGCGGCGGCCTGCTGCAAAAGTCCGGAGACCCGGATCATGAAAAACTCGTCGAGGTTCGTCTCGGAGATCGAGATAAAGCGCAGCCGGTCCAACAGCGGATGTCGTTCGTGCCGGGCTTGATCCAGCACGCGCTCGTTGAATTCTAGCCAGGAGAGTTCCCGGTTTATGTAGAGCGACGGGTCCGCCAGGTTGAGCTTTGGCGCCTCGTCAGCCATTTGACCCTCTGTCTCGGTCATTTCTCTTTCGCTTTCTCTTTGTCGTTCTCCCGGGCTAGCGTGAGGATGGTCCCCTCGCGCAGTCCTCCCCGGGCCACGGTGAGGTCTTCGCGGTCGAAGTGCTCCAATATCGCGGCGAACGTCGTGATCGCCGCCGGCAAGACCCGCGCCCGTTCGGGGGCCAGGCCGTGTTCGCGGGCGAGTACCGACGAGGGACGATCGGAGATCCCGGCCGCGAGCTCTCTCAGACGCCCCACGGTGAGCCGGTCCTGGGTGAGCTTGAGCATCGCCCGCGCCGACCCGCCGACCGCCACCACTGGAACCCCGGGTGAGAGACTCCAACCGGGCATCATGCCTTTTACGTGTTTGTCGAGCGCCTTTAACTCTTTCTTCTTCGCCGGGTCGCTATCCACGAATTTCTCCGTGGTCCGGTTCGAGCCGAGCGGCAAGGATATCTGCATGAGCGGGCCGCTCGAAGCCTCCCCAACAATAAGCTGGGCGGAACCACCACCGAGGTCCACGACGAGCGCCGACCCCTCCCAACTCTCCCCGACCACCGAAACCGCCCCCCGGAAACCGAGATCCGCCTCCTCGTCACCGGAGATCAAACGCATCCCCAACCCGGTGTCTTCCGCGACCCGGTCTATCAACTCTTGCCCGTTCTTCGCGTCCCGGACGGCGCTCGTGGCGAGTATGGCGGGCTCGGGAGCCCCGTTGAGCGCGGAGACCCTGACGAAGAGCCGTATCGCCTCGGCGGCCAACGAGAGCCGCTCCTCCACGATACGGCCGCTCTTGTCCACCCCGGCCCCGAGACGCGCGGAGACCTTCTCGCCCGTAATCGGCAGTACACCGCCGTCCTCGATCCTGCCCACCAAAAGGTGGATGGTGTTGGAACCTACGTCTATTACTCCGTGTCGGCTCATCCGCTCTAACCCCCGTCTGATTCCGCCACTAGCCCAAAACGGCCCCGAGACCTAGCGAAACGTTTCACGTGATCCTACAAAACATCATACCGTTCCGGCAACGAAGATGATATATTGCAGTTACTGAGACTGATTCTCATTAACGGAGGCTGACATTCCTAAGAAGAAGCAAAAGAAAAAGCTCGGGGTTGGGGCGAACGGCGGGACTGCGACGCTTACCAAGGCGAAGGTGCGTGATTACGATTCCCACGTGCTGGTCTGCGAGGGTGGGGACTGCAAGAAGCGTGGCGCGAAAGATACGCGCAGGGCCCTGAAGGACGGGTTGCGCGCGGCCGGCATGAACGGGGACGTCCGGGTCGATTGCGTGGACTGTCTCGGGTTCTGCAAGCACGGTCCGAACGTCGTCGTATATCCCTCCGGCACCTGGTACCTAGGTCTCGACGAAGACCGCGTCCCGGAGGTAGTAGAGCAGCACCTCCAGAATGGGGTGCCCGTAGAAAGCCTCGCCGCGGAGTTCCGGGGCCGCAAAAAGACCAGGAAGTAGCGGGGGCCGATTCCCGAGGCCCCGGCCCTACACCCCGGCGGGTAACGGTCTCGATTTCACGCTATAATCGTCCGCGTGAAGATTGGGGTTCCCAAAGAAATCCGGGAAGGTGAGGAGCGGGTCGCCCTCACGCCCGAGACCGTTGGTAGGCTCGTGAAAAGTCATCACGAGGTTTTGATCGAGTCCGGCGCCGGACGGGACTACAACCTGGACGAAATCTACGAGGAAGCTGGGGCGAAGATCGTCTCCAGCCCCGAAGAGATCTACGGTGAGTCCGACACCATCATCAAGGTGGCGCCGCCGACGGAGGGCGAAGTAGGGCACATGCGAGAGGGCCAGATCCTCGTCTGCTTTATCAACGGTCCCAACCGGCCCAGGCTCGTCAAAAGGCTCGCCGACGCCGGGGTCACCGTTTTCTCCAACGAGCTCATCCCCCGAACCGGGACGGCGCAAAGCATGGACGTGCTATCGTCGATGGGTTCGATCTCGGGCTACAAGTGCGCCATTATCGGGGCGGATTACCTGGGCAAGTACGTTCCCACCCTGACTACGGCCGCCGGCACCACCCAGGCCGCAAAGGTCATCGTCCTCGGGGCCGCGGTGGCGGGACTTCAGGCCATAGCCACGATGAGCCGCCTCGGGGCCCGGGTCTTCGCCTACGACATAATGCCCGTCGTCAAAGATCAGGTGCACTCTTTGGGCGCCACCTTCATAGACTCGGCCGACCAGGAGGAAGACGAGGAAGAAGTCGAGGAAGAAGGTTACGAGCCCACGCCCTTTCGCAGGCTCATGGTGTTCTTCGGGTTCTACTCGTTCGCCAAGCCGCCAGAACCGGTGGAGGACGCGGGGGAGCGGGAAGACGAGGAAGAAGAGCAGCCGCAGGGTCCGTTCTCGGAGGAAAAGCAGGAAGAAGACTACAAGCTCATCCGCGAACACCTCAAAGATACGGACATCGTTATAACCACGGCGCTCATACCCGGCGCCCCGGCGCCGACCCTCATCACGCAGGACATGGTGGAGGACATGCAGCCGGGCTCGGTGATAGTAGACCTCGCGGCCGAGAACGGCGGCAACTGCGAGCTCACGGAACCCGGCAGGATAGCCGAGCACGCCAAAGTCAGGATAATAGGTCCCGTCAATTTGCCGAGCAGCATGCCCATCCATGCGAGCCAGCTCTACTCGCGCAACATGAAAAGCCTCATAGACCACCTCGTCGAAGACCGGTCGGACGAAGACAGCGACGAGAAAGACCTCCGGGTGGGGCTGGACTTCGAGGACGAGATCATAGACGCGATGTGCATAGCCCACAACGGCAAGATCCGCCACGACAAAACCCGCGAGGCGCTCGAGAACGCTTCCCAGGCAAGAAAGGCCCAATAGCCATGGAGCTACTGCTCACACAGTTCGCAATCTTCGTCATAGCCGCGTTTCTGGGATGGGAACTCATCTCCCGGGTGCCGACCCTGCTACACACGCCGCTCATGAGCGCGACGAACGCGATCCACGGCGTGGTGTTGGTGGGCGCGATCATCGTCCTGGCCTCCAGCGACGACCTGTTTACGAGGATCGTGGGCTTTATAGCCGTCGTCTTCGCGTCGATGAACGTGGTGGGCGGGTTCTGGGTGACGCACCGGATGCTCGGGATGTTCAGGCCCGACTACGCCCGCAAGAAGAAGCGCTAGAGCATGGCGCAAGTACTTACGTTCATAGCCTACCTGGTCGCCGCCTCGCTGTTCATCGTCGGCATCCGCCGGCTGCGGACGCCGGAGACCGCCCGCTCGGGCAACTCGATCGCCGGCCTGGGCATGGTCATTGCCCTAGTTGCCACGGTCTTCGTCCCCGAGTTCACCCTCGCCCTCACCAACATCCTGATAATAGGCGCCGGATGCCTGATCGGGGGGGTCGCCGGGGCGCTCTCGGCCCAGAAAGTGCCGATGACGGCGATGCCCCAGATGGTCGCTACCTTCAACGGCGTCGGCGGCGGGGCTATCGCCCTCGTCGCGCTCTCGGAGTTTTATCAGGGGAACGCGACGGAAGGCGTCGGGCTGTTTACGGCGCTCTTGACCGTCATTATCGGGTCTGTGAGCTTTCTGGGGAGCGTCGTGGCGGTCACGAAGCTGCAGGAGATCGCCTTCTCCGGTTCGGTCACGTTCCCGGGACAGCAGGTGGTGAACGCCGCCATCTTCGTCGGCATACTCCTACTGGCCGCGAACGTTTTGGCGGGCGGGGCGCCGGCGGAGGCCGTGGGGCTCTCGTTCCTCACCCCCTTCGTCTCTGTCGTAGCAGCCCTCATCGTCTCGCTCATCCTGGGTTTTCTGTTCGTGATACCCATTGGCGGGGCGGATATGCCCGTCGTCATCTCGCTCTTGAACGCCTTTACGGGCCTGGCGGCGGCGGCCTCGGGGTTCGCGCTCAACAACTACGCTTTGCTCATCGGCGGCACCCTGGTCGGCGCGAGCGGTACTATCCTCACCCAGCTAATGAGTAGCTCCCTGGGGCGGCCTCTGGGCAGCATTATCTTCCAGGGTCTCGCCGCCGCCGCAACCCAGCAACAGGACCAGGAAGAGAGAGAGGTCAACTCCGTCAGCGCCGAGGACGTGGGCTCATATCTCAAAGACGAGGTGGAGAAAGTCGTCATAGTGCCCGGCTACGGCCTCGCCGCCGCCCAGGCCCAGAAAGAGATGTACCAGCTCATGCAGGCGTTGCAGTCGGAGGGCAAAGAGGTGAAGTTCGGCATTCATCCCGTGGCCGGAAGGATGCCCGGGCACATGAACGTCCTCCTGACCGAGGCGGACATACCCTACGAGCAACTCTACGACATGGAAGACATCAACCCCGAGTTCGACGAGACCGACGCCGTGGTGGTCGTCGGGGCCAACGACGTAGTAAACCCGGTCGCCCGGGACAAAGAGCAGAAAACCGCCATCACGGGAATGCCGATTTTGGACGTGGACCACGCGAAAAGAGTGGTCTTCATCAAACGCTCCCTGAGCCCCGGCTTCGCCGGCGTGGACAACGAGCTTTTCTACGACCAGGAGAAGACCATGATGCTCTTCGGAGACGCGAAGCAAGGCCTGCAAGACGTGGTATCCGGCATCAAGAACGCCTGAGCATAGCGAAAAGGAAGAATGCGCGTGGCGGCCATGTTGGTGGGGTCGGCAGGCAGTTTGTTTGGCTCGTTCCTCGCGGCCCGCAACGTCTCGACCGATGCAATGCTAGTCCTATTCACCGAGGGAGGAAGTGTAGGCTTTCTCCTGTTAGAAGCCGTTCTCTCGCTACTCTACCTCGCGGCGTTGGCGGCTTCGATAACGGTGCTGCTCAGGCTTGGGGTAGGCGTTATTCTCCTCTTGGTCTGCACGATAGGAGTCATCACCTTTGGCGGCTTGGAACTCTATCTATATCTTAGTATTCTCGGCTATCCTCGGGAAGTGTCGCTCTTCGCATCGCCCTTCTTGTATCCCGTAATCGCCGCGCCATTCCTTTTGGCCGCGAGCGTACTCGCCTTTTTGGCAGCTAGAGTTAGTCAACGTTCCGTGGCCTGACAATAAACTGCTCGAAAACGCCTGGCGTCCTCTCAGACCCTGCTTTTGCCGAACTTCTTTGGACGTCGGGGGCCGCGCTCCAGAACCGTGACGTAGTTCAACTCCTTGAGGAGCCCGAAAGGCTTACGGGCCACTTTGAAAGGCCACCTCAAAACGTCCACCGGAGCCTTGAAGACCTTCGAGGCAAGGCTGATCGGCAGTCTCGAAGTGCGCCCCGCCAGGTCTCGGGCATAATCCGCGTAGAGGCTGTGTGAGTAGACGACGGCATGACCACAATTCGCGCAGCGGCTGGCGCACATGTGCTCGGAGAGATACAGAAGCTCGTGCGGACCATCTACTCCGCAAGACGTACAGGTGAGTATGGCGTCATTCTCGACCTTCATATTTAGCTCCTCTGTCTTCCAGTCATTATAGTAGAAGCTCCCAATCCGTGAGCACCGCCTGCAGGTCTGCCAGGAAACGCGCCCCGCCGGCCCCATCCACCACACGGTGGTCCACGGAAAGAGTCGCAGAGATTATACGATGCGGCACCCACTCCCCCCCTTCCCATTCGGGGACGGTCTGAACCCGGCCGACGGCCAGGATCGCGGCTTCCGGCGCGTTTATTACGGCGTCGAAGGAGTCTATGCCCATCATGCCCAGGTTGGATATCGTAAAGGTACCGCCCGAAAGCTCCTCCGGAGTAAGCCTGCCGCCCCGCGCCCGTCCGATCAGCCCCTTCAACTCCGGGACCAGCTCTCGAAGCGGCATGGTATCCGCCCCCTTGAGCGATGGAACCACGAGCCCATCGTCCGTGGCGACCGCGACGCCGAGGTTTACCCGGTCCTGCAGCTCCAACTCATTCCCCGCGTAGCGCGCGTTGAGCCTCGGATGCTCTTTGAGGGTCCGGGAAATGGCCAGGACCAGAAGCTCCGTAATGCCTGGCGCGGGCTCCATCCTCTTCCCCAGCCGCTCCGCCACCTCCAGAAGCCGCCCGACCTCCAGGTTTCGAGTCAGGTAGAAGTGCGGAACCTCTGCGAAACTTTTGGCTGTTCGCTCCGCGCCGATGCGCCGGATACGGGAGAGAGGTTCCCGACGGGAGGTTTGCGTCGTCGCCGATGCGGGTATCGGAATCTCCTCGTTCCGGTCGTCTCCGGGCTTGATCTCCGCCTCCAGGACATCGGAGAGGTAGACCCTACCGTTGGGACCGGAGCCTGCGACGTCTTCGAGCTTGAGACCCCGCTCATCCGCCGCCCGCCGGGCCGCCGGTGAAGCCCTCAGCCGACGGCGCCTTCCGTTGGAGTCAGGAGATTCGGGTAAGCTGTCCGCACCTTTTACGTCCTTCTCGACGGAATCATTCTGGCCGTTCTTCCTGGCATGACCGGGCTCCGCAACTTCTTGAGTCTCCTCTTGTTCGGGAATCTTCTCGCCGGGGGCGGTTATGTAGGCGAGCACGGCGCCAACCGGAAGGGTCTCGCCCTCTTCGCCGTGGAGGTTCCGGATCTCACCGTCTCCGTTCGCCTCTATCTCGAACGAAGTCTTGTCGGTCTCTATCTCCAGGACCGGGTCTCCTTTTTCGACTGCGGTCCCTTCCTCGACCAGCCAGCGGAGGATGGTGGCCTCTTCCATGTCCATGCCGAGGGTCGGCACTTTCAGCTCGGCGGCCATCAGGCGTAGACCCCCACGCTCGCGCTGAGGAGCGAACGCGCCGCTTCTACCACCTTCTCCGGCGTGGGCCGGATGTAGGCTTCGAGGTTTTTGTTGTAGGGGATCGGGGTGTCCGCGCCCGCCACCCTGGCGGGCGCCCGGTCGAGGGCGTAGAAGCTCTCGCTCTCCACGACCCTTGAAACCAACTCCGCACCCCATCCCGCGGTCTTTACGTCCTCCTCGACCACAACGAGCTTGCCGGTCTTCTCCACCGAACGGAGCACCGTCTCATGGTCCATCGGCGAGAGGGAACGCAAGTCGATGACCTCGGCCTCCACGGCCTCGTCGGAGAGCGACTCCGCCGCCTCCAGCGCGAAGTTGTGGACCAGCCCGGCGGCCACCAGCGTCACGTCCGCGCCCTCGCGGCTGACTACAGCTTCACCTAGCGGGACCCGGTACGGTTCTTCGGGGACGTCGCCTTTGCGGTTGTAGAGGAGCTTGTGCTCGTAGAAGATCACCGGGTTGGGATCGTCGAGGGCGGCGAGCAGCATCCCCTTGGCGTCGTATGGCGTCGAGGGCATGACGACTTTTAAGCCCGGCACGTGGACGAACCAGGCTTCGAGGGACTGGGAATGCTGGGCGGCGGCCCCGGTCCCCGCGCCGCCAGGAGTGCGGAGCACCAGCGGGACCTCGGCCTTGCCGCCGAACATGTAGCGGAGCTTGGCGGCCTGGTTGACAAGTTGGTCCATAGAGTGGGTGATAAAGTCGGAGAACTGGATCTCCACTATGGGCCGCATCCCCATGAGGGCCGTACCAATACCCAACCCGACGAAACCGGCCTCGGCGAGCGGCGTGTCCACCACCCGGTCTTCGCCGAACTCCTCGACCATGCCCCGGCTCACGCCGAAGGCGCCGCCATAGACGCCCACGTCCTCGCCCATCAGGAAGACCTCCGGGTTCTCCCGCATCGCGGACGTCATAGCCTCCCGGACGGCTTCGCGGTAGGTGACCTCTCTAGCTTCGCTAGGCATAAACGTCCTCCAACGCCGACTCGGGCTCCGGCTCGGGTTCCCTACCAGCTTTCTCGAAAGCCTCTTCGATACGCTCTTTGGCTTCCTGCTCTATTTCGCGCCACTCCTCGCTCTCCAGGGCTCCCTCTTCTTCGAGCCTGGCGGCGAACCGCTGGGTGGGGTCGTGCCCGCGCCAGGACTTGATCTCCTCCCGCGTCCGGTAGAGGTTTGCGTCGCTCTTCGAGTGTCCGAGGTAACGGTAAGTGACCGCCTCGATGAGCGTCGGGCCTTCACCTCTACGCGCCCGCTCTACAGCTTCCGAAGCGGCCTCGTGGACCTCGTCCAGTTCCATGCCGTCTACTGAGACCCCGGCAATACCGTAACCGGCGGCCCGGTCGGAGATGCGCTCTGTGGCGAAGCCTTTTTTGACGCTCAGGGACATGGCGTACTGGTTGTTTTCACAGACGAAGATAACGGGCAGCTTCCAGATCGCGGCCATGTTCAGCGTCTCGTTGAAGATTCCCTCCTGTACGGCCCCGTCCCCGAAGAAACAAACGGCGACGTGGTCCTGGTTTCGTTGTTTGAAGGCCCATCCCGCGCCGCAAGCGATGCCCATGCTCCCGCCCACGATGCCGTTGGCGCCGAGCATCCCGGCCTCCACGTCGGCAATGTGCATGCTCCCGCCCTTGCCGTGACAGTAGCCGGAGGCACGGCCGAGAAGCTCCGCCGCCATCCGCTCCAGGTCCAGACCGAAAGCGACCGCGTGGCCGTGGCCCCGGTGGGTGCCGGTTATGACGTCGCCCTCTTCCAGGGCGGATATAACCCCGGTGGCTACGGCCTCTTGGCCGACGTAGAAGTGGGCCGTGCCGTGCAGCGCGCCCTCGGCGTAGAGCTCGTCCACCTTCTCGTCGAAGGCCCGGATCAGCAACATAGTTTCCAGAAGTTTTCGACGGTCCTTGAGATTCCTCATCTTCGGGGTCCTTCCTCTCGTTCGTTATCTCGTCTGTTTTGCAACAATGATTCGGCCAGATCCCGGTCGCAGACCAGGGTGTTCACGTAGCCGCCCTTCAGAACGGCGGCGACACCGGGGGCTTTGCCGGCGCCGGTCACGATCCCGACGGTGCGCGGTATCTCCCGGAGTTGTTCCAGCGTAAGCCCCAGGATGCGGGATGATAGACCTTCCAGACACGGCCTTCCTTCCGAGTCCAGAAAATGGCAACAAATGTCTCCCACCGCGCCCAAATTCCGGAGCCCGAGAAACTCTTCCCGCGTAAAGTACCCGGCTTCGACCATCGTCGAAGTCGGTAGGATGCCGCCGATACCCGCGACGGCCACGTCGCAGCTCGCCGCTTCCGTCAGGGTCTCCGAAATGCCGGGCATCTCCATCAGTTCGTCCCGGCTGCGCTCCGAGCGAGCTATGGCCGGGGCCGAGAGCTGTAAATAGTCGGCGTCCAGCTTACCGGCGAGGTTGGCGCATACCTGGTTTGAGTGGAGGCCTTTCTCGGCCTTGCCCATCCCACCCACGAGCGGCACCACCTTGCCGCAGCGGAATGACATGGCCGGCACCGCATCCGCGAGCGCCCGCACGGAGACGCCCCAGGAGACGCCCAGGGTGGACTTCGCGGTACACAGCCGGGCCAGAAGCGCGCCACCGACGGCGCCCGCCGCGAGCTCCGTGCTCTGGCGGTCTTCGCTGGAGGCGACGACCAGGGCCTCGACGAGCCCGTAGCGGTCTTCCAGGGCTATCTCCAGAGAAGCGGCGTCTCCTGCAGGCTCGGCTATCTCGATCTTCACCAGCCCGCGGTTACGGCCCTCGGTGATGAGTTTCGAGACCTTCGGGCGGGAGAAACCCATCCTCCGGGCCACCTCGACCTGGTTCAGGTCGTGCTCGTAGTACAGCCGAAGTACCTTGAGGATGAGGTGGTCGTGGTCCGTTAGAAAACGGTGGTCCACCGTGTAACGTGTCGCTACCAACCCCTAGCCTTCCGCTCCGGAGGCCGTCTCTTGCAGGCGCCGCAGGCTCTCCACGAACGAGCCTTCCGCCGGCTCGACCCCCGAACGTGCTATGACTTCTCCCCGTTTCACGGGCCGTGTAGTTCGGGCTCTCTCCGCCAAGCCGACCGGCAACATGCCCCGCGCTTCGGAGGCCTTGTAGACGCGTCCATAGTAGTCTGCGGAGCCTATGCCGCCGAGCTTCTCACCCGGCTCAAGATCCCGCTTAGCCACGGCAACCACCTCGGCGGAGAGCTTGTCTCGCGGGACTATCGTAGGTTCACCGTAAAGCACGGCCCGGGCGACCGAGATGGGTGTCTCCAGGCTCGTGAGATGGAACGGCCGGTATAGGACGTGGTTCGGTCCGGCCCCCTGTCCCAGGTATTCCATGGTCTCCCGGATGGGCTCCGCGCCGGCCCGAACTATGATGAATACGCCAGGGGCCACACCCCGCACGTAGTCGACGGTGTCGTAGCCGGAGAGTATGCCGCCTTCTTCTTCGAGGCTAAAAAGGGCGCCCAGACGGTTCGGCACGGTCTCTTCGGGGCCGTGCATTCCCGGCTTGTCCGGGGTCATGCCGGTCGCGTTGGCGACGGCAGCCATCTCGACCATCGTCTTGGTTCCGTCCACGAAGGAAGCCAGCATCTTGGGGTTCATGTGCTTTCTGGCGGCTTCGTCCGCAACGGAGTCCGGGGTGGCCGAAACGTCTAACGGGTTGTTCTTTCCCTTGCCGGCGGCGACGACCTCGAAGCCCAGCGAGCGGGCGAAGTCGTAGAGCTCCATGATCGCGCCGGGCTCGTCGCCGGCGGAGCCCGTGTAGACGACGCCGGCGGAGAGGGCCATGCGGTTCAGGATGGGACCGATGGTTATATCCGCCTCCGCGTTCAGCATCACTACGTGCTTGCCGTTGTGGATCGCGTCGAAAGCCACGCGGCCCCCGATCTCCGGAACACCAGTCGCCTCAACGACGACATCCACTGAGTCCGAGCGAGAGATCTCCGCGGCGTCGTCGGTGACGCCGGGACGTCCGGGTTTACCGTTCGTGCCCTCGACCGGGTCCTGTCCTACCTCCTGGAAAGCGGTCATGGCGCGCTCCGGGTCTATGTCGGCGACTGCTACTACCTCCATGCCGGGGATGCCGGCGACCTGGGCGATAAAACCCCGGCCCATCTGGCCCGCGCCGACGAGCCCTACCCGAATCGGGGCGCCCTCGCGTTCCAGAATCTCTAACCTGTCCCTAAGCCCCAAAGCGTGCCCTTTCTTTAGTTGGTGGTCCTTATCTCCAGCGACACACCAGGGCCGATAGCTTCTTTCACACCTTCCAGCCCTTGCTCTTTCAGGCAAATCTCACCGGGCAACCCGGCCTCTTTCGCCCCGTTGAACTTGAACGCCGCGTGGCCGAGGTCCAGCATGTTCTTCCAGGCCGTCCCCCCAACGGCCGTTATCTCGAACTCCAGGGCCCCAATGGCGAGGATATCCCCCACCACCGGCGGCTCTTCCCGCTGCTCGGTGTGCTTGTGCATTACAGAGATCTCCGCCAGCTCCGGCGGCGCCCCGTCTTCGAAGGTGATCATCAGCCCCGCCCCGTCGAGGAACTCTTCGACGTCCGGCCCAATCTCCGTTATCTCCGTACGATAGATGTACTCCACCAAGCCTCCTCTAGGCGTAGAGCCCGATGCTGAATACCCAGCCTACGAGCACTGCTATGGGACCGGTGATCTGGCGGCTAAAGAGCACCGCCGGAACGCCGATCTCGATGGTCTTGGGCTCTGCTTCCCCGAGCGCCAATCCGACCGGCACGAAATCGCAGCCAACCTGGGTGTTGTACGCGAAGAGCGCTGGTAGCGCGAAGGCCGGGGCGATGTTGCCCTCGCCTATCTGGGTCCCGATCAGGGTACCGACCACCGCCGCTATGACGGCCCCCGGCCCGAGCACCGGTGAGAGGAACGGCAATCCGACGATGAGCGAGAGCACCAAGAGTCCTACCAGGTTTCCAGCAAGCGGCGTCAGGACGCCGGCGATGAGGTCGCCCAGGCCCGTATACGTGATGATGCCGATAAGCAGCGTCACGAACGCTATAAATGGCAGTATGTTCCTTATGACCTGATCTATCGCCTGACGTCCACTCTGAAACAGGACCCCGACCACGCCACCCATGACACGACCGATCCTGGCGATAAATCCCGTGAACCCGCTCCCGATGTCCCGCTGCGACCCGGATCCAGCCCCCGGGCTCGCAAACGGATCCTGCTGGGCCGCGGTCTCGGCCCCGTCTCCACCGGGCGCGACCGTGGCGGACGAAGCCGCCGAGCCCTCGGAACCATCCGCCAGACTTATATTCCCTTCCCGGACGCCAGAGACATAGATGTCCTCGGTAATGAACTCGGCGAGCGGACCAGCCTGCCCGACCGGCGTCAGGTTGATGGTCGGTATGCGCTTGCGCGGATATACGCCGGCCCGGGCCGTACCCCCGCAATCCACGACCACGGCGGCGATCTCACTCTCCAGCGGCGGCCGCCGGAACCCGTCGATGACCTCGGCCCCGGTCAGGTCCGCTATTTTCTGGGCCACCGCCGGTATACCACCGCCGGTAACGGCCACGATCTTGTCCTTCTCCGCCGTCGGCTCGATAACAAGCGGGCCGCCCCACCCCTGGGAACCACGCTCGATCTTGACCGCCTTGAACTCTTTATCTGCCATGCTCTCCCCCTCTCCCTAAAGCTCCATGCCCTGGCGCCGGGCCAGGAACGCGGTTATGTACTGCGTGACAATCCCCCGAATGAGTATCACCACGATGCCCGCCAGAAGCAGCCGCACGGCGAACGGCCCGAGCGGCAGATCCTGCTGCTGCAAACCCGCCGCGACCCCTATGTAGACGAAATATTCCGCCGGGTTGACGTGCGGGAAGAGCCCCAGCGGAGGATGCACGAACGAGACCGCCGAATCATAGAACGCCGGCTTGTACTTCTCCTCCAGAAACGTCCCGAACGTATAGGCCATCGGGTTCGTTAGAAAGAAGACGGCGATCATCGGCAGCAACGTGTACCGGGTTAACATGTTGCCGGCCGCGAACCGCGCCACACCCTGCACGCGCTCCTCGCCGATCAAATTCACTACCGTATAGAAAGCCGTCAGCAATATAATCACCAATGGCACTATCCCGGTCACGAAACCCACGAACGTGTCGGCCCCGGCCTGAAATAGCCCGATGAACCATTCACCCGCGCCCCCCAACCGGCCGAGAACGCCCCCCTCACCACCAGGAGTAGCGAACTCCTGGTCCTGGAGCAATGCTAAGAATAATCCTTGCATGAAACTCTCCTCCTTCCCATCCAACTACTCCCCACCCACGCGACACGTGGCGCGATGCCCACGCTACGTTGCAGCGGCCTCAGCCTTCTCCTGCCGGATACGGTCTATCTGCTCCACGGCCCGCCGGACGGCGAGCATGGTGCCTTTCTCGTATGGACCTTCGATGTCCTCTTCCCGCAGGTAGTCCAGCCTCTTGCCCACCAGGTCCGGCGCCTCTTTGAACCGGGCGAAAACGGTCATGCCCCGCATCCTGAGCGCCTCGCGGACGAGCCCGTTCTCGCCGACGACCAGGATCAGGATCACACCCTTCCCAAACCGGGCCTTGGCATTACCAACCCCGACAAAACCCGCGCCCCCGGCCTGCCGGATGCCACCCAGTACCTTCCGGTAATGCTCCATCTGGAAGTAGGTCCCGGCTATCTGCGACAGCCACAACACACCCACGATCAAGAGCAAAGAACTCATCCAACCCATACGCCTCCTGTCCTCCTCCGACCAACGTTCCCCAACGTGGTCATATCTGTATCACCGGATACTAAGATATCTAGAACTTTTGTGTTTGTCAAGAACAAAAGTTCATAACGAAAGAAAATCGCATTGAAAGCGCCATTCAGCGCCGAATTCTCTATGGTTTTGGGGTAGTTGGTTTTGTGGGGCTATATGCTGGGGTCTGCTTCGTCTATGGCCCTCTGTTTGGATTGGTACTCTTCATCGCTCAGGATGCCGGCGTCCCGCAGGTCGCCCGGTTTGCGGGTGAGGTCTGCCGCGTCGAGATTACCCTTCGGGGTTCGGTGGATGCGGTCTTTGATCAAGGTCTTCGCGTGTTCGGCGGCGGCTTCTTCGACGCCTCTCAAAAGCATGGGACTACCATTACGTTTTATGAGGAGGCTGACGGACCATCCACCTCCGCCAGCCGCGACGTCTTTGATCTCTGAATAATAAGTCGTCTCTATGGTTTCCTGTAGCAACTCCGTGCTCCGGGCCTCTATCCGGTCCTCGAAGATCAAGAGTCGTTTAGGCCAGAGCATCCCGAAGACCCAGGACTCTTCTAGTACTAACAGGGGTTCTTCGGCCAAGGTCCCACCTTCCGGCCCGTACTACAGAGGCGCTTGCCCATGCAGGTCTTCGAACTATTCCTCTTTTCGCTTCCGTGAGACGTAGCGCATAAGGCCATCCACGAGCATTACGTAGTTGCCGGCCAGATCGTAGTGTTCGGTCTCTTCCGGCCCGGCGCCTTCGGCGAGCATCTCGGCGTCGCCTTTGGCCTTTAGCTCGTCGGCGATCTCCTCTTTCTCGGCGTGATCGAAGCGTTCCTCTACAAAGAGGAGCCAGTCTTGCAGTCGTTGCTCCAGCTCTCCGAGGTGGCGTTCTACGTCGTCGTAAGCGCCGAAGTGGGTTGGTAGGAGGCTCTTTGGCGCCAGGTCCCGGATGTAGCTTATGCTCTTCATCCAGGCTTCGACGTCTATCTCGGGCGGCGGCGTGGGAGGCCGCACGTAGGACTGTCCGGGGAGGCGGATGCCTGCCACGTCACCGGCGAACAAGGAGCCGGAATCCGTTTCCAGATAGGAGAGGTGGTGGTAGGCGTGCCCCGGGGTGTAGTGGGCCGTGAGAAGGCTTCCGGCCGCCCCGATCTCGTCGCCGTCGGAGATTACCTTGATCCTCTTTTCCGGTAGCGGGCGGGTCTCTCCCCACAGCTCGTCCATCCGGTCGCCGTAGATGCGGGCCGCGCTCTTTAGCAATTTGGATGGGTCTACCAGGTGCGGCTGGCCGATCTCATGCACGTAGAAGGTCGCGTTTGGCAGCCGTTCCGCCAGATGGCCCGAGGCCCCGGCGTGGTCCAGATGAATGTGGGTTAGAAAGACCTGGCGCACGTCTTCGGATGCTACTCCATGCTCTTCGAGGCCGCCCATCAGGCTCTGCAGGCACGTCGTAGGGCCGGTCTCCACGAGGGCCGCCGAGTCGTCGCCCATCAACAAGAACGAGGCTATCACCTGCTCGGTTCCAAGGAAGTTCAGGTCGATCGTCTCTATCTTCATACACCATCCCCAAAGGTCGTTTGGTGCGGATTATACAGGGGTACTTTGGTAGACTGCCGGGACCCCGAAACAGGAGGACATTGCTTTGAACCTGGACCTCATGCGTGAACTGTCGGTGCCGACGGAGTCGAAGATCGTTATGCTCATACTCGATGGCCTGGGCGGCCTCCCGAACGAAGACGGAAATACCGAACTCGAAGCGGCCAACACCCCGAACCTGGATTCCCTGGCCGCCGCCTCGGACTTGGGCCTCTCGCTCCCGGTCGCCGCCGGCGTCAGCCCCGGTAGCGGACCCGGTCACCTGGCGCTCTTCGGGTACAACCCCATCGAGTTCCCGGTTGGCAGAGGCGTACTGAGCGCCTTGGGCGTCGGGTTCGAGCTGGAGCAGAGCGACCTGGCCGCCCGCATCAACTTCGCCACAAAAGACGAGGAAGGCAGGATCTCCGACCGCCGCGCCGGACGCATCCCGACCGAAGAAGCCTCCAAGTTGGTGGACGAAATCAACGAGAAGCTGCAGCTCGACGGCGCCGAGGTAACGCTGCTGCACGAGAAAGAGCACCGGGCCGTCGCCATCTTCCGGGGCGAAGGATTCTCCGGCGCCCTAAACGACTCCGACCCGCAGCGCACGGGCCTCGAACCCCTACCGGTGGAACCCCAGGACGATTCCCAAGAGGCGAAAAACAGCGCGGATCTCGCCAACAAATTCATCGAGAAGGTGGACGAGATACTGGAGGGCAAGGAGCCCGCCAACACCGTACTGCTGCGCGGTTTCGGGATGCACCCGAATTTGCCGTCGTTCGATGAGATCTACGACCTCCATGCGGCGGCCATTGCCAGCTACCCGATGTACAAGGGCCTGGCACGCCTCGCCGGTATGGAACTCCTCAAGGAAGGCGAAGGCATCGCCGGAGAGTTCGAGACCCTCAAGGCAAACTGGGACGATTACGACTTCTTCTTCGTCCACGTAAAGCCGACGGATGCCGCCGGCGAGGATGGGGACTTCGGGCGCAAGAGCGAGGTCATAGAAGAAGTGGACGGCCTGCTGCCGGAGTTGCTGGATCTAGGCCCGGACGTGCTCGCCATCACCGGGGACCACGCGACGCCGGCCAAACTCTTGAGCCACTCCTGGCACGGGGTGCCGTTCCTGCTCCACTCAGACTACACGCTGCCGACGGCGGAGAGCTTCGGCGAACGGACCTGCGCGGGCGGCTCGCTGGGGGTATTTGCGGGAGAGGAGATCATGGGCCTCCTCATGGGCAACGCCCTCAAGCTCTACCGCTACGGCGCGTAGAAGGCGAATAGCACGACCCAACTTGGCAACCTGG
>JBARZM010000169.1:0-8714 GCA_049650095.1 Rubrobacteraceae bacterium | reverse complement strand
TCGTTCTGGATGATATGTCTCGCAAGCGCGGCGTACTCTTCCGGCCTACCAAGCCGGGAAGGAAACGGGACTTGCTCCCCTAGCGACTCGCGGGCTTCTTCCGGCAGGCCGGCCATCATCGGGGTGTCGAAGATGCCGGGGGCAATAGTCATCACCCGGATACCTTTTGAGGCCAATTCACGGGCGATCGGTAGGGTCATAGAGACGACGCCGCCTTTGGAAGCGGAGTATGCGGCCTGGCCGATCTGGCCCTCGAAAGCCGCCACGCTTGCCGTGTTTATGATGATCCCCCGCTCCCCACTGCCGACAGGATCGTTCCATTTCATAACCGCCGCCGCGAGCCGGATGACATTGAAAGTACCCACCACGTTCACCTGGAGCACCTTCGTGAACGCTTCCAGGTCGTGCGGGCCGTCTTTGCCGAGCACCTTCGCCCCGATGGCGACGCCGGCGCAGTTGACCACGCCTTGGAGCCCGCCGAGCTCATGGACCGCCGTGTCTATCGCGGCGTGCGCGCTCTTCTCGTCGGTTACGTCGGTCTCCACGAAGCGCGCGGCTTCACCGATCTCCCCGGCGATGCCCTCTCCGGCTTCTTTGTCCAGGTCGGCGACGAGGACTTTCGCGCCGGCATCCGCGAGGTTGCGGACGGTCGCGGCGCCGAGGCCCGAGCCGCCGCCGGTTACCAGGAAGGTGCGCCCGGCTATGTCCATTAAATGCGTTCGATGATCGTGGCGGTGGACATGCCGTGGCCGATGCACATTACCTGTAGACCGAGCTGCCCATCGGTGGCTTCGAGGCCGGCGACCATCTTCGCCATGAGGCCCGCGCCGGTCGCCCCGAGCGGGTGTCCGTGGGAGATCGCACCGCCCCACGGATTTACCTTTTCCATGTCGGGCTTTAGCTCGTCGGCCCAGGAGAGGACGACGGTTGCGAAGGCTTCGTTTATCTCGATCCAATCGAGGTCCTGGACGCCCAAGCCCGCTTTCTTTAGCGCCATTCGCGTCGCCGGAATGACGCCGGTGAGCTGCATCGCCGGATCGTCCCCGACCGCCACCCGCGCCAGAAAGCGGGCCTTCGGATTGAAGCCGTCGGCTTCGGCCATTTCGCGGTCGCCGACGAGCACGGCGGAAGCCCCATCGGATATCTGGGAGGAGTTTCCCGCCGTGACGATGCCGCTCCCGGGCCGGAAGATTGTCTTTAGCGAAGCCATCTTCTCCGGGTCCACGTTTGCCCGGACACCCTCGTCTCTCGCAAGCTCCACTTCGTTACCGTCGGCGTCGAGGCCGGAGATCGGGAGTACCTCCTTGTGAATCTCGCGGGCCGCCGCCCGGTGATGGCTCTCGGCGGATAGGGCGTCGGCGTCTTGGCGCGTGATGTGCCATTTGTCCGCTATGCGCTCGGCGCTTTCGCCCTGGTGGACCAACTCCTGCTTGTCCAGAAGTTCCGGGTTCAATACCTCGAAGACCGATCCGGCGTCCGGCATTCCACCGATGTCGCTGAACATCGGCGCCCGGGTCATGCTCTCCACGCCACACCCGATGGCGTAGGACATGTCCCCGGCGGCTATGGCCTGGGAGGCGAAGTGGACGGCTTGCTGGCTGGAGCCGCACATCCGGTTTATGGTGACGGCCGGCACGGTAACGGGAAAACCGGCGAGCATGACGGCGAGCCGTCCGACGTTCGCGCCCTGTTCCCCGGCCTGGGTAACGGTGCCGCAGACCACGTCCTCTATCTTTTCGGGGTCTATGCCGGAGCGTTCGACCAGACCGTCGAGGGTGTGGGCGAGTAGCTTGTCGGGCCGGATGTCGCGCAGGGCTCCGCCACGACGTCCGAACGGGGTGCGGACGGCTTCCAGGATCACAGCTTCGGCCATGACGTGCTCCTTTACTCGTCTACGATGGTGAGTGTAACCCGGCTCGGACGCTCCGGGTCGTGGAAGATCCGCTGGTGGGCGACCCGGGTGTTCGACGAATGGACGTTGCTCTCGCCGGTGTTGAGGTTGCGCTCCCAGCGGGGGAAGGAGCTCGAGGTTACGTCCACCCGTATCCGGTGTCCGACCAGGAAGGTGATGCCGGTGGCCCACAGGTCTATCGCGTATTCGTAGACTGCATCGGGCTCTATTGGGCTTGGTGGTTTGGGATCTATGACGCCGGGGGCCGGGTAGCTCTCGCGGGCGCTGGCCCGTACGATGCTGTCGGCCACGCAAATGGCGCGCCCGTCCGGGTAAACGTCCACCAGCCGGACGACGAAGTCCGTGTCGGGGGCGGAGGAGGCGGCGTAGAGCGTGGCGTGGACCGCGCCGAGTACCGTGTAACTCGCGCCCAGCACGTCGCTGGTGAAGAGGAGTACGTCGGGGCGCACTTCGATCTCCCTCTGGTCCTGGGGTCCGGGACCGTGGACCGGGGCCAGAAGCACTGGTCCGCCGATTGTCGGAACCGGGTCTTCGGGATCATAATCGTACCCGTCGGGTTCGCCCGACGGCGGCGCCTGCCGGGAGAGGAGCCCGCCGGGATGGAGATGCCAGTGCTCTTCCCGGGAGCCGGGGACCGGCCATTCCTCGTAACCGCGCCAGCGGTTCTCCCCCATGACGAATACCTCGACCGGCGGCCGGTCTGCCAGGGCTCTTTCTTCGTCCTTGAGCGTGGCGTCGAACCAGCGGAGGTGGGCTTCGGTCAGGTCGCCCCGGTAGTTCAGAAAGAGGCCGGAGCTGCCGATGCCGAAGTTCAGCCCGCCGACCGTGCTGTCGAACATGCCGTGGGTCCAGGGTCCGACGAGCAGGCGCGGCGGACGCAGCCCGCGCTCCGCGGCTTGTTCCTTCATCGCCCCGTACTGGCGGAGCGTCTCCCCTATAAAGCAGTCGTACCAGCCGCCGATGTGGAAGGTCGGGGCTTCCACGAGGTCGTAGCGGCCGTCGATGTTCAGGTAGTCCCAGCCCTCATCGTCCACGCCGCGCCCGAAGCCGCCCTGGACGAACGGCACCAGGCCGTCCGGGTCCGGCAGGCCGGTGAGCGGGAGCGTGTCGTAACCGCCACCGGCTAGCAGCGTGTCTATCACTTCGACGAGCGGCGGCAGTTTCTCCGCTACTTTCTCCGGCTCCTCCCGGTACCGGCGGAACAGGGCGTCGAGTGCCAGGCCGGTCTCGGCCCAGTAGTGCATCAGGCCGAGTTCCTGGACGCCGCCGCGCATCTGGACGCCGTTTAAGTGGTTGCCCCAGGTCGTACCGGGCGCCAGGCTCGCCAGGGCGGGCGGCTGCATCAGGGCGGCGTGCCACTGGGTCTTGCCGAAGTAGGAGATGCCGAACATCCCGACCTTGCCGTTCGAGCCGGGGAGCTTCGCGGCCCATTCGACGGTGTCGTAACCGTCCTCGAACTCTTTGACGAACGGGGTGAACTTGCCTTCCGAGGCATACCTTCCCCGCACGTCCTGGACGACCACGACGTAGCCGTTTTGGGAGGCTTTTACGGGGTCGAAGTAGGGGCTCGAAAAAGAGACGTCTTTGCCGTAGGGCGTGCGGGTCAGGAGGACCGGGTAGGAGCCGTCGCCGGCGGGACGGTAGACGTTCGCCACGAGCGTCGTGCCGTCCCGCATTTCGGCGGGCACGTTGTGTTGTACGAGGACTTCCATCGGGCTCAAAGACGCTCTCCGGGTGGGTTAGTTGCCGTCGGCCCGGTAGCCCTCGAACTGTTCGCGCAGCTTTAGCTTTTGAAACTTGCCGGTCGCGGTCATGGGGATCTCCTCTATGAACTCGTAGGCGTCCGGGAGCCAGAACTTGGCGAAGTCCTTCTCCAGGTGCTGTTGTAGCTCGTCTTCGCTGACCTCTTCGCCTTCTTTGAGGACGATGGCGGCGAGGGGACGCTCGTCCCATTTCTCGTGGGGGATGGAGATCACCGCCGCCTGGGAGACGGCGTCGTGGGCCATCAGGGCGTTCTCCAGCTCTACGGAGGAGATCCACTCTCCACCGCTCTTTATGAGGTCTTTGGCCCGGTCCGTGATGTTGATAAACCCGTATTTGTCTATGGTGACGATGTCTCCGGTCCTGAACCAGCCGTCGTCGGTGAACTTGTCGTCGCCTTCGGGGGCCTCGTAGTAGGAGGAGGCGACCCACGGTCCGCGGACCTCCAGCTCGCCCATGCTCTCGCCGTCCCACGGGATGAAGTCGCCTTCGTCACCGCGGCCCCGGATCTCCACGAACGGCACCGGGTAGCCTTGCTTGGCCTTGTATTCGAGTTGCTCTTCCTCCGGTAGATCCAGGACCTCGCTCGGCAGGTTCGCGACCGTCCCGATGGGGCTCATCTCGGTCATGCCCCAGGCGTGGACGACTTGCAGGTCGTGATTCTCATCGAAGGATTTTATGACGCCCTTCGGCGCGGCCGAGCCGCCGATGGCGAGTGTTTTCAACACCGAGAGGTCGTATTTATCCGGCTCCGCGTCGAGGGCCTGCAACACGGCCAGGAACACGGTCGGTACGCCGGCGGTGAAGGTAACTTTCTCCTGCTCGAAGTCCTCGAGCACGCTCTCCGGGTCGAGGTGGGGGCCGGGCATCACCAGCTTTGCCCCGACGAGCACCGAAGCGTACGGCATCCCCCAGGCGTTGACGTGAAACATCGGCACTACCGGCAGCACGCAGTCCGTCTCCGAGAGCGCGAAGGTGTTGCCCATCGAGACCATTATGGAGTGGAGCACGGTCGAGCGGTGGGAGTAGAGGGCGCCTTTCGGGCGGCCCGTGGTGCCGGAGGTGTAGCACATCGCGGCGGCCTTGTACTCGTC
The DNA here is from genome assembly GCA_049650095.1 of Rubrobacteraceae bacterium. Classification (GTDB taxonomy): domain Bacteria; phylum Actinomycetota; class Rubrobacteria; order Rubrobacterales; family Rubrobacteraceae; genus SIRX01. The sequence continues at coordinate 3,947 of JBARZM010000169.1, read as the reverse complement.
GAACTCCGGATACTCGAACTCCGACTCGTCGGCGTCCGCCAGGAGGTCTTCGTAAGAAAGCATGCCTTCCGGCACTTCGCCGCCTTCCGTTACGACGATGGCATGCTCGATACTGGTCTCGCCCCAAAACTTCTGGAATACCGGCACCAGGCTCTCGTCTATGAGCATTGCCCGGTCTTCGGCGTGGTCGGCTATAAAGGCGAGGTCATCCTCGTGCAGGCGCGGGTTGAGGGTGTGGAGCACCGCGCCGGAGCACGGGACGCCGAAGTACGCTTCGAGGTGCTGGTAGGTGTTCCATCCCAGGGTACCCACGCGCTCCCCGTCCTCGATGCCGAGCTTCTTCAGGGCCACGGCGAGTTTTTTGGACCGGGATACGAAGTCCGCGTAGGTGTAGCGGTGGAAAGATTTGTCCGGACGGCGGGTGACGATCTCCCGGTACCCGTAGAGTTGCTCCGCCCGCCGCAGCATGTACGGTAAGGTTAGCTGGAAATCTTGCATCAGCCCGTTCAATTTGTGTCTCCTCCTTTAGAAGATTACGAATCCCGCGGCGCCGCCCCGCATGGACGGGATGACCGCCGCGAAAACCGCTCCCTTCGAGCGTTTACAAAGCCCTCTATCCCCACCGAGAACCCACGATCGTAGAAATGTTAGCACCCGGTATGACATGGGGCAATGGGGCGCACGCCAGACTCCCCGGAGCTACTCGACCGGGAACCGGGTATTGTCGTAGAATTAGCCTTACGAAATCCAGACTAGGAGGAGCTATGGGCACCGAGTATTGGCAGTTCGCGGGCGCGCTAGTGTTGTTCCTGATGATACTGATCGGGTCTTACTGGTTCGTCTACGCGCCCAGCCGCAAGAATTACCGGCGAGACCGCCAAAAAGACAGGTTCGGAGGCTGAAAAAGGTTGCAGGTCTCGGCGAAGGCTGATTACGCCCTGCGGGCGGCGCCCGCGTTGGCCGTCTCCGAGGACCCGGGCCTCTCGAAGGGAGTCCGGATCTCCGGGGCGCGGGATATACCGCTGAAGTCCCTGGAGAACATCTTGCTGGAGCTAAAGCACGCCGGCCTGGTACGCACCCAACGGGGGGCCAGCACGTAAACCCCGAGCCCGAATAGGAACACCGCCACGAACGGTTTGGCTAGCTCCGCCGCAACGTAGCTCACCGCTAGGGCGCCCGCGAAGCCCCCGATCCACGTCGCCAAACCGCCAATGCGACACCCCCGTCTACCAACTGGGGTACAGGGAGGGAAATTCCCCGAAAAAATTTCGCGGGTTTCGGGGTTCGTGCGGACTATGGATTCGCGGTAAGCTTACTTGTGGTTAGGGGAAGGTCAGAGAAGAAAGGGGTTTTGTGGGTACGGTGGAGTTTTTCTACGATCTCGTCAGCCCGTATTCCTACCTGGCGTACGGTCAGGCGGGACGGGTCTGCGAGGAGCACGGCGCGGAGCTGGTGTTGCGTCCGATGTTGCTCGGCGCGGTACACAAGACGGCGGGGATCAAATCTCCCGTGGAGATAGAATCAAAGAGCCGGTACCAGACACGGGACATCCACCGTTGGGCCGGGCACTACGGCCTGCCGCTGGACTTTCCGGACCCGTTCCCGTTCCGGACCGTGAAGACGATGCGGGCCGCAATGTTCTGCGGTGAGAGAGGGAATTTGGAGGCGTTCACCCGCGAAGGGTTCTCGCTGTTCTGGGAAGAGGGCGGGGCGCCGAAAGGGTTGACCGAAGAGGACGAGGACGGTCCCATATCGGAGATCTCACGCCGCATCGGCGAGGACCCGGAAGAAGTGCTCGCCGGAGCGGCCAGCCCGGAGGCCAAGCAAGCCCTTACAGCGGCGACCACGGAAGCCCTCGAGCGCGGGGTGTTCGGGGCTCCGGCCTTCTTCGTGGAGGGGGAAATGTTCTGGGGCAACGACCGGCTGCACTTCGTCGAGGCAGCGCTGGGCGGGGGGTGAAGCGACGAAGATGGAGTTGAACGCCAACGTACTCGAACGTCGGGCCTCGTATCACCCGGACCGGCCGGCGGTGTGCTGGCGTGGATGTTGGATCTCCTACGGCGAGCTCTACGAACGGGCGCGGCGCGCGGCCGGTGTCCTGGCTGGACGAGGGGTAGAGCCTGGTGACCGGGTGGGGCTGCTGGCTTCGAACCACCCGGCCTATCTGGATCTGCTCTTCGCCGCCCCCCTGCTGGGGTTCACGTTGGCGCCGTTCAACAACCGACTGGGCCGCCCCGAGCTCCGGGAATTGGCTGCGTACATCCGGCCGAAGATAACCTTCTACGGTCCCGGCTTCTCCGAAATCGCGAACGACATGGACAACGAAACCCTGCCGCTCGAAGCCCTGCAAGAAGAGCCCGCCGGCGAGTTTACCGGGTATCAACCCGGTGTGGAGGACGTGGCCCTGCTGCTCTTTACCGGTGGGACGACGGGACTGCCGAAGGCGGCCATGATCTCCTACCGCCAGCTACTCCTGAACGCCTTCAACACCGCCTTCGCCTGGGGTGTCACCGGGGAGGACCGCTGCATCGTTTCGACCCCCATGTTCCACGCCGCCGTCAACGCCCTCGCCACGCCGCTGCTGTATCTCGGCGGAAGCGTCATCGTCCAGGAGAACTTCGACCCCGGCGAGTATCTGGAGTGGGTAGAAACCTATCGGCCCACCCTGATCTTCATGGTCCCGACGATGTATCAGATGCTCTACAACCATCCCCGGTTCGACCAGACCGACTTCTCCGGCGTCCGCTGGGCCATCTCCGGCGGGTCTCCTTGTCCCGCCCCGGTGCGTGGCAGGTTCGGGGAACTCGGGGTGCGTTTCAAGCAGGGCTACGGCATGACCGAAGCCGGGGTCAACTGCTTCCACGTGGACCTGGACGAGGCGGAACGTCACCCGGAGTCGGTTGGCAGGCCCATGCCTCACCTGTGGGGGCGCGTGTCGGATGCCGAAGGCGCCGAGCTCCCGGACGGTATAGCGGGTGAGCTGTGCCTCTCCGGGCCGGTGTTGATGAACGGCTACTGGGAGCTGGAGAAAGAGACCGCCGAGGTGTTGCGCCCGGATGAGGAGGGCCGGACCTGGCTACACACCGGAGACCTCGCTTACCGGGACGAAGCCGGACGATACTTCATCGTCGGTCGCAAGAAAGAGATGTTTATCTCCGGCGGGGAGAACGTCTATCCTGCGGAAGTCGAGCAGGTGCTCTACGACCATCCCCAGGTGGCCGAGTGTGCCGTGGTCGGGGTGCCGGACGACCGGTGGGGTGAGATCGGGCTGGCCGCGATAGTCCAAAAACCTGAATCCCATCCCGAAGAGGGGGAGATCGAGGCGTTCGCCCGGGAACGCCTCGCCGGTTACAAAATCCCCAAACGCTGGGTTTTCCTCGACGAACTACCCAAATCCGGCGCCGGCAAGATCCTCAAGCGTGACCTGGCCGAGCGCCACGGCGCCGGCGATCAATAACCCAGGATTAGCCGCGGGGCGTAAGCCGATTCGCCACCGTAGACTTCCAGCACGTCCCGCTTGAAGTCGGCGGCCGTGGAAGCCTTCAGGCGGAACTGGGTCCTACCCGTAGTATTGATCGCCGCTAGAGAGCTCATAGGCAGGCTAACCTCCGCGTAGGATTTGTCGGATGCCGGCACGTTCAGGGCGGCGACGTTGGGGAACCTCGTCGCCGCCCCATAGTCGCCCTGCTCCAGTCCATTGGTCCCGAAGGCGCCGTCTTTGACGTCCACGCGAACTTGCCCGACAGAGCCTGACAGTCCCTTGCGGTAGACGCGGAGCCGGGCGGTTTGAATCTCCGCGGAGTCCGGTAGCGGGCCGGTGTCGAAGGACAGTATCGTCCGGTAAGTGTCGGTGTTGAACATGCCTTTGTCGCCGAGCTTGTGTACGCTGACGCCCGTCCCGTCGGCGGCGAACCGCCCGACGAACCCATCTTCAGCGGCTATAGACC
>JBARZM010000168.1:0-2184 GCA_049650095.1 Rubrobacteraceae bacterium | reverse complement strand
CCTACGGACCAGGAACAGGGAGACGGCGCGCCGGAGTTTGGCCCAAGGCTTCGTCTGCTCCGGGTATAGCTCCACCTCGTAGAGATAGTCTTGCAGGCTTACTATTTGTTGTTCGATTCGTTCGAGCTCTCTGGGGAAGATGTCCGTCTCTGGCATGGCGGTCAACCTCGCGGACTTTTACCTGGTATTCGATGGAATTGTAACATCTGTCCGGGTTCTTTGAGGTCAGAGACGCGTGTTGATTCCGTACCGGCGGGCCAGTGCCTCCTGGGTTTCCTGCACGGTGGCGAAGACCACCTTTAGCATGTTCTGCTGGGTGTTGTTGAGGTCGGAGGGGTTGATCTGGTTGTTCAGCTTCTCGCCGCGCTCTATGGCCCGCAGGTGGTGGACGAAGCGCCGCTCGTCCAGGTAATTGTAGGCGTCCAGCGCGTTCTCGACGGCCGATTCCATGCCGGGCATGTTCCGCGCTATGTGCCCGAAGCGATCCACGGTGTTGGCCGAATCCAGGTAGCGGAGCTCTATGGCGAGGATGCGGGCGGTGTCTACCAACGGCCTTAGTCCCCGGCGTTTGATGTTGAAGGTGTGCCGGTACTCTCCCGAACGCTCCAGGACAAACCTGCGGAAGAACGAGAGCGGTGGACGATTCCCGAGGGCGTTCTGGACCATGAACGGTAGAAAGCGCCGCTCTTTTTCTAGGGTTTGGGAGATACTCTTCTTGAGTTCCTCTACCAGAGACATCTCGCCATAGAGGCCGCGAAGGTCGAAGAACGTCGAGGCAAACACCAGGATATCGGCGTTGGGCGTCGTGATCCAACCTTCGAATGTCTCTTTCCAACCGCTCAAGGACTGGCGCCACTTTGGGTTGCGGGCCATTATGTCGCCCTCGCAGAGGGCGAAGCCCGCCTTCGCCAAAACCTCGTTGGCCCGCCAGGCCAGGGTACGGAACCACTCCTCCGCCTTCTCCGCTTCCTCATCGTTTGCGGGATCTGCGTACAGAAGGGCGTTGTCCTGGTCCGTGAGCAGGCTCATCTCGCCCCGGCCCTCGCTGCCGAGGGAGAGCCAGGCCCACGGTAGGTCCACGTATAGCTCGGGGTGGGTCTCGCGCATCTCGGCCTCCACGAGGCCGACGAGGTGTTTCATGAGATGGTCGTTTAGTTCGGTGTTGATGGTGACCAGGTCTTTTGGCTTTACGCCCTGACGTTCGAGGCCGATGAGGAGCTTGTCGATCTCCCCGCGGATACCGTAGAGGTCTTCGGGCGCGTTGGTCCGCTCTACGCGCTCGGTCATGAAGGCCGGGCTGTTGCCCTGGGCCCGGGAGATGTCCTTGTCCGAGATGACGCCGAGCAGCTTCGCGCCGGACCCCGGGCCCTCCGAGACGACCACGTGGTAAGTCTGGTGCCGCATCATCTCCATCAAGGCCTGAAAGACCGGGGCGTCGGCCGCGAGCCGCAGGGCGTTCCGGTGCATAAGGTCCTCCACCGGCGTCTCCGGCGGGGCCCCGTTCGCCACGACCTCGTTCCGCAAGTCTATATCCGTGAGGATGCCCAGCACCCGCCCGCCGTCTTTCACCACGACGGAGTCCACGTTCTCGTCCCGCATCCCCCGGGCCGCCTCGCGGGCCGTCGCCCTCGGGGAACACACGACAGGCCCCCGGCCGACGAGCTCGCCGATGGTGGTTCCGAAAAGCAGCCGCGAGCCGCCCGCGTCGAAGCCGGGGCCCCCGTCCGCCGAGGGCTCGCGCAAGTCCTTATCGAAGAAAGCCGCGAACTCCTCGTGGGCCTCGTAGAGTTTCCAGAAGACGCCGGCTTCGATCAGGACGCAGACCGTCGGCTCCACGGTGCGGACCTCGAACGGCAAGGGACCGCCTTTCAACAGCCCGAAGTTGCCGAAGATATCGCCCTCGCCATACTCGTCCACGAGCCGGCCGGACTCTCTCTCGGCCAGCCGCACGTACCCCGACTCTATAACGTAGAGGAAGTCGTGGTTTGTGGCGCCCTGCTCCAAGACCACCGTGTCCGGGCCGAAATACCGGAGCGACACCCGCCCCAGAAGCTGCCGGCGTTCGTCCTCCGGCAGCCGGTCAAAAGCCGGCGTGGCGTCGAGAAGGCCCGAGATGCGGTCCGCGACGATAGAGTTGTTCATGGGGCGGACTCCTAAAAGCTCTCTGGGTCGCCGGGATTATAC
>JBARZM010000167.1:0-11559 GCA_049650095.1 Rubrobacteraceae bacterium | reverse complement strand
GATCTATCATCTCGTAGAGGGCGTCGTACAGCGGCCGGAAGTATGGGTCCACTTTCGCCATTACGTCGCCCGGCAAGAAACCTAGCGATTCGCCGGCCTCGACTACCGGCCGGGTGAGGATAATCCTGGAGACCTCACCCCGGCTGAGCGCGTCCACGGCCAGGGCGACGGCCAGATAGGTCTTGCCCGTTCCGGCGGGCCCGATGCCGAACGCCACCCTGCTTTGCCTTATAGCGTCGGTATAGATTTTCTGGTTGCGAGTCTTTGGCGCGACCCGCCGCCCCCGGTGCGTCAGGATCACATCGCCAAGAACTCTCCCGCCCTCGCCGCCGGTGCCCATCTTGAATAGCCGCTCCGCGGTCTCGGGCGTCGGTTGGTGTCCGTCTTCGGCGAGCCCCACGAGCCCGTTGAAGACTGATTCGGCCACCCCTACCGGCTTTTCATCGCCCCGCAGCAGGATCTCATTGCCCCGGACCACCACCTCACACTCGACCAGCTCCTCGATCCTCCGCAAAACGGAGTCCCGTTCGCCGAAGACGTCCAGCGTCTTCCCCGGCGGTATGACGATCTTGGTCTCCACCAGATTTTCTGTCCCTGTGTCCGTCTTTTCTCCTTTCACGGATTACTACTGCAAAATCGCTATTGCAGCCGGTTCCGCACGAGCGCGGCTAGTTCCCGGCCTTCGGCCTGGCCGCCGGCCAGGGCCGTTGCCCGGCCCATGGCGGCCCCCATGTCTTTCATGCCCGAAGCACCGGTATCCTCTATGGCCTGATCGACTATCCGGCCTAGCTCGTCGGCTGAGAGCGGCGCCGGCAGATAACCGCGCACGATCTCGGCCTCAGCCGATTCCCGACCGGCCCGTTCTTCGCGTCCGGCCTTGCGGTAAGCCTCAGCCGATTCCTCCCGCTGCTTTAGCTGCCGGCGAAGCACGGCCTGCTCCTCGGCCTCTTCGAGTGGGTTCCCCGCCTCTATCTCGGCGTTCTGCAACGCCGCGCCCAGCATCCTGAGCGCCTCGACCCGGGTCCTGTCACGGCTCTTCATCGCCTCTTTTGTATCACGCTGAATTTGCTCTGCCAGGCTCATGGCATCCCTATCCTCTCTCCTCCTAGAATGTGCAGGTGAAGGTGGAAGACTTCTTGGCCGGCATCCGGACCGTTGTTTATCCTAACAGCGTAGCCACTCTCGGCGATATCTAGCTCTTCGGCCACCTTTTGGGATACTTCAAAGAGCCGCTTCGCCTCTTCGTCCGAAAGCTTTCCTATCTCGGCCATCGAAGACACGTGCCGCTTGGGTATCACCAGCACATGGACGGAAGCCCGACCATTTATGTCGTGGAAGGCGAGTGTTTGATCGTCTTCGTGGACGATGTCGGCTTCCAGCTCTCCCTTGGATATCTTGCAGAATATGCAATCATTCTCGGACATTATCCGCTCCTCTCGAACTTCTCCACCGTGCTACCCATCGCGGCCCGGGACCGGGCGACGGCCACTATGCCAGCCGTCTCGCTCCTCAGCCGGTACGGGCCGAGTTGGGCCAGGGAGATACCGCACTGACCGGCGAGATCCAACTCTCCCTCACTCCACCCGCCTTCCGGCCCGACGAATAGCCCCGCGCTCGAACCCTGAACGCATTCTTCCAAGTCGCTTAACCCCACTTCATTATGGAGCATAACACCCCCTGGGCCTTCGCCGCGCGCAGCCTCGGGGAAGGAGATAGGTTCACGAACCTCCGGTATCCGTAGCTGCAAGGACTGCCGGGCCGCCGCCTCGGCGATTCGCCGCCACCGGTCGACTTTCTTCGCGTCTGAAGGTTTCACGACCCCGTGCTCGGTTATGAGCGGAACTATAGCCGCGACACCCAACTCGGTTGCTTTTTCGACCACCAGGTCCATGTGTTTGCCTTTCGGGATAGCCTGATAGAGCCGTAGATTCGTCGTGTCTTCTTTCGTATTGCCTTCCGCCAAAACAGTGGCGCCACGGCCTTCTTCGAGCCTGGCTGTGAATAGACGTTGGGTGGAGTCCACGGCCTCGAAAGTATCCCCGGCGGCCCCCCGTAGTACGTTGCGAACGTGGTGCGCCTCGTCGTGGGGCAAGTCAAAAGAGACGCCCTCGTCCAACGGGAAGTCCAGGAATATCCGGGTTATTCTGGTCCGCGGGATCCAGACACCTACCGGAAGACGCTCCGCAACCGATCGAAGAAGGAACCGCCGGTACCGTTGTAAGTCCCGTCGCCGCTGGTTTCTTCGAACCGCTCCAGAAGATCCCGCTGCTCGGGCGAAAGTTGGGTCGGCACCATCACGTCGAAAACGACTTTCAGGTCTCCTCGTCCCCGCTGCCGCAACCGGGGCATCCCTTCACCCTTCATGCGCAACGTGGCCCCGGGCTGCGTGCCGGGGTCCAACTTGACCTCGGAACTGCCGTCCAACGTAGGCACCTCTAACTCACCACCGAGAGCCGCTTCCACGAAGGTGATCTTCATCCTGTGGATCAGGTCATCCCCGTCCCGCATCAGCTCTTCGTCTTCTTTGACCTTTATCCTCACGTACAGGTCGCCGGAAGCAGCTCCGGGTTCGCCGTCGTGCCCGGCACCGGGGATTCTCATTCTCATGCTGTCTTCGATGCCCGCCGGAATCTGGATGTTCCGGGATTCCATCTCCGAGATCCGGCCACTACCCCGGCAGTTGTCGCAGGTAACTTCGATGATGCGTCCGCGACCGCCGCAGGTGCCGCACGCCTGGGTACTTACCATCTGCCCCAAGATACTTTGGCGGACGGTCCTTACGGCCCCCGCGCCGCCGCACGTACCGCACGTGCGGGTCTGGGTTCCCCCGAGACCTTCGCAGACCCCGCAATTCTTTATGGTCTGGACGTTGATCTCCCGGTCGGCCCCGTAAGCGGCCTCTCGCAGAGATATCTCAACCTCTACTTCAGCGTCACCGCCGCGACTCGGGCCTCTTGCACCGGAATCACCGAAGAAGGACCCGAAGGAGCTATCGCCGAAGAAGGTTTCGAAGATATCCTGGAATCCGCCACCGAACGGGTCGCCCCCGCCCGCGCCACCGGCTCCGCCACCGCCACCGCCACCGCGGGGCATCTGGTGCCCGTAGGTATCGTAGGCCCGGCGGGCCTCCTGGTTGGACAGGACTTCGTAGGCTTCGGTTAGTTCCTTGAAGCGGTCTTCGGCGCCGGGATCTCCGGGGTTGGCGTCCGGGTGGTGGCTCCGGGCCAGCTTGCGGTAGGCTTTTTTGATATCCGCCTCAGCGGCGCCTTTGGGCACGCCCAAGACTTCGTAGTAATCGCGCTTGGTCGCCATGCTCTAAAACCCGGAGCTCAAGCGAGAGGTAAGTATTTCGGCCGCCGAGCGGACGGTGGAGATGGCCGCGCCGTACTCCATCCGCTTGGGTCCTATGAGGCTGACCACGCCGTAGGGGCGGTCGCCGTGGCCGTAGGCCGCGGCCACGAGGCTCGTATTAGCCAGGTTGTAGAAGCCGCTTTCGGCCCCGATGGAGACGACGACGCCGGAGGGTTCCAGGACCGAGCGTCGCAGCGCGTCGCCCATGAGGTTGAGTAGCCACCGGCGACGCTCGAATACTTCTATCACCGCCGCGAGGCTCGCGGGGTCCAGGTCGTCCAGCCGGGCCAGCAACGCGGAGACCCCTTTGATGAAGACCCCGCGCTCCGTGGCCCGGCCCAGTACCTCTATCGCCTTCAGCACCGCCCCCACCACGAGCGGATCGTGGTCCGAAAGGACTTTCCGCGCCGCAGTCGAGAGTTCTAGGTCCGTGCCGGCGGGGCGTCCACCGAGCCAGGAGTTGAGGGAGGAGAACATTTCGCGGAGCTCGTCCTCTTCGACCTGGACCGGGAACTTCACGCTCGCGGTAGAAGATACGCCGCTTTCCATCGAGACCACGAGCAGCATGTCGCCCTGGGGGAGCGGCAGATAATCTACCCGGGAGAGCGAATCGCCCAGCACGCTCGGCCCCGCCACGACGGCGAGGAGGTGGGTGATCTCACTCATCCCCTCGGAGACGCCCTGGAGCAACTCGTCTACGTTGCCGTAGCCTTCCGGGGCGACGAAAGGCGTTATCTCCGACTCGCTCTCCGTCATCAAGGAGTCCACGTAGTACCGGTATCCGACGTCCGTCGGGACCCGCCCGGCGGAGGTGTGCGGATGGGTCAAGAGCCCCACGGATTCGAGGTAGGCCAGCTCGGAGCGAATCGTAGAGCTGCTCGCCTCCACCGCTTCACCGAGGGCGTGGCTACCCACCGGGGCGCCGGTAGATATGTACAGCTCCGTCGTCTTCGTGAGTATCTCGCGTTGCCTGTTAGAGAGGTTCATCGGCCAAAATTTTATCACGGCCAACGGGCGCGCCCAGTAGATGTCCCAAACGGCTCAGATGCGCAACGCCGCGAGAAAGGCTTCCTGCGGTATCTCAACGCGCCCAACCTGTTTCATCCGGCGTTTACCGGCCTTCTGCTGCTCCAGGAGCTTGCGTTTCCGGCTAATGTCGCCCCCATAGCACTTGGCCGTAACGTCTTTGCGGTAGGCCCGAACCGTCTCGCGGGCGATAATACGCTTGCCGACCGATGCCTGGATCGGCACCTCGAACTGCTGGCGGGGGATCAACTCTTTCAATTTCTCCGTCAAGGCCCGGCCCCGGTAGTACGACTTTTCCCGGTGGACGATTATGGAGAGCGCATCTACCGGTTCCCCGGAGACGAGCACCTCCACTTTCACGAGGTCCGAGGTAACGTAGCCGAGCGATTCGTAGTCGTAAGAAGCGTAACCCCGGGTTCGGCTCTTCAGCGCGTCGAAGAAGTCGGTGATGATCTCCGCAAGCGGCAAGTCGTACGTTAGCTGCACCCGGCGCGTCGAGATGTATTCCATCCCGATAGACTCGCCCCGCTTCTCGTGACAGAGGCCCATCACGGCCCCGACATAATCCTTCGGGGTGATAATCGTCGCCCGGACCATCGGCTCCCGGATCTCATCGAAAATCTCCGGTAGCTCGCTGGGGTTCGTGACCTCCACCGTTTCCCCGTTTATGACGACCTCGTACTTAACGCTGGGAGAGGAGGCGATCAGGTCTAGTCCGAATTCCCGCTCCAGACGTTCCTGGATGATTTCCATGTGCAAAAGGCCCAAGAAACCGCACCGGAAACCGAACCCCATGCGCGAGTTCTCGGGCTCGAAGAAGAGCGAGTCGTCGTTTAGCTGAAGCTTCGAGAGCGCGTCCCGCAGCCGCTCGAAATCGTCGCCTTCGGTGGGGTAAAGCCCGCTGAATACCGTGGGCAAGGCCCGGGCGTAACCGGGCAGAGGGTATTCGGCCGGGTTTTCCACCCGGGTAGCCGTGTCGCCAACCCGCAGTTCCTCGATGTCTTTGAGCCCGGCGATCACGTACCCGACCTCGCCGGTCTTTAGTACGGGCAGCGCGGTGGGCTTGGGCGAGTAACACCCGACCTCTAGAAGCTCGAACTGCTGTTCGCTGCCCATTGCCCGGACCATGTCACCTTTCTTCAACTCGCCATCGAAAAGCCGGGTCAGGGAGATAACGCCCCGGTAAGGGTCATAGTGGGAGTCGAAGATCAGGGCCCGGGTCTCGGGATACTCCGTCTTGGGGGCCGGTATGCGGTCCACGATCGCATCGAGGACTTCGTCTACGCCCTGGCCGGTCTTGGCGGAGATCTTGAGTATCTCGTCCTGTTCCACGCCGAGTAGCTCTTCCAACTCTTCGGCCACCGAATCAACGTCGGCTATGGGGAGGTCTATCTTGTTGAGGACCGGGATTATCTCCAGGTCGTGCTCCATCGCCAGGTAGAGGTTCGCCAGGGTTTGGGCCTGAATGCCCTGGCTCGCGTCGACGACCAGCAGGGCTCCCTCACAAGCGGCTATCGCCCGGGAGACCTCGTAGGCGAAGTCTACGTGCCCCGGGGTGTCTATCAGGTTCAGGTTCCACTCGCCGTCGGGGCGATTGTAGAGCAGGCGGACGGCCTGGGCTTTGATCGTGATGCCCCGTTCGCGTTCTAGCTCCATGGTGTCGAGGATCTGGGCGACGCGCTCCCGCTCGGGGACGGCGTCCGTTACGTCGAGGAGACGGTCAGCCAGGGTACTCTTGCCGTGGTCTATGTGCGCGATTATGCAGAAGTTGCGCGTGCGTTCGATGTTTTCCACCGGGAGAGTCTAACACGATTGCCCATTTGTTCCCTATATGTTACATTCTCCAGGCTAAATTCATTTTGATCAGGCGAAGGAGAAACTCAAATGCCGGCACCATCCAAAAGGGACAAACAGAACGCCAAGCGCGGGGTGCAAAATAGAGGCGCCCGCACCAACCTCCGCACCCTCTCCAAGAACTTCTACCGGGCTATCGACTCCGGCGATGTGGAGGGCGCCCGGGAGATCCGGGACCAGTCCCAGAGGGCTTTCAGCAAGGCGGCTACCAAAGGCGTCATCCACCGCAACAAGGCTTCCCGCAAGATCAGCCGCTTCGATAAGGCCCTAGCCGGCGCCAGCCAGCAGAGCTAGAAACCCCGCCTAGCTAACCTGACAGTTTGAGCGTGGCAAGCTCGATCTGAAGTCCATCGCCCAGATCGCCCGCGCCTTTGAGGTCGCCTTCCAGAGCAAGAACTCGTTCTAACGCGCGTTCTGCCCCGTATTGTCCCAACTTACGCGCCTGGTCCTCCAACTTCCGAACCACGAACGGCGGTACCTTCAGGTCTTTCGCAACTTCTCCCTGAGGAACTCCCCGGCCAAACAGCGCCTGGGCCCGGGCCGCGAGTAGGAACTGGCGGCGGATCATGTACGCGATCCGTAACGGAGGTTCCCCGGCGGCGAGCAACTCTTCCAGCAACCTAAGCGACCGCCCCTGCTGGCCGGACACCAGGGAGTCAACGAAAGCGAAGATGTTGGACTGGAGATCCGGCGGACACAACGCCTCGACGTCTTCGGTGGTCGCCGGCCGGCCGGACACATAGAGCGAGAGTTTTTCGGTCTCGCGGACCAGGCGGGATTTATCCCCCGAACAACGGTCGGTGAGGCTCTGCGCTACTTCTTCGGGCAACTCCAGATCCTGTTTCTTAGCGTTGCCCACTACCCACTTGACCAGGGCTTTGCCGGTCGGCTGCTCGAAGTCGTGTACCTCACCGGATTTCTTTACCGCCGCGAGCAGTTTCTCCCGGGCGCCGAGCTTCTTCCCGAGCAGCACGAGGTCCGACTCGACGGAGGCAGAATCCAAGTAGGTCACGATCTTGGCTTTCTGCGCCGCGTTCCAGGCATCCAGGTTCCGCAGCAGCACGAAAGGCCCTTCACCGAAGAGGTCGTAGGAGTTGCAGGCGGAGACCACAGCTTCCGGGCTGGCTTCGGCCGCGTCGAAGGACTCGGCGGCCCGCCCGCGACGCAGCCTCTCCACGCCGCGCGCTTTGCGTTCCTCATCATCTCCCAGCAAAAGGTACACGGTCATGCTGGATATTCTAACCGCTCACCACGGCGGCGAACGCCAGCCAGAGCGCCGTCCAGACGACCAGCGTGCCGGCCCAGAAAGGTTGGCGTTCTTCTGGAACGAAGCTCTCGGAGACGGCAGCGGGTATACAGCCAAGGTAGAAGAGCCCGACCAGGGCCAGCGGAACGGCGGAGGTCTCCACGACGGCGAACGACAAGCTCGATATGGCTTGCGCCACCCACTCTACTATCGTCACCAAAAAGCCGTTCGAGAAGTTAAGCGGGTAGGCGATGGCCGGCACGGCGTTGCCCGCGAGGGACGCCAGAAGGCCCAGGGTGAGTATCGGACCCGAGAGCGGGACGGCTATGAGGTTTGTTAGCACGCCGAGAACCGGCACCTCACCGAAAGTCGCCGCGATTATCGGGGCCGTGGCGATCTGGGCCGCCAGGGATATCGAGATCAAGTTGGACAACAATTCCGGCGTTTTGCCGAACGGCCGGAAGAGGGTTACTTTCAGAAGGGCCAGCAAAGGCTTCCTCAGAAGTAGGATACCGAAAACGGCGGCGACGGAGAGTTGGAAACCGGTACTGTAGATCAGGTTCGGGTTGTAAGCCAATACCACGGCGAGCATGGTGGTCATGAAGTGTAGTGGCGAGAGCTGCCGTCCGAATAGCGGCGCGGCCAGCACGAACGTCGCAACCACCCCGGCCCGAACCGCCGACGGGGGAGCGCCGGCGACCAGGACGTAGAGCCAGATGACGGATAACGTGACGGGGTTCCGTATCATCAAAGGCACGGCGACGGCGCGCAGCACGAAGTAGACCAGGGCCGCGAGGATGGCGACGTGCTGGCCGGAGATGGCGAGTATGTGGGTTATTCCACTGCGACGGAAGTCTTCTTCGAGCTCTTCGGGCATTCGAGAGCGGTCCCCGAGCACCATGCCGCGCACGATGGAGGCCTCTGTCGGGCGAAGGCCGTAACCGAGGGCCACGTCCGTGCGACGATGCACCTGGCCGATCCAGCCAAGGTTCCCGTCTACCCTCCCCACGATGTCCGCGTACATGACGGCTGAGATACCTTTGGTAGACAAGTAACGCCCGTAGTCGAAGTCGTCTTCTCCGGGCTCCGGGCGGGTCAGCTCGCCGTCCAGCCGCACCCGGTCTCCAACCCCGACACTGAGGTCCGCAGCGAACACCTGAAGTCTCCCGCCCCTCAAAACCTCTTTCTCCTCATACCAGAGGTGCTCTACGCGTAGGTCGGTCCGGTAACCGAAGCCTCCACGGACCGGTGGCGAGGCTACCTTTCCGACTACGGTTACTTCGCCGGGCTCGAACCCGGCTAGCTCGGCCAAAGGGTCCGGCGTCGCCAGGTGCAGGGTGGCTATGCCGACACCTCCCGCGATGAAAAGCGGACCGAGCACGGCCATCATCCGCCAATCTGAGGAAACCAGTTCGCGCCAGTAGAGTGCTCCCCCGGAGACGGCGAAGCTCGCCAAAAGCAAGGCAAGCCCCAGCGGCGGCGCGGCCGTGCCGAGGACGATGCCGGTGGAAAGCGCCACGGCCCAGAGGTCCAGCCGCACCGGCGGGCTCAGGTCTAGTTCGAGCCCGCGAGAACTTCCCGTCGTCCGGGCCTCAGACCCCTGCAAATGGTCTTATCTCTTCGAGGGTCTTTGGTCCAATGCCGGATACCTCTTCGAGTTCGTCGACGGACCGGAACATTCCGTTAGCCCTGCGGTGGTCTATGATCTCCTGCGCGGTGGACGGGCCGACCTGGGGCAACTCGTCTAGTTCATCTACGTTGGCCGTGTTGAGGTTTATTTTCAGCGGCTGGTTCGCCTCGGCTTCTATCTCATCCAGCGAGGCGCTGTAGACCACTTTGGGGGCCTTCTCCGTGGCCCGGGCGGCATAGAAAGCGCCGCCGATCAGAGCGGCCACGACGAGCACGGATACTATGATCTGTGGACGATAACGCGCGAAGTAGTTTGCAGTTTCCTGCTCACTTGTATTGCTTCTCCGGGTTGTCTCGAAACCTCGTCCCATCCAGGTCCTCCCTCAAGACCTGTAAGAGTGGAGCCGAGGGGGATCGAACCCCTGACCTCCGCGCTGCCAGCGCGGCGCTCTCCCAGCTGAGCTACGGCCCCAAAAGACTTCCAGAGTATATTGACCGTCCCGGGGAGTGTCAACGCGGCGGCCAAAACTTTCCCCCGGCCGTTTGTGGTCGTCTACCCTTCCCAACGCTCCTGGGGGGCGCTTCGCCAGAGTGACTCCAACCGGTAGTAATCGCGGGCTTCGTCGGTAAAGATATGCACCACGACGTCGAGGAAGTCCAGGCTGATCCAGGCCGCGCCTTCTTCTATGCGCTTTGTGCGGGGCCGGTGCCCGACTTCGATCATTTTCTCGATTACTTCTTGGGCGATGCGCCGGGTCTGGCGTTCGGTCTCGGCGCTGGCTATAACGAAGTAATCGGTATAGGAGACGGCCTGTTTTAGGTCGATTATGGTCACGTCCCGGCCGAACATCTCCGCCGCCGCCCGGGCCGAGATCCTCGCCATTTCGTAGGTCAGCTCTTCTTCGCGTCCGTCCCAGTCTTGCCTGACGGCCGGCTCGTCACGGTTCACGAGGTCTTCTCCCTCAATTCGACTCCTTCTTTTCGTGTTCCATCGCCAAGGTACAACCCTTTCTGTTCGATGATTTCGTGTACGGGTTCCGGCACCAGATACCGGATGCTCTTTCCCTGGAGTAGCCTGCGCCGTATCCCGGTCGCCGAGATATCCACCCGCGAGCACTCGACCGGGAAGATCCGGTCAAAGTTTTGCAGGCCGTCCTCCAGATGATCCAACCTCGACAAATCGTATCCGGGCCGGGTGGCCGCTATCATGACTACCTCTTCCAGCAAGCGGTCGGGCTCTTTCCAGGTCAGCAGGTTGGATACTTCGTCGGCCCCGGTGATAAAGAACCACTCGTCGCGCGGTGAGTTTTTCTTTAGCAACGGCACGGTCTCTACACTGTGCATCGGGCGCCCGGCGTCTATCTCTATCCGGTCCACCGAAAAGCGTTCGTTCTCCGAAACCGCCGCCCGGACCATCTCCAGCCGGTCCTCCGCCCCGGCCCGGACGCTCGAAGCCTCTTTGTGCGGCGGTATTCCACCGGGGACGAAGATCACCCGGTCGAGCGCCAACTCGTCCATGACTTGCTCCCCGATGACCATGTGTCCCAGGTGTACGGGGTCGAAGGTGCCTCCGAAGATCCCTATCTTCACGCCGGTCTCACTGGAAATCGAACGCCGTCGGGCCGATGTTGACCTCGTCACCAGGCTCCGCGCCCGCCCGGCGGAGGGCCGCGACCACGCCTTTCCTGTCGAGCTCTCTCTGGAAGTGCTCTATCCCTTCGGGACTGCCCCAGTCGGTCTTGAGCGCCAGGCGCTCGATCTCCTCGCCAGTCACCACGTAGACGCCTTCTCTGCTCTCGACCCGCATCCCATGCCACTCAGGCTTGAAAACCCGGTGAGACCTCTCCGCCGCTTCGTCCTCGGTGGCTCCACCCTGCATCTCCTGCACCCGGCTGGCGATGAGGTCCCGGACCTCCTCGACGCCTTCCTGGCTCAAGGCGGACAACTGCAGGGCACCCGGAAACATTTCTTCCAAATATTCCCGAAGCTCTTCGTCTAGCAGGTCGATCTTATTGAGCACGACGACGGATGGCTTGCGCGAGAGACCAGCGGCGTGCAACTCGGCCCTCAGGGCGCCCTCCGCACCTTCCGGGTCTTCACTAGCATCCAGCACCAGAACTAGAAGCCGGGCCCGGGCCACGTGCCTCAAAAACTGGTTGCCCAAGCCCTTGCCCTCGCTGGCGCCGGGGATGAGCCCGGGTATATCCGCCACCACAAACGGCTTTCTGTATTCTTTCTCGTCCACGACCCCGAGCGCGGGCGTGAGGGTGGTAAACGGATAAGCCCCGACTTTGGGACGCGCCGCGCTCAATACAGAGAGTAGTGAGGACTTGCCCGCGTTCGGCAACCCTACGAGGCCGACGTCCGAGAGAACCCGCAACTCCAGCCGGAGGTTTCGCTCCTCACCCGGCAGCCCTCTCTCGCGGAACGCGGGCGCTTGGCGGGTCGAGGTG
>JBARZM010000166.1:0-1632 GCA_049650095.1 Rubrobacteraceae bacterium | reverse complement strand
CCATGGTGACGGTGCCGGGAAACAAATTTTCCTTGAGCCCCGAGCACGAAGCACGGGCGCGGATCAACAGCCGGGCCGATCTGAGATGGTTGAATAACAAGTTTGGCACTGACCTCTACCCGGATATTTTCGAGGACGCGCCGTTGAAGGAAGCTGTTCGCGCGGAGACCCTGCCGCGGGAAACCGTGGATGCCCTAGCGATCAACCTGTCCAACCTCGGCAACGAACTCGAACGCCAGAAGCTTCGCGGCGGTAAAGCGGGTGTTGGACCGAACGGGAGTGATCTCGAAAAGGCCCTGCAAGAAACCCGAGAGCAGTTGAAGGGGGCGCAAAGACAGGCGAACGATTTTCGCCGACAGTTGCGAACGAACGACCGCTCGACAGAGCTGTATCTGGATCTGATAAAACGATGCGTGAGCGGATGGATTCACGCAAGCCCTGCACTGCGGGCCAACGAAAATTTTGTTACAAGACCTATGGGAGCCTTGGGGGAAAACGTTCCAGACGCGATGCACTCAATGCTTGGCTTTGCGCGCCTGGACAACCTGCGCTTCTGCGTCGAGAGTGTTATTGAGGACGACATTCCGGGAGACCTCATAGAAACTGGTGTTTGGCGGGGCGGGGGCACTATATTCATGAGGGCCATACTCAAGGCGTATGGGGTGACAGATCGCACGGTCTGGGTCGCCGACTCGTTTGAAGGTTTGCCGCCCCCCAACGCCGAGAAATATGTACAGGATGCCGGAGATATCCACCATACACTCTCGCACCTCGCTGTGTCTCTGGAAGAAGTCAAAGCCAACTTCGAGGGCTACGGTCTGCTAGACGAACAGGTGCGCTTCCTAAAAGGGTGGTTCAGGGATACGTTGCCAGGAGCACCCGTAGAAAAGCTCGCCGTCTTGCGTCTGGATGGCGACATGTACGAAAGTACGATGGATGCGCTTACGAACCTTTACCCGAAGCTCTCCGTAGGCGGCTACCTGATAGTAGACGACTATGGAGCGGTGCAGGGATGCAAGGAGGCCGTGCACGATTACCGCCGAGATCACGGCGTCGAGGAGGAGATGGTCGCGATAGACTGGGCCGGGGTTTATTGGCGTAAAAGTCATAGGGGCGTCGAGGACGTATCCTAGCACCGAGCCCTCGGAGCGAACGCCGCCGGGACTTTCGGGTGGAAAGTAAAAGAGGGCGATAGGCTTTACGAGCATACGCCAGCATTTGATACGCTTACGCCGGTGACATAGCCGTAGGCAGAGAGGGGGCCGCTATATGCCAGCCGACTTGACAGTAAACCGAACTATCTCCAAACGGGATGCTATGTTTCGGGCCACCCCTAATGAGGAGTCCTATCTCAAGGCCGGGAGATCCGTTGCCAATACGGTTCGCGGTGCTTTGGAACTTGCTGGATTATCGCCAGAGAGCATCCTCGACTATGGTTGCGGCCACGGTCGCGTCCTGCGCTGGTTCCAGAGTTTCTGGCCGAACGCGAATCTTACCGCGGCCGATGTAACCGAAGATCAAATCGAGTTCTGCGCCCGGACGTTCGGGGCCAACCCTTTTCTAATCGACAAACCATTCGACGAGGTCGAACTTCCATCAGAATACGACCTGATCTGGCTCGGGTCTATATTC
>JBARZM010000165.1:0-11183 GCA_049650095.1 Rubrobacteraceae bacterium | reverse complement strand
ATCCTCCGCTCCAGCTCCTCGACCCGGCCCAGGGTCCGTTCCAGCCGGGTCTTCTCCGCGCCTTTCTCCCGGTGTGCCCCGGCATCGTAAGAGACGTTGTCCAACCCTTCCAACTCTCTTACCAGATCCTCGATGCCTCGGGTCAGCTTCACGTGTTCTTCAGAGAGGCTTTCTAGGCGAGGAAGTGCGTCCCGTAAACTTCGCAGGCGGGAGCAGAGCTTGTCGAGACCTTCGAGATCCTCTTCCGTGGGGGCAGGTTTGTCCGCTACCCGCGATTCCAGATCCCGGCAGACCCCGCGGGCTTTCTCCAACGTTTCGAGCCGGTTCTCGGCGTGGTTGCGGGCCGTCAGCAGGGCTTCCCGGAGGTTGCGCCAGTCGGAGAGCTTTTCGGAGACCTTTCGCAGTTTCTCGGCGGCGGTGTCGGCGGAGGCGGCAAATTTCTCTGCCTCCTCGACCTCCCGGGCGGCACGGCGGCGGATGGCGGCGGCCTGGCGTTTGAGGGTGGAGGTGATCTCCTCCTGCTCCCCGTCGTCGAAGCCCCGGTGGCAGGTGGGGCAATGTTCCTCGTCGCCGCTGTCTATAGCCTCGCGGGCCTTATCCACGTTCTTCGCCTCGCGCTCGTCGGCGGCCGCCCGGCCCCGGTGGTTGGAGGCGAGCTCCCGCAGCTTCTCCTCCTCTTCCCGTAGACCGCGCTCCCGTTCCTCCAGGTCCTCACCTCCGGAGAGGTCTTCCAGCTCTAAGGAGAGCCGCTCTACCTCTTTCTGCGCTTCCTCGTAGCGCCCACTGACCTCCCGGACTTCGTCCGCGGCTTTACGATGGGCTTCGTGTTCCGTGGCGAGCTCTCTCATCTCTACGAGGCGTGCTTCGGCGCGCTCCAGTTCTTCCGCGGCGCGCCCGAGCACCATTACGGCCTCCTCTAGTAGCTCGGTCCCTTCCAGGTCGAAGAGGCCGTCCCAGCCCGAAATAGGCGAATTCCCGTTAACGTCGAGTTCTTCCAGGGTATTCCAAACGGACGATTCGATCTCCGAGATCCGGCGCAGCCCATCCCGGTGTTCCCGCCGGTATTGGTCCCGGTGCTCGACCTTCCGCCGGTCTTCCTCCAGCTGCTCAAGCTCCTTCTCCAACTCCGGTAGTTTGTCGGTCTCGGGCTTGAGGCGTTTCAGTTCCTCCTCGGCGTTCGTGAGATCCGTGAGGTCTTTCTCCGCCTCCGCCGTCCGGTCCGAAGCCCGGCGCTTCTCACCCTCGGCCTCCCTCAATTCGCCGGAGAGCCGCGTGTGCTCCCGGTACGCGGCGTCCAGCTTGACGCGGACCTCACGGGCCGCACCCAGTTCTTCGGCGGCAGCATCGTGCTCCTCCGAGACTTTCTCGAGCTCGCCCTCGATGCGCTGCAACTCTTTGCGGTGTTCTCCGAGCCGGGTCTGAAGCGTTTCCAGGTCGGCCTCGGCGAGGCGGCCCTCGATCACTCGCGCCTCGGAACGGAGGTCGTTCCGGTCTCCGCGCAGTAGTTTCTGGGCGTCCTCGACGCTGCTGATACCGAGCATCCGGCTGATGCGCCGCACCCGGCTGATGCCGTCGTCATTGGCGAAGAACTTCAGCTCTTTCTGCTTGGCGAAGAACGTCGCCTCGAACGCCGTCCGGTCCATCCCGAGCAGGTACGCCTCGACCCACCGGGTAACGTCCGCGGCCCCCTCCACTATGGTCTTACCGGACCCGTCGCGAGTCTCCGCGCTGGTAGAGCCACTCTTTAGCTGCCGCCGCACGGTATAAGAATCCCCGCCGAGCGCCAGCGTTACCTCGACCACGGTCGGATCTTTCGTCGAGCCGCCGCTCCAGGGGATCAACTCGTTGGCGAAGCGTGGTCCGCCGCCCCGCGAGCCGAAAAAGGCCCACAGGATGCTCTCGAACAGGGTGGACTTGCCGGTACCGTTGCTCCCGACGACCCCGATGGCACCCTCCGGCGGGTGGAGTTCAACCGGGTCGCGGAGTTGTTTGTAGTTCTCGATATAGAGGCGCTCCAGGATCACTCCGCCGACTCCCCGCTCGCCGCCCGTGTCAGATACCCGCGCCCCTTTTCAAGAAACTCCTCCGCGAACTTCTCTTCAAGCTCCCCACGCTCCTGCCGGGCTTTGACGAAGGAAGTGAACTCTTCGCCCAGCGGCCCGAACACCGCTGATGTCGGACCGTCCGAACCATTTACGTCGTCGGGACGCTCTTCGGCGTGGATCTCCAAACTGAAGTTCAAACAGCGCCGCTGCAAGTCCCTGAGCAACTCCCGCTCTACGCCGCTCGCCACCCCGCGCCGCACATCGTAGGCTCGCAGGCGTACTATCGCCCCGTCCAGGTCCACGTCCGAGGTCCGTTCCCGAATCTTCTCTGTAAGCTGCGCGGCGTCCATATCTTGGGCTTTGATCTTCTCCAGGTCCAACATCGGCCGCACCTCGACCGGCACGTGCTCCACCGAGACCTTCCCGTCCCCGATCTCCACAATAGCGAACCCGGGCTCCGACTCGACCTCCCCGAACCCGAACCGCTCAGTCGCCCCGGCATAATAAGCGTTCTGACGATGCTCGTGAAAGTCGTGGTAGTGTCCGAGGGCGATGTAGTCGAAGGCGCCCTCCAGCATCCCGGAGTGCAGGTTTGCCTCACCCATCTCGTGCGACTTCGCCTCCAGGCCCGGAACCATCCCGTGCGTCACCATCAAGTTGATGTCCGCCCCACGCTCCGGCGTCACGGCTCCCGCCCCGTTGATAGCCCCGTGCGGCACCAGCGTAACCCCGACGCCCACGCCGTCCACCTCGACCAGTTCGTAGTCCAGTTCGAAACCGTGCGCTGAGTAAGCATTTACCAGGTTCGCGTACTCCAGGGCGGCGGTCGTCGTTCGGAGGCGCGGTGTCTCGTGGTTCCCGGCGGCGACCAGGTAGGGGATGCCCAGTTTGGTAATGCGGAAGGTTTGCTTCAGGAAGCCGATAATTACGTGCGTCGCCGGCCGCACCGAGTCGAACACGTCGCCGGAGTGGATCACGAGGTCCACGTCCCGTTCCAGGATGACGTCCACCGCCCGCCCGTAAGCCTCCTGAACGTCCACCTCCCGCTGATTGCGGTTCGACGCCGGGTGCAGCTTCGAGTATCGGGAGTAACCCAGATGCGTATCCGAGATGTGGGCTATACGAACTATGGTCTTCGATGCCTCCCCTATATTCTGGCCTACGTTATTCTAGCTGGAACATTCACTAATTCACGGGAGAACTTCTAATCTTCCCAAACGTTCGCCTCGCTGGCGAACTCCGACCTCTGGGGTTCGATCACGCAGAACCGCTGGCCCGTGGGCGCCTCCACCACCCACCAACTCTTCACCTGCTCCAGCCGTTTCGCACCGAGCTTCTCCAGCCGGCTCACCTCTGCCTCGATGTCGTCCGATTCGATGTCGAGGTGAACCCGGCTCGGGTGATCCACCTTCTGAACCTCGATCTGTGCCTCTTTCGGGTCAGTTTCGAGTTCCACGTAGTTCTCGTCGTCCGTTTCCCGGGTGGAGTGTCCCAGGGCGCGGCCCCAGAACTCTGCTTCTTCTTCTAGGTCGTCTGTCGGTCCTGGTCTGTTCACGCTCCGGGTAGCCGGTGAGCACCTCGGAGCCGAGGCCAAGCTGCTGGGGGACATACCATAAGGTGTTTTCGGGACAGGAGGACAGATCCTCCGGACAGAAGCCCAAATACCTCACCGCGCACAAGGACAGAGCATAGCCCAATCGGTTCATGGGCGATCCCTTGGAGGGCACAGTGGATCGATCCCATTCTGTAAGGCTGAAGTGCGCATGGAGTTCCTCCACGGGGATCTCCTCCGGGAAGCCTGAGAGCCGGGCGCGATCCGTATTGGTTAGAAGACTTACCGGTACGCCTCTTCTCCTTTGCCGCCCACCGCCACGCTAATGTCTGTCCTGGGCATCTACCTGACAGTAGACTCGTCGCAGGTCGCACGGACCATCATTGCGATGTATTAAACACACGTGGGGGCGAAGTGATCGGGCGAGTTCGTCGCAGGATGTGGATCCGCCAACGAATACCGCATCGACGGGTAGCGTGCACTCGGAATGATCCCAACAATTGATGGGTGGGCTACCCACATCGGATTCGATCCCAGTGCCTCTCTCCAGCGTCAGAGCGGTGGCGAGCACGACCAAATCCCCGGCACGGAGAGAAGGAAAGGCCCTTGGTGCTGCCGACATCGACTTGCTTGAGGTGAACCCGCCGCAAGCCAGTACCACGATTCTGCCGGCGAGTTTAACCAGTCTCGCCAAGCGCGCGGCTTCCCCCAGCGAGACGGTCGACTCTACCCGTTCCTTGGAAAGTCGAACACTGTGGTTGCGTAGCCGCACCAGCTACAGTCTCGTGCGCGATCCATTGCGCGGCCAAGCCCAGGGCACTTGCTCCGAAACGTCGGTTTCTACCATGCTGGGGCGTATGGAGCTATGGGCGCTTTGCTGCAAACGGCAAATGAAAACGTACTCACGCTCAAACCTCATCGCGGCCCTCTGAGGCGTACATTCGCTTATTGCGGCCCGACATTCGCGGTGCCGCGTTGACGACGACCAGCACGGTGAATAGGATCGCCAGGGTGAACGGTAAACCAGAAGGGCCAACCTGCGACATCACGCCTCCCACCAGTGGGGGGCCGACTATGCCGCCCAGACCCCATGCTGCGCCGAAAGCCGCAGTCCCAGCGACGAGCATTTGCCCGGAGAATCTCTCCCCGAGCCTGACGAGGCTGAGAACGTAGATAGCATAGTACGTTCCTCCGAAGAGGAACAAGACAGGCCAGAGAGCTACGGTGGCACCCTCGAGCAGGGCAAGCAGAGCCGCGCATCCAGCGGCCACAACTGCGCACCCGGCAGTGAGCAGGCGCCGGGGGAGCCGATCGGCGAGCCAGCCCACGGGAAAAGTGAGGACCATGCTGCCAATACTCATAACCGTTAGCATGATGCTCGCGGTTCTGACGTCGAAATTTTGTGCGAGAGCCCATACGGGAAGGAGGGACATCACCGCCTGCTCAGAGAACGCTACGATGACAACGCCGAGTAGGAGGATAGGCGCCAATCCCAGAAACGATCGACCGGAGGCCTGCCCCACATCTCCGACGGCATCGGGGAGTTGCGTCCGAACGATCACGAGTGGCACTAGGGCGGCGAGGGTGCAGCCGGCACCTACAAGAAAAGGAATCCAACCCCTAGTACCCGCAATGGCCAATATGCCTGGTCCTATGGCGAAACCAACGGATAGAAGCGCCGAGTACAGACCAAGCACGCGGCCACGTGATGCGTCAGGCGTGAGTTCGTTGATCCAGGTATCCGTGACTATGAAGATGCAGGCGAGCGCGAAGCCCATTACGAAACGCAAGGGCAGCCATAGAACAGGATCCACGTCGACAGCCTTTATTGCCAGCAGGCTTAGCGCAGCGAGACAGAAGCCGGACATACCTACGGCTCTGGCCCCGAGTAGTCGCACCAGTGGAGGCCCCCCTGCTCCCGCGGCCACCATGCCAACAGGCATCATCGCCGCATTGACACCGATCTCCCACTCCTGCGCCCCGGCCTGTTCGAGGAGCAGCGCGAGCAGAGGATAACTCAGGCCCTGAACGATCGTGTAGACGGTCGCGCTGATAGCTACGGCGAGAAGAGCGCCTCGTGGCAAAGTTGTCATTCTCTAACCGTCCCTCAGGAGACTAAAAACACCGCGTGCTGTCTGGGCCAGAGAGCTCGAATGTTGTCCCCCGATAACTGGTTTGGCACAGTCGAACAGCCTCGTTGGGACGAGGAAGTCACGACAACGCTTCGCGACAACATCCCGGTTATCTATCGCTTGCGTAGTAGGAAGACCCCATATTGACGTGGCCCGTTGATCCACTCGTCCGCGAGCACGAAGCCGTGGCCCGTCAACTCATCCACGAACTCTGGACGCCAGAATTTGAACGAGTAGTCGACAACGAAGGACTCTCCGCGAGTCATGCGCAGCTCGAGCCCGAGCCTTCTCAGCTTGACTAGCTGCGGCTCACTAGCGTACACACGGGCTTCGATCGTTGACGTGCGCGGGTCATAGTGGCAACGCTCATAGTAGCGCTTAAGGTCAAAGTCCCCATCAAACAAACTATTGAGCAGTTCGAGTCGGTTGAGGCGGAAACGACCCCACAGATCCGAGCCGGGGGGATCGTTGTAGGCTCTTTCGAGTTCCTCAATGGGTTTCTCAAGGTCCGCCGTGACTAGAAAAAAGTCGCCCGGACTGCAAAACGCGGCCAGCCGTTCCAGAAGCTCACGCCGCTCGTCTGGCAACATATTGCCCAAACCGCTCCCCAAGAAGACGAGCAGGCAAGACCGCTCGCCGCGATTCGCGCTCACCCAGTCGAGCCCCGTCTCCCACCTTCCGACGAGGCCGGTAACCGCAAGTCCAGGTATGTCTTTGAGTAGACCGCGTGAGCTGGTTTCCAGCATCTCGCGGCTCACGTCGATGGGAAGGAAGGTGGTCTGTCGGCGCTTTGAGATCTCGCCCAGCAAGAGCCGTGTCTTCTTCGCGCTGCCGCTGCCGAGCTCAATCACCCAATCGCAAGAGGCCGCCTGATCTGCCACGTCGCTGGCGTGTTCCTGCAGCAGACGGTATTCCGTTGAGGTCAGATAGTATTCGGGAAGCCCGGTGATGGCATCGAACAGTTCCGAGCCGATCTTGTCGTAGCCGTAGTAAGAAGGTATCCGCCGAGGCGTTTGCCGAAGCGAGTGGACCAGGTCGGACCCGTCAAGCCATAGCGCATCCGAATCCTCAAGCACATGGAAATCGGGTTTTTGTTGCTGAGTAACCATTTTCATCCCTCCGCACATGGGTTTCCTGAGACCGCCGAGCCGGTTCTCTCGAAGTCAGCCTCGCGTAGCGCGTCCGTAAGCGCTTCCATCCCAGCGCATGCTTCGTCATGAGTGAGGTTGAGCGGCGGCGGCAGCCGTATGACGCTGTCGTCACGTCCTCCGAGCTCGACGATTAAGCCCCGCTCCAATGCGAGGCGCTGAACGCGACGCGCCAGTACCCTCGGGGCAACTTCGTCTGCAGGGTCACACAGCTCCACACCGATCATGAGGCCGAGGCCACGTACATCCGCCACTATGTGGAGATCGTTCGCCACTTCAGCCAGCATCTGCAGGATGTAGTAGCCACGCCGTTCGACATTGTTCAGCACGCCGTCCCTGTGCATGAGACGAAGCGCTGCTACTCCCGCGGCGAACGCCAGGTTGTTGCCTCGGAAGGTGCCGATGTGGCTGCCTGGGAGCCAGTCGTCGAGCTCCCTCCGGTACAGCATCACGGATACTGGCAGTCCCGCACCGCCAAGCGCTTTGGAGAGCAGGATGACGTCCGGCTCGACACCGTAGTGCTCGAAGGCGAACCACCGCCCGGTACGACCGATGCCAGATTGGATCTCATCGACGATCAGGGGCACACCGTGTTTCTTAGCCGTGGCTGCCACAGACTCGACGAACTCGACCGGCGCGGGTATCGACCCGCCTTCACCCTGCACCACCTCCATCAGTATCGCGGCCGGTTGAGTTAAGCCCCCCATAGGGTCATCAAGCGCACGCGCGAGGTAGGCGGCACAGTTCGTGTCGCAGTGGCTTCGGTTGAGACCGAGGGGACACTGGTGGCAGTATCCGTACGGGAAGAAGTGAACGCCTGGCACGAGCCCGGTCACACGTTTCTTCGGTGCCACGGCACCGGTCACCGACATCGCCCCTGCGGTGCTGCCGTGGTACCCACCTTGGAAAGTGACGACATTACCGCGCCCAGTATGGCTCTTGCAAAGCTTCATCGCCGCTTCGACGGCGTCGGCTCCGGTCGGCCCGCAGAAATGCACCTTGTAGTTCCCACGTATGTCAGCGGGCAACAGATCCAGGACGGAAGTGGTGAATTCTTCTTTTTTCTCCGTTGGAAGGTCGAGCGTGTGGATCACCTGGTCAAGCTGGACGCGGATGGCTTCAATGACCTCTGGGTGGTTGTGGCCGAGGGCGAGAACACCAGCTCCAGATAGGAAATCCAGGTACTCATTTCCATCGAGATCCGTAATCCATGAGCCGGTCGCTTTTGACACAGCGAGTGGGAGATGGCGCGGGTAGGTGCGTGCGTTGGATTCGACTAATCCCTGGCGTGCGAGGGCTGCCGCTGAACGTGGACCAGGCAGATCTTTCGTCACCCGGACCGGCTTTAGTGTTTGCATTATCCTACCTCATCCTCTACCCGAACCGCCAAGATCACTTTAGTCTCGTCTTTCCCAGGGACCACAGAAGAGCGGCCCCGGCGGCGGTACGTTTGTGGTGCGCTTGTCGCCGAACTATCGAGTGTTCGCCATCGAGCACTTCGGCTGATACTTCCTCGCCTCTTACAGCCGGCAAGTCATGCATGAACACCGCGCGTCCCGGCTGTCCCAGACGGGCGAAAAGGTTCTCGTCGACCCGGAATGGCTCGAACTTGGATCGCCAACCGCTCGGAATGCGAGCCACACCCATTGACTGCCAGCGCGTCGTATAAACGACGTCAACGCGGTCCGGCGTGTCGGGGATCTCGTCAAAGGTGCGAATGAGCCCGTTGGAACTCATGGCCGTCTCTGATGCTGCTTGCACCACGGACGGATCTAGGCCATAGCCCGGCGGGCAGTAGAAGTCGCATCGCACGCTTTTCACTCGCGCCATTAAGAGGGCGAGGGCGGCTGCCGTGTTGTTACCCTCGCCGCAGTATGCCAACCGAATACCGTCCACTTCGCCGAAGTGCTCGTGCATGGCGCAGTAGTCTGCGACCGCTTGCGTAGGGTGCTCCGCTTTGCTGAGCGCATTTATGGTCCCTGGCAAGCACCGCGCCAAGTCTCGCATTTCGTCGAGCGGGCCGTTGGTACGGACGACTACCGCATCGAGGTACTCGGCCAGTACTAAACCAGTGTCGCCCCATGTTTCTCCCGTAGAAAGCTGTAGGTCGTCTGGACCGAAGCTAATGACCTTTGACCCAAGGTCGGTGGCGGACCGCCAGAAGGCCGCACGAGTACGCGTCGACGGGGCGCTGAAAAGCAGCCCTACGCGTCTGCCTTCCAGGGCTCCCTCATACTTCTCCGGGTGAGCGGCAAGGTCGAGGGCAACGCTGACAAGTTCTTCGGAGCCCGCAGCGTCCAGCTCCTGATGGGTCAGTAGAGGCCTCCGCCCCTGGCACGATGCAGGGTCCCGGACCTTGCGAGTTGCATCCACCCCGACGCTACTCACGTTCGCACCTGAGCATGAAGCTCAACGGCGGCCTTACGGCTATTCGCTCTAGGTCACGATAACCGACACACACATCGTGATCGAACTCGGCTACCCGCCGGATCTCGAACCCCGCATCTAGTGTAGCCTGCTGGATCGCGGACATACTGTGATGGAACCAGTAAGCGATTTCTATACCCTGCTCTCGGTTCCCATAGTAGTCTCCCCTGGAGTCGAACACGAAAGGCTCGTTAGTACCGTAATGATAATGAGGCACCAGTGGTTCATCAGTTTCCCTGTGCGCGTCCGGCTTGAACATCTCGGCGAAGGGATGTGTCTCGTAGATTAACAAAGTGCCACCGGGACGCAGAACGCGGTGAGCAATGGCAAAGTAGTCCCTGAGGTCGGGCATCCAGCACATCGCGGCCGCCGTGACGAAGACAAGATCCGCAGACCCGGCATACCTGTCGGGCAGCGCGTATATGTCTGTCGCAAGAAACTCGGCCGGGACGCCAACGCTCTCCGCGAGCCATTCTGCCTGCTCCACATACCCTTTGGAAATATCGAAACCGTATCCTCGGTCCGCGCCGAGCTGAAGGGCAGATATCAACTCGCGGCCGTTGTTGCAGTTGAACTGAGCAACCACTTTACCGCGCAACCCGATGGCCTCGAGCTCTGCGCGGAGTTCGGAATCGACGTAGTAAGCTGTGCCTTGCTCTAAACGGGCATGTGTCTCGTGTAGGGTGCGATCAACCGCGTGGGTTGCTGCAACCTTCTCCCAAGTCAGCCCGTTCTGCTCGACCGCTTCATGCCTACTCCAAGCTTGCCCTTCCTGCTCAACCGCTTGACGCCTCATCGTCATGTGTACGCTCCTCCTCGTAGTCAATGACTTACAACTTACGGCTCCAGATAACCTACCATATCATTTAGTTGGTTGTCAATACCTGCGATTTGATTTAAAAGTTGGTAAACTTATATAGTGAATGTTGCTAACATAGCCTATGTCGAACTCAAGCCTGCGCCTGGCCCACTGAGGCTCGTGCAGGAGTTTGTCAATACGCGCGACATGGATTACTCAATAGAGAACCTTCCTACTCCGGAGGCATTAACGCACTGGTTGCAAAAGGCTAGCCTCTGAGAGGATTCCGCGGAGGCCAGCGCTGCGGACTTTGAGAAGGCTATCAGTATAAGAGAAGCGTTGAGATCGCTCCTGTGGGCACACAACGGCGGTGAGATTGAACAGCGAACCTTGCAAGACCTGGACCAACTCGCCGACTCGTGTCTCCATCGCGTCCATTTCGATGCGACGGGGGAGGCACGAGTCGCTGTACGAGCTGCTGCGGTGGAAGAAGCGCTCGGAAGTCTGTTCGGAGCGGTGTTTTATGCTCAGGCCGCGGGAACTTGGGAGCGCCTAAAGGCGTGCGCGAACCCGACGTGCCGATGGATATTTTACGATGGGTCTAAGAACCGGGTTGGCAGATGGTGCCGCATGTCCATGTGCGGAAACCGCGCGAAGAGCAAGGCACACCGGGAACGCCGTAAGAACGCGTCGGTTCGTTAGCAGTCCTACACTGTAGCCATGTTCTCCAACAACCCTGGCTCAGAGTTCCTTTCGCAGACAGCCACGCCTCTGCCTCGGTTGGATCAGTCCCGAAAAGCCAAACGAGGTACTCAACTTCGACCAACTGCCGAGACAGAGCGGCTGCGGCGTACCAGTTTTCTGCCTCCAGCATGGCTACATTGCCTCTAGCAATGCTGCCTCCTATCTGAAGAACAGTAGCCAAAGCTCGTCGCCGAGAATTGTCTGCTAAACCGAACGCCCAAAGAACGTTGCCACAAGCTTGGAATTGTTCAGCACAAGTCCGACACGCTTTGCGTCGGGCTCTCTGTGCTGATTGCTCCAGGAGCGCTTTCCTGTATGAGTCGAAATTTGGTGTCG
>JBARZM010000164.1:0-2709 GCA_049650095.1 Rubrobacteraceae bacterium | reverse complement strand
GCTTCGAGACCGCCGCCGGCGACCACGCGGCCCAGGAGCGGGGCGTGGCCCGCAGCCTCCCAACCCTTCCCGGTGAGCCCGATGCCACGCGCCCTCGCACGAACGTTCGCATCCGGCCGTTCGACGTAGCCGGCCTCTTCGAGCTTTTTGAGGTGTTTGTGGGCCGTCTGGGTACTTCGTAAGCCCACGGCCTCCCCTACCTCGGCCACGGTCGGCGGGCCTTCGCCCCTGGAGATCCTACGGGCCAGATAACGCAGCATCTCGGCCCTTACTTCCAAGTTTTCCCGCATCGTCTGAGTCCTCCCCTGCTAGATCAAGCTCACGTCTTGAAGGCACTGTAAACGATTCGAGCGCGTACTACAAATACTTCTTTGTATTTAGGGGAAAGAAATAGTGGTTCGGCGCAACCTTACTACTGCTCGATGGTGGCTTACAGACGTCAGAGGTATGTCAGACGACCTACAGCAGGCGGCGGAAGTGGCATGGGCCTAGAGTCCTGGGCATGAAGCGTATAGAATCACGAAGGCTACCGCTAAAGAATAGAAGGTGTGAAGGTGACGGATAAGAAGACTCCCCTCAAGCCCAGCCGCCGGCCCCGACCCGAAGACATCAGAGGAGCCACGCATCGGGCGCGCGAGTTCGCGGACCGTCTCAGGGCCAAGTACCCTGACCGGGAGTTCGCGGACTCCACGGAGATCGTGCGCGAAGACCGCGATACACGCCGCTAGAGCTCCCGCGTTGGGTGAGAAGCGGAGCCACTCGTTGGTGCTGGACACGTCGGTGGCGCTCAAGTTCTATCTGCCGGAGGAGGGGCACGAGGAAGCCGTCGAGTTCCTGGAAGCTGCGGAGGCTGGCGCCGCGGAGTTGCTCGCGCCCGGCACGCTCCTGCCCGAAGGATTCAACGCCATCGCCCAGCAACGGAGGCGTGGCCTGCTCGACGAGGAAGATGCAACAGGTGCGTGGGAGAAGCTGCTGGCCGCTCCGGTCTACACCTACGCCGTCGAAGACCTGATCGAGCGAGCAGCGGAGATTGCGAACGAAACGGGTGCCATCATCTACGACGCGTTATTCCTGGCACTCGCCGAGGACTCCGATACGGTGATGGTCACAGCCGACGGCAAGCTGCTGCGGACGCTCAAAAGCACTCGATACGCCTCGTTGGCGAGACCGCTGGAGTAGATCGGCAACTTACTCCGGTAGAATCTAAATGCGGCAAGAAGTTGCACTGGAATCCACATGTGTCGGCTGTACCCTGAGTTGGTCAGCGGTGAGCATGGTCTGGGTCGTGATCGGACGGTATCCAATGGCTTCTTTGAATGCGTACAGGTGCCGCACGCCGCGCTGACATCCAGCTTCGCCAGGTCCACCTAGCTTCCGACGTCCTTCGGCTGATTCTGAGCCTGATCCGGGAAGTGCTTGCGGTATTTGGGGCGGTTGCGGTCGAGACCTTCTTTGAGTTCGGGCCAGGCTTCCCTGTCGTAGACGGGGTCCTCGGCCATCCAACCCTCCACGAGCCTGCGAAACCTTTCGGCCGGAGTCTTTTCTTCTTCGGGATGCTTCGATTGCCGGTTCATGGTGTTCGCACCTCCCGCCGATGAGGCCGGCGTATGGCTGCGCCTCTTCGAAGAGGCTTCGTTCGTATTTTACTCAGTATCAGGAGAGTCATCTCTGTACCCGGAATTGGAAGGGTCGGCCGTTTCCGGTACTCAGCTAGAGTCGGACACCGTAGCATCCGAACAACAGCAACTGACACAGGAGGAGATAGTGGACGAACAGCAGCACGAGTACCTGAAGGTCCCGGAGGTGGCGAAGATGTTGAGGATCGCGCGCAGCCGGGCCTACGAGTTGGTCGCCGATGAGGAGATCCCATCGGTCAGGATCGGACGCAGTATCCGTGTCAGCCGCGGAGAGTTGGAGAAGTGGCTGGAGGAGCGGAGTTACCCGGAGGCCCGGCAGAGATAATTCTGTTTGCTCTAACCGCCTACGCGCTCGCGGCCTCGCTCCTCGGGCTCCTTGGAAACGAGATCCTCGACGAGTTCTTCTTCGGAGAGTCCGGTCTCACGCCGCAACTCCGCCAGACTATCGTCGAGATCTCGCACCGCCGCCTGCAGCTCCTCCGCATCGCTCTTCGGCCTCGCCGGCAGATAGAAGCCCAGCAGCCGGCCGTGCTTCCGCACCGCCAGAGGCTCGCCCCCCGTCAGATACCCCGAAACATGGTCCCTGAACTCCCTGACGCCCACATCCCTCACGACAAACCTCCGGCAAATTGTAGCCACATTGTGTCGTCAAGTGTACCGCTCGCTCGTGCTGGTGGGCCAACTACGTTTTACCTGCAAATCGTAGGAAAAGCGGAGAGGGTGGGATTCGAACCCACGAGACGGCTATAAACCGCCTACGCGATTTCCAGTCGCGCTCCTTCGGCCAACTCGGACACCTCTCCGCGAGGGAGTTTACCAAAAGGATGGTCGCTTGTCGGCAGCCGCGCCGACGCTATTTGGCCGGTTTGTCTTCCTCTAACTCGCGGGGGTCCAGGAGGATCAGGGTTCCCCAGACGAGCCAGCCGAGGCCGAAGAGGATGGAGATCGCCACCCGCACGGAGTCGTAGCCGGTGGCGATGACGTTGACGAGCGTGAGCATCCCCAGGGCCAGCGGCAGGAAGTTCCACGCGGGCATCGGCTCGGTCTTTAGCGTCACGAACCCCAGGATCAC
>JBARZM010000163.1:0-5739 GCA_049650095.1 Rubrobacteraceae bacterium | reverse complement strand
TCGTATTGCAATGCCCGGCCGATGCCGCGGACGCCAGGGCGGCGCCGAAGAACTGCTCCTCGTCTATCTCACCGGCGGCCAGCCGGCGGCGGCTCTTCCAGATTACGGTCCCCGAACCGACCAACTCACCTTCGAAATACCCGTCGAGCATCGGCCCGCCGGAGAGCACGATCGCGGGGATATCCACGGTGGCGGCGGCCATGATCCCGGACGGCGTAGTCTTGTCGCAGCCGGTGGTCAGCACCACGGCGTCTATCGGGTAGCCGTATAGAATCTCCACCAGCCCCAGATACGCCAGGTTCCGGTCCAGCGCGGCGGTCGGGCGGCGGCAGTTCTCGAAGATGGGATGCACCGGGAACTCTATCGGGATGCCGCCCGCGTCCCTAATACCGTCCCGCACACGGCCCGCAAGCTCTACGTGGATGCGGTTGCAGGGCGAGAGGTCGCTGCCGGTTTGGGCGATGCCGATTACCGGCTTCCCGGAACGCAACTCGTCCGGCGTAATCCCGTAGTTCATAAACCGCTCCAGATAGAGCGCGGCCTGGTCCGGGCGTTCCGGGTCGTCGAACCAATCTCGCGAACGGAACCGGCGCCCGTCACCGATATCATCGAAGCTACCGGCGGTCATCCCGGACCTCTCCGGTACAAACGGACTCCATCTCTGCTACCTGTCCGCCGAAACCGGCGGCGTGGCGACCCCGGTCTTTCCGAGCGCCTGGATTGCGGCCGGAATCATCGTTAATTCCGGGACGTAGGCCCGGGGCGGCAAGGTCGCCAAAAAGAGACAGGCCGCGGCCACGTCTCCGGGCTTGAGGGCTTTGTCTCTGACCTCTTTCGGGGGTGGCTCGGGGCGGTTGTCCAGGATGGGCGTGTCCACTATACCGGGCAGGATGGCGGTGAACCGCACGCCGTTCTGGTGCTCCTCGAAGCCCGCGGCGTGGGCGAGCTCGGTCATGCCGGCCTTCGAAGCCTGGTAGGCCGGGCCGGAGGCGTCCGGCCAGGAACCGGAGACGCTGCTGACGAGAATGACGAGGCCCTGTGACGCCCGCAGGTACGGCAAAGCAGCCCGGATCGCATAGAAAGCGCCGGAGAGGTTTACGGAGATCATGGCGTCCCACTTCTCGGCGGTTAGTTGCTCCAACCGCCGCTCCGGGAAGTTCATACCCGCCGCCACGACCAGCACGTCTATCCCGTCGGAATCACCGATCTCCTCGATGGTGCGCCGTAC
The DNA here is from genome assembly GCA_049650095.1 of Rubrobacteraceae bacterium. GTDB lineage: Bacteria > Actinomycetota > Rubrobacteria > Rubrobacterales > Rubrobacteraceae > SIRX01. The sequence continues at coordinate 4,511 of JBARZM010000163.1, read as the reverse complement.
GGCTTCCCCGTCCGAGATGTCGAGTTCATGGGCCTTCACGGCCCTGTCTCCGGCCCCCTCTTCTATCGCCTCCCGGCGGCGGGCGGCGGCGTGAACGTTGGCCCCGGAGTCGGCGAACAGGTTGGCGGTCGAGAGCCCGATGCCGCTGCTCGCCCCGATGACGACCGCCGACGTGCCCGCGAGCGCGCCATCCGCCATCACTCGCCCGCCCCCGCCAGGAAGACTTTTATCTGATCCGACGGGCCTTTCACCAGGTCCGCGAAGGCTCCCGGACCTTCTTCCAGCGACAGCACCGGCGGAAGCTCCCCGATCCCGGCTTTACCGGCGACGAGCCACCCCAGCGCCTGCTCGTAATCTTCCGCCGTGTAGGCGTACGAGCCCTGGAGATCCAACTGTCCTCGAATCACGCCGTGAAAACCCAGAGTAGTCTCGTCGTCGTGTAGCCCGATGTAGACGGCCCGCCCGCCCGGACGCGACAACTCTTCGACCGCCATCCGGCGCGTTACTTCGGCGCCGGCGGCGTCTATAACCAGGTCCGCCCCGAGCCCTTCGGTCGACTCGATGAGGTCCAGGGCCGACCGGGCCTCCTCGCCGGATTCGTACGCGGCGTCCGCGCCGAGGGCGAGCGCCTGATCCCGGCGCGCCCCGTGCGGCTCGACGACCGACACGTTCGGGACACCATCGAGGACCGCCGCCTGCAAGCACATCAACCCGATAGTCCCGGCCCCGATGATGACCGCGTGCTCTACTTCGAGACTACCCGCCGTTCCAAGCCTCACCGCGTGAACACCGTTCGCCAGCGGCTCGGCCAAAGCGCCCGTGCGGGCGTCCACGCCGTCCGGCAGCGGATAAACGTTCCCCGCCGGGGCGAGCGTGTACTCTCCGAATCCCCCCGAAGAGTGGATGCCGACCAAATGCCGGTCCGGACAGAGGTTCGTGAGACCGGCGCGGCACAACCGGCAGGTCCCCTCCCCGTAGAGCGGGTTCACGGCTACCAGACGGCCGATCAAAGCCTCGTCTACGCCCTCGCCCACCTCCGTTACGGCGCCGGCGAACTCGTGCCCCATAACAAGCGGCGGGGTCCGGTTGCCCATCCTCCCCAGGTAGCCTTCGACCTCGGAGCCGCAGATGCCCGTCGCCGCGGGCCGGACTTTCACCTTCCCCGGCTCGACCGCCGGCTCCGCGACCTCTTCGACCGACATCTCCTCCGGCCCGTTCCACACTATCCCTTTCATATCCTCACCCCGCTTTCGCCCTGTACCGGTCCGGGTCCTGGAAGACGTCTATTATCGCCGTCCCCGCCCCGAGCCGGGCGCCGTGAGTCTCCCCCGCCTCTATCGAATAAGTATCCCCGGGCGCATACTTCCTAGTCTCACCCTCTATGGTAAGTTCGAGGTTTCCGGACACCACGATGCCCCATTGGGCGCCGTGGGCGTGGGGCGGCACCTCGAAGTCTTTTTCGGCCCGGAAGAACACGGCCTGGCCTTGCGGACCCGCGAGCAGCCTTCCCTCCAGGTCCGAGAAAGGCGTGTCCGCCTCGGGGAGTTCTTTCATCCACTTTGGGAACGGTTCCAAGTTTTCTCCTCTCCCTTCAAACCATCCGTTTGCATGGCTCACCACGGCGTAATTATACTGAGTTCCACAAGCACCTGGGAAGAGGAGGAGAACGATGGACCGGCTCGCAGGCAAACGAACCATAATCACCGGCGCGGGGAGCGGTATCGGGCGGGCCATAGCCATGAGGCTCGCCAGCGAGGGAGCCCGGATCGCCCTGGCCGACGTGGACGCCGCCGCCGCAAACGAAGTGGCCGGGGAGATAGACGGCGACACGCTCGTCCACGAGACGGACGTTACCGGCGCCCGGAGTATGGAGGCGCTCGTAGAGCAAGTGGTCTCCGAATGGGAGGGCCTGGACGTAATGGTCAACAACGCCGGCGTGGGAATAGCCTCTACCGTCGTAGACGCCAAAGAAGAAGACTACGACAAAATGATGGACGTGTGCGTCCGGGGCACCTTTCTCGGGATGAAGTACGCCATCCCGGCCATCCGGGATTCCGGCGGCGGGTCGGTCATCAACATGTCCTCCATCGCCGCGCTCGTGGGCCTCAACGACCGGGCCATCTACTGCGCGGCCAAGGGAGCCATCCTCTCCATGACGCGGGCCGCGGCCATAGATCACATCGAGGAAGGCGTGCGGATAAATTGCATAGCGCCGGGTACGGTAGACACGCCGTGGGTCGAGCGCATCACCGCAACCTACGAAGACCCGGAAGAGGCCCGGAAGAAGATGCAGGCCCGCCAGCCCCACAACCGCCTCGTTACGCCGGAAGAGATCGCCGCGATGGCCGCCTATCTGGCCGCCGACGAATCCGCCTCGACTATCGGCGCCTGCATGACCGTGGACGGCGGCATGACCGCCCGGTAAGGAGAGCCGAATGAAAATCACCGAAGTAGTAGCCCGCGATATACGATTCCCAACCTCCGAGAGCCTCGACGGCTCCGACGCCATGAACCAGGCCCCCGATTACTCCGCGGCCTACGTCGTCCTCAAAACCGATGCTGGCCTCGAAGGACACGGGTTGACCTTTACCATAGGTAGAGGTACTGAGATATGCGTTGCCGCGATAGAAGCGCTGGCGCCGTTGGTAGTTGGGGAGTCGGTCGAGTCTTTCACGGCGGACATGGGTGCCTTCTGGCGTCGCATCACGGGCGACAGTCAACTACGTTGGATCGGCCCCGAGAAGGGGGTAATTCATCTGGCAACGGCGGCTATAGTCAACGCCGTGTGGGACCTCTACGCGAAAAAGGAGGGCAAGCCGCTCTGGAAGCTCCTCGTGGACATGACCCCGGAGGAGCTCGTCTCCTGCATAGACTTCCGCTACATAACCGACGCCATCACCCCCGAAGAAGCCCTGGAACTACTGCAGCGCAACGAAGGCACAAAAGCTGCACGAGAGGTAGAAATGCTGCAGAGCGGTTATCCAGCCTACACGACCAGTGCAGGATGGCTCGGCTACGACGACGAGAAGTTGCGGCGGCTCATCCGAGAGTCCGTGGCCGAAGGCTGGGAGCACTTCAAGATGAAAGTCGGGACTAGCATAGAGGATGACGTGCGCCGGGCCTCCATTATCCGGCAAGAGATCGGGCCGGACAAGAAATTGATGATGGACGCGAACCAGGTCTGGGACGTGGATGAGACCATAGAGAAAATGAAGCTTTTGGCGGAGTTCGATCCGTGGTGGATCGAGGAGCCCACTAGCCCGGACGATATTTTGGGACACGCCAAGATAGCCAAGGCCGTTGCTCCCATCGGTGTGGCAACCGGCGAGCACTGCCAGAACCGCGTCATCTTCAAGCAACTAATGCAGGCTGAGGCGATCCGCTTCTGCCAGATAGACTCCTGCCGTTTGGGCGGCGTGAACGAAGTGCTCGCGGTGCTCCTGATGGCGGCGAAGTTTGGCATCCCTGTCTGCCCGCACGCCGGTGGAGTGGGGCTCTGCGAATATGTCCAGCACCTCTCAATCTTCGACTACATCTGTGTGAGCGCCTCGCTCGAAGGCCGGATCCTTGAGTACGTGGACCATCTGCACGAACACTTCGTGGACCCGGTAACGATGAAAAACGGACATTACATGCCGCCGGAGATGCCAGGGTACTCCATCGAAATGAAGCCCGAGTCGCTGGGTAAATACGAGTTTCCAAATGGGGAAGTCTGGGCCTCGCGGCGGTAGAGATCTGCGGCGGCTCCGGTTGTGTCAGGTGCTTATTGACTCTAGTTCCTGGCCGGGTGGTATCCGTCGCAGCAGCACCGTCAGCCGCTGGCCGAAGGCCAAGCCCGCGGCGATGGTTACCCACGGCGATGGTTATCCAGGTGATGGCCGGGGTCGTGATGGTTGTCGATAGCGTCCACAGCGTCGCCCCAAACAGTAGGCTACCCGCGAAGATGGCGCCGAAGAAACTTACGGCCGTCCGACATCTCCTTCTTGTGGCGCGCGGTTTATGTTGCTTAAGCCCACGGTTCTCCCCCCTTTCTATTCCGGCAGCAGGGCTATAGCCCGGCCCGGTCCTCCTGATGAGTCTTCTATCTTTATGGGCAAGAACACGAAGTGCGCGCCGCGGACCGGTAGCTGATCCAGGTTGGTCAACAACTCGATGTAACGCAGCTCCCGGCTCAAGCCTTCCTGATGTACCGGCGCTCCGTCGTGGGCGGCTCCCACGCTCGGCGCGTCTATGCCGATGGTCTTGACGCCTTTGCCGTGCAGGTACATGGCGCACTCGGGAGATGGCGCCGGCCATCCCCGGAAGTCCCCCGTAACCAGGGAGCCCCGGGTGTATTTTTGTCCCTCTTCTCCTTCTACGTAGTAGCGGTCCCAGCCGGTCCACAGCAGAACCAGCTCGCCTTGCTGTATTTCTCCGTTCTTTTCCTCCCAGTCTTTGATGTGATCCGGCGTGATGAACGGGCTTTCGCCGGGTTCGCCTTCCTCGGATAAGGACCGGACATCGACGACGAC
>JBARZM010000162.1:0-2464 GCA_049650095.1 Rubrobacteraceae bacterium | reverse complement strand
CGGCGGACGTGCATCCTTCGCCGGTGCCGCACTGCGAGGTCGTCACCACCACCACCCACAAGACGCTCCGGGGACCCCGGGGCGGGCTCATACTCAACCGTGAGGAGTTCGCGAAAAAGATCAACAGCCGGGTCTTTCCCGGTATGCAAGGCGGCCCGCTCATGCACGTCATAGCCGCCAAAGCCGTAGCCTTTGGAGAGGCGCTCAAGCCAGAGTTCAAGGACTATGCCCAGCAGATCGTAGATAACGCGCGGGCGCTGGCCGCGGGACTCATGGACGGAGGCATCAACCTCGTCTCCGGCGGCACCGACAACCACCTCATGCTCGTCGACCTTCGGGGGACCGGCACGACCGGCAAAGAGCTCGAAGAGCTTCTGGACGAGGTGGGGGTCACGTGCAACAAAAACATGATCCCGAACGATCCGGAAGGCCCGATGGTAACCAGCGGCGTCCGGCTCGGCACCGCGGCCATGACGACCCGTGGGATGGGCGAGGATGAGATGCGGGAGATCGCCGGCATCATCGCCGCCGCCGTGCGGGGTGAGACCGGCGACCTCCGGGAGCGGGTCTCGACTTTGACGGATGCCCATCCTCTCTATGTTTGAGGCTTCCAACCTCCACCTCGTAGAGCAGCCGCTCAGCCGGCAGAAAGTCGCCGTCCTGCGAAACGAAGAGACCGACCTTCCGGAGTTTCGGCGGGTAATGCGGGAGCTGGCGCTAATACTCGTCGGAGAAGCCGCCAGCAAGCTGCCGACCCGGACGGCCCGGATAAGAACCCCACTCCAGGAAACGGAGGTGCAGAAAATATCCGCCCCCGTCTGCCTGGTTCCCGTGCTCCGGGCCGGCCTCGGGATGCTCGACGGGGCGCTGGCACTACTGCCAACGGCCACGGTCGGCTTCGTGGGGCTCCAGCGCGACGAAGAGACCGCGGAACCGGTCGAATATTACGTCAACTTGCCCGGGGATCTGGAGGAGTATTTCGTAATAGTCCTAGACCCGATGCTCGCAACCGGGGGGAGCCTGTCGGCCACGCTCGACAAGCTAAAAGATCATGGCGCAACCGGTATCTCTTGCATCCACGCCGTCGCCGCCGTGCCGGGCGTAAAACGGGTAACCTCGGAGCATCCGGGTGTGGATTTCTACACCGCCGCCCTGGACCCGGAGTTAGACGATAACGCCTTTATAGTCCCGGGTCTCGGTGACGCGGGGGATAGGCTCTATGGAACCCTTTAAGCGTCCCGACGTAGACACCAGCGGGGATCACGAACAGCTACGCCGCGTCCGGCCTTCGTGGGACGAGTACTTCATGCGGATAGCCCACGAAGTCGCTACCCGCTCGACGTGCCCCCGGCTCGCCGTAGGGGCGGTGGTCGTAAAGGATAAGCGCATCCTGACCACCGGTTACAACGGCAGCCCGGCCGGAATGCCGCACTGCGAGGACGTTGGGTGTCTGATCCGTATAGTAGACGGCCGCGAGAGTTGCCAGCGCACGCTCCATGCCGAGCAGAATGCCATAATCCAGGCCGCCTACCACGGGGTATCGGTACGCGGATCGACCGTTTACTGTACCCATCAGCCGTGCCTGTTGTGCGTCAAGATGATCATGAACTCCGGCATCGAAGAGGTCTACTACGCCGGCGGCTATCCGGACCCGCTCGCCATGGAACTAGCCTCCGATGGCGGACTACAGATGATCCGGTTCGGAGAAGACGAGTCTTAGAGAACATGAGAGAGGACTTCCTGTTATCGGAAGCCCTCGCAGATACTCTGTGTAGCTGTTCTAGCAGGGAATGTCGGCGTCACGCCGGTAGTAGTTCCACCAGCAGATCGCGCAGCAGACCACGTAGAATGCGATGAAGATGTACAGTGCGGCTTCGGGTCCGCCGGTCAGGTTGGTAGAGGTTCCGTAACTTTTGGGGATGATGAAGGCGCCGTAGGCGGCGATGGCGGAGGTGAAGCCTAGCGCGGCTCCGGCTTCCTTGAGCGCGTTGCGCTGGGCTTCGTCCTGACGTTCCTCGTCCAGACCTTCGACGTGCCGCTCGTGGAAAGTGCGGAAGATCACCGGGATCATGCGGAAAGTCGAACCGTTGCCGATGCCCGTGCCGGTGAAAAGTATCAGGAACATGATCAGGAACCCATAGAACGCGCCCGGCTGCTCTTTGATACTGAGGAAGAACAGCACCCCGCCCACCGCCGAGATCATCACCACGAAGTTCCAGAACGTAACCCGTGCCCCGCCAAACTTGTCGGCAACCCAGCCACCGACCGGCCGTATAAGCGAACCGAACGCCGCGCCGAGCGGCGCCCATATAAGGCTGGCATTCGGGAACTGGGTAGTTATGAGCAACGGGAAGCCGGCGGCATACCCGATAAACGAGCCGAACGTGCCCGTATACAAGACACCCATGAGCCAGGTGTGCTTGCGCTTGAAGATGACGCTCTGCTCCAGGAAGGAGGCATTCTG
>JBARZM010000161.1:0-7203 GCA_049650095.1 Rubrobacteraceae bacterium | reverse complement strand
TCGTCGTAGTTGCCTTCGAGCATGCCGCTGGAGTGGGGGACACGGACTATGAGGCTCGTATCTGTTTCGCGACCGGCCTCTATGAGCTCACGGCCCGGATCCTGTTCCAAGACGTTGTAGATCATCTGCAGGGCCGAGAGGTCCCGATCGTGCATCGCCTTTACACCCTCTTCGAGCCACCCGATCTTCGGCCCCAGCGCGACGCCGTAGGCCCGGATCTTGCCTTCCTCGACGAACCGGTCCATGAGGTCGAATAGTTCGTCGTTCTCCACGGCGTCCATCTTTGTGTTGTGGAGCTGCAGGAGGTCTATGTAGTCCGTGCCGAGACGCTCCAAACTCTTCTCCAAAGCAAACCGGATAAAGTCTTCCGACCAGTCTTGCGGCCGCGCCTGCTGGCCGCGGCGCTCGGTGTTCGTGTAAAAGTCGTAGCCGATTTTGGTCGAGATCACGACTTCGTCCCGCATGTGGCCGAAGGCGTCCGCGAGCAACGTCTCGCCTTTGCCGGAGCCGTAGGTGTCGGCGGTGTCGAAGTAGTTTATGCCCCGCTCCTGGGCCTGACGCAGCAGCCGGACGGACCTGTCATCCACGACCTCGCCCCACCAACCGGTGGAGACCGTCCAGACCCCAAACCCTACCTCCGAAACCCGAATGTCCGTGTTACCGAGACTCCGATACTTCATCTCTCGCCCTCGTCTCTCTAGCCTTACGAAGTTTGCGACTTACAGTTACTATATTGTAACCTCGCTCGTTGTGGGCTTTCTCTCACCCCCGAACCCGGGTTTGGGACACCATTTTGCCAAACGTCGTGAAGAATGACGCAGGTTACCTGGCGTTTTACCGAATTTGTTTCGGAAATGTTTCGTTGAGGTCTTGCGAATGTTACGAATATTCGTTACGCTGCCGATAGTTAAATAGTTGAAGCCTGCAAGAAATTCCTGGAGGGGGGATCAATTGACTGGCATGTTTGCGGCTTGGCCGCGAAGAATAGGGATCGTGGCCGTCGCGGTGGCCGGGTGTCTGGCGCTCTTTGTATTTGCTTCGGCGGTCGTGAAGGCCGAGCAGATGGTTGCGTCGTGGTATGGCCCGGGTTTCGAAGGGAACCTCACGGCCAACGGTGAGATATACGATCCATACGGATACACGGCGGCGAGCAAGACCTACGAGTTCGGCACGCGCTTGATCGTCACTTACGAGGGCCGGTCCGTGGTGGTCGATGTGAATGACCGCGGGCCGTACGTGGCGGGCCGGGATCTCGATCTCTCGCAAGGCGCCGCCGAGTACATTGGGCTGACCGCCGTCGGGGTTGGCACCGTGGACGTCGAGGTGGCCGCCGCCGGCACGCCGACCGGTCCTTATGGGGGGACTAAGGAAGTCCGCCGTCCGGCGCCAAACGCGCAACTGGCCCAGCAGCCGGAAGCGCCGGTGCAAGACGCCCCTGAAGCACCCGTGGCGGATGAGGCAGCCGGGACGAACCAGCAGAGAAAGGCCCCACAGGAGTCCGCGGACATCACCGGAGATCAGTACGCTTCGACGGACCAATACACCGAAGAGATAGTGGTCGAAGAGGCTGTTCCGCCGGCGCCTCCGGCGCCCAAGCCCGAGGTTCCCGTGCTCCCGCCCGAGCCGGCGCCCGCAGAGCTCGAAGCCCCGCCCGCGGAGCTGGTGGTGCCGAACTCCACCATCGAACGCCGGGTCGTACTGGAAGTGGCCGCCCCACCGGAGCCCGCGCCTGAACCCGTTGTGGAGGAAGAGCCCGAACCGGTCTTGCAAGAGAAGCCGCAGGCCAAAGAGCCCGAGCCGGTCGTGCAAGAAGAGCCGCAGGTCGAAGAGCCCGAGCCGGTCGTGCAAGAAGAGCCGCAGGCCGAAGAGCCTGAACCGGTTGCGAAAGAAGAGTCGAAGGCCAAAGAGCCCGAGGCCGAGAAATCCGAGGCCCCGGGTGGCATTACAGAGTTGCCGGATACTGGTGGAGCCCCGGTTGGGTTCTTGCTCGGCGGCGGGGCTCTTTTGGGGGCCGGGATAGCGGTTAGGATCCCACGCCGCTAGCCTCCGAAACGTAAATACGAACGATTACTACGATGGGCGGGCCTTTTGCGGAAGGTCCGCCTTTCTCTCGTCTACCGGCGCCGGGTCGCAAACCGTATAATCCCCGAATGTCGAAAGGTCATCCAGGTATACGAGAAGGGGAAGCCTTGAGGGTCGGCCTTTGATCGCCCGTTACGCCGGTGGCGCTTCCGGGGCCCGGGACGCGGCCCTGGCCGGTAGCCCGGTTGTGGTAGTGGATGCTTTCCGGGCCAGCACGACCGTCTCCGTGTTGGTCGCGAAGGGGGCCGGGGTGTTGCCCGTGGCTTCTATAGAGGAGGCCCGCGTCGCCGAGACGTACTTCCGTATCGGGGAGCGCGGCAGCGTGAAGGTGGCGGGTTTCGATTTCGGCAACTCGCCCACCGAGATCCAGGCTGCGGACATACCCCCTGGCTCTACCGTGGCCCTCAGCACTACCAACGGGACCCGCGTGGTAGAAGCCGCCGCCGGGGCGCCGCTCATACTAACCGGCGCTTTCGTGAACGCCGGGGCCATAGCAAGAGAGCTGATTTCAGTGGATCACGAAGAAGTCACGGTCGTGGGTTGCGGGTGGGAAGGCCGCCGCGCCTCCGAAGACGAGGCCGCCGCCGGCGCAATACTCCATCGTATGAGACTAAGCGGCGCGGACCTGGACGACAGGGCCCGGCGCGTGGTGGAACTCTACCTGAACCGGCCCCGGCGAGCCCTGCGGGACAACAGCGCCGCCCAAAGACTCAAGCGTGTAGGGTACGAGGCCGACCTGGAATTTTGCCTCGCCGAAGACACTTTCGACGTGGCGCCCCGGCTGCTCGGCGGGCTATTCGTCACCGGGCGAAAATAAGCTGCATATATGTGCAAAATCTTGGGCCAAAAGGCCCACCGAAAAAACCGGATTTGTTCTTGACAACCAGCCCGGGGGGATTTACTCTGAAGTCAAGCAGGGCGGATCAAACGTTACAAAGTCCGCCCAATCAGCGAAGGAGAGGAGGTGGAGAGAATATGACCCTTACAATCGACCACGAGAAGACCCGCGAGGTCACCCGCGAGGATGTGGACCAGGCCATCGACGTCATCGAGCGTCACTTGGAGAAAGAGGCCCGGACCCGCAACCTGCTCGACGAGCAGGCGATCATGCGTCCCAAGGATCTGTGCAAGCAGCAGGGCCTGGACATGGTTGCCGAGCTGCGCGGCATGGTTTAGGCCGTCTAGTTTACAGCCCGGGTGAGAGCCAGGGTTGTATCCAGGGCGAAGAGCCTATGAAGGGGGATGCACAGTAGAAGCATCCGGCTACTACACGAGGACCAGCGGGCTGTCCATCCCCCTTCAGAGAGGCTGAAAGGACCGGTTGACGCCGGTCCTTTTTCGTGCCGCGACCGTGCCCTGGATAGGATAGAGCATTGGTAAGGAGAGCGGAGGAGGAGGGATTCGAACCCTCGATACCCCGTTTAGAGGTATAACACCTTAGCAGGGTGCCGCCTTAAACCACTCGGCCACTCCTCCAAGCGGAATTCTACCAAAAATAGCACCGCCGTCAGCAACGTCGTTAGGAGAGGGCGGTGCAGGTGTTACACTCTCGCACCGAATGTTCTGAAAGCTCGTGGGAGGCTGGTATGGCTGAGGGCACAGAGAGGCGGGTCGGCATCCCGCAGCTCCTCGAAATGAAGCGGATGGGGGAGCGAATCGGCATGCTCACGGCCTACGATTACCCGACGGCCCGTATACTGGACCGGGCCGGGGTGGATGTGATGTTGGTCGGCGATACACTCGGGATGGTCGTTCTCGGGTACGAGTCAACCGTCTTCGTGACGCTGGAAGACATGATCCACCACATAAAAGCTGTCGTGCGCGGCACGCAACGGGCGCTCGTGATCGGGGACCTCCCCTTTGGCTCTTACAACGAGAGCCCCGAACAGGCGGTCCGCTCCGCCACCCGCTTGATAAAAGAGGGGGGTTGCGCGGCCGTGAAGCTGGAGGGTGGCGTCGAGATGGCAACCAAGATCCGGGCCATCGCCGAGGCCGGCATCCCGGTCGTCGGCCACGTCGGACTGCTGCCGCAGTCGGCCACGAAGGTCGGCGGCTTCAGAGTTCAGGCCAGGACCGCCGAACAAGCGGCGGAGCTCGTGGAGAGCGGCCGGGCGCTAGAGAAGGCCGGGGCCTTCATGGTCATCGTCGAGGCCGTTCCCGCGCCGGTCGGAAAGTTATTGGGCGAGAGCCTGACGGTGCCGGTCGTCGGCATCGGGGCCGGGCCGGGCTGCGACGGACAGGTGCTCGTAACCCCGGATATGCTCGGCATCCAGGACGAACTGACGCCCCGGTACCTCAAACGCTACGCGGCATTGTCCCCGACAATAGAAGAGGCTGTGCGCGGGTATCTCTCAGAAGTCAAGTCCGGCGCGTTCCCGGCCGAGGAACACAGCTATCCGATGAACCCGGAGGAAGAGGGTCGACTAACCATTGGCTGAAAGATGGCCGGAAAACGGCCTGCCCCGTTGCGGGTATTCCGAGCTTTGTGTATAAAGCGACAATGAAAGCGTTGATCGCTGCGCTAAGGTTAGATAGTCGGCATTTTGGCTCCGGGGCAAGGGGCGCGGCAATTGGCCTGGTTTTTTGGAGCTTCGTATTCGCCGCAGCCTTGTTGAATATTTTGGGTGGTTCTGGCGGGAACTTTTCCACGGGTTTGGGTGACTACTTCGCTTTCTCGTTGCTGTTCTTCTCGATGGCTTTCGTATTAGCTACCGTCGCCGATCTTCTTCACGACTCCATGCTTGGGGTGGCTGTAGTCCTACGGTCTTTGAGTGTTCTGGACCTTATCGTAGCAGGCGTAATTTTCCTCGTAGGGGTGGTCTATACGACTTCCGGTCTCGAAAACGTGGCGGTCATAGTGGGCATCTTCGTAATGCTTGCCTTCGGTATCCTGTACCTGCTGCGGGAGAGGGATAAACACCAGGATCAACCCTAGAGATCGGCCGTTATTTATTTGGAGAATTTCTCTCGATGATAGATTGTCAGAAGCCACTATACTTCCTTCCATGAGGATGATAGTCGCCGAGAAGCCCTCTGTCGCCCGGGACATCGCCGGCGTATTGGGCGACCACAGAAAGCAGCAAGGCTTCCTGGTCGGGGATGGATGGACCGTGACCTGGGCGCTCGGGCATCTCGTGGAACTCGCCCCGCCCGATGCCTACGGCGACGAGTACAAAAAGTGGCGGATGGAGAGTTTGCCCATACTGCCGGACAGGTTCAAGGCCCGGGTGAACTACAAGACCCGGGATCAGTTCGCCGTCGTAAAGAACCTGATGCGCGACCCATCCGTAACGGAAGTCGTCAACGCCTGCGACGCCGGACGGGAGGGGGAGTTGATCTTCGCCTACGTCTATGGTTTGTCGGGTTGCAAAAAGCCGGTGCGGCGGCTTTGGATCTCCTCTCTCACCCCCGAGGCGATCCGGGACGGCTTCTCTACATTACGAGACGGAGACTCCATGAAGCCCCTGGAGGACGCCGCCCGCAGCCGCAGCGAGGCGGATTGGGTCGTCGGCATGAACGCCACCCGCGCCTACTCCGTCCGCTTCGGACGCCCCGGAAACGTCCTCTCCGTCGGCCGCGTTCAGACCCCCACGCTCAAGCTCCTCGTGGACCGTGAGACCGAGATACAAAACTTCGAACCCGAGAAGTTCTGGACCGTCTACGCCCGCTTCGCCCGCGGCACGGAAGGCGAAACCCTAACCTACGATGGCGTCTGGTTCGAGAAAAAGCAGAACCGACTCAAAGAAAAAGAAGCCGCCGACCAAATAGCGGAGAAGGTTCGCGGTGGCACCGGCGTCGTCAAAAAAGCCGAGAAGAAGACCGCCTCCGAGAAACCGCCGCTCCTCTACGACCTGACCGAGCTCCAGCGCAACGCCAACGCCCGCTACGGCTTCACCGCCGAGCGGACGCTCCGCGCCGCCCAAGCCCTCTACGAAGAGCGCAAGCTCATCACCTACCCCCGAACCTCCAGCCGCTACCTCTCAAAAGATATGGTCGGGACCCTAAAGAAGCGTGTCGGGGCGGCGGGGGCTCTGCCGGAACTAACGCCATTCTCCGAAAAGCTGCTCGAACTCGACAAGCTGCCGATCAGCAAGCGCATCGTGGACGATTCCAAAGTCACCGACCACCACGCCATCATCCCGACCAACAAGAAGTCTGCCCAAGAGTTGCCGCAAGACGAGGCGAAAATCTACGATCTCGTGGCCCGACGTTTTCTGGCCGCCTTCTTCCCGGACGCCCGCTTCGAGAACACGACGGTCGTTACGGAGGTGCGGGAGGAGACGTTCCTATCTAAAGGCCGGGTTGTTCTCGCGACCGGCTGGCGCGCTCTCTACCCGGATGGCGTCGGCGGTCGTAAGGAGAAGGAGCCGCCGGTCCTGCCTCCGGTAGAGGTGGGGCAGGAGTGGGAGGTGGCGAAAGTCGCGGTAAAAGAGGGCGAGACAAAGCCGCCGCCGCGCTACTCCGAATCGGCGCTGCTCGGGGCGATGGAGACGGCCGGGAAGCTCGTGGAAGACGAAGAGTTGCGGCAACAGATGAAGGATTCCGGGCTCGGCACCCCGGCCACGCGGGCGGCGACCATCGAGAGGCTCATCAAGGTCGGGTACGCGGAGCGGGAGAAGAAGGCGCTCGTGCCCACGGAGAAAGGCCGTACGCTGATAGGGCTGCTCGGCGAGAGTTCGCTCTCATCGGCGGAACTAACGGCCCGGTGGGAGGACCGCCTGGCGAAGATGGAGAAGGGCGCCGGCAGCCGGGACGAGTTCATGGCGGACATCGGCCGGTTCACGACCGCGCTCGTCGAAGAGGTCCGTGGGCTCGAAGGAGAGAAGCTCGCCGCCCCAGAACGCATCAGCCGCGAGCCCATCGGGACGTGTCCCCGGTGCGGCGCGCCGGTGGTGGAGACGAAGAAGGCTTACGGGTGTTCGGCGTGGAAGACGGCGGGCTGCAAGTTCGCGATCTGGAAGACCGTCTCCGGCAAACGCTTGAGCGTCGGACAAGCCAAACAACTCCTCACCCAACGCCGTACCCCGCAGCTAAAAGGCTTCAAGAGCAAAGCCGGAAAACCCTACGCCGCCGCGCTCAAGCTCGACGAAGAGAACAAAGTAAAGCTGGACTTCGATAACC
>JBARZM010000160.1:0-3629 GCA_049650095.1 Rubrobacteraceae bacterium | reverse complement strand
GCCGACGCCAGGGTGGGACTGGTCCTCTACGACATGCGAAACGCCCGGGGTGAGATCCAAAAAGCCCTGAAGGGAGAGGCATAGATATGAAGAGAATGTTCAGGCGCATCGTCTTTCTGGGCGTGCTGGCCGGGGCGGCCGTGGCCGTACGGAGCTATCTCCAAAAGGGCGACGCTCTAGGGGAAGAGGTGGTGCAGCTAGTCTTCGACGACGGCTCGACGCACGCTTTGCACTCCCGGTCCGTGGAGGGCCAGGAATTTACGGACATCGCCCGCAAGGTGGTCGAGATCGGGCTTTAGAGAAGCCTCAGGCGCCAGCAGATGGAGATGGACCTGACGCCTGTAGCCTGAGACCTTCTAAGCCAGGGCGGCTTCGGGGGAGAGGCCCCGGGCTTCCAGGATGTGCCCGACGGCGAGCCCTATCTGGGAGTTCGGGGTAGAGGCCCCGGCCGTGAGGCCGATGCGTATTGGGCCTTCGGGGAGCCAGTCGCTCTCTGCTATCTCTTCGCGGGCGTCTAGCGGGGTTCCGGCGGGCTTGTGCCGGATGCGGTCGCCCTCGATGCAGTCGCCGCTCGCTATGTGATACGCCTTCGGCACCCTCTCGGAGGCGATGATCGCCAAATTGTTCGTGTTGGAGGAGTTGTAGCCGCCGATAACGATCATGGCGTCTAGCGGCTCCTCTAGAAGGTCGAAGAGCGCGTCTTGACGGTCCTGGGTCGCGGAGCAGATGGTGTCGAAGAGCTCGAAGTGGTCGTCGAGGTTCTCTTCGCCGTAGCGCTCGGCCATCGCTTTGCGAAGCTCCTCACCCACGGCCAGCGTCTCGCTCATCAGCATCGTCGTCTGGTTTGCGACGCCCACGCGCCGCAAGTCCTCGTCCGGGTCGAACCCGGGGCCCATGCCGTGAGACAGCTTCTCCGTAAGCTCCTCCGCGTCTATCTTCCCGAGAATGAAATCCGTGACGTGCCCGATCTCTTCGAGGTTCCGGACGATGAGGTATTTGCCGTTGCCGTCGTCCTTGTAGGTCTGAGAGGCGGTTGCCTTCGTCTCTTCGTGGTAGTACTTGCCGTGAATGATGCTCGTAAAGCCTTTTTTGGCGTAGCGGGTGACGCGCTTCCAGACCGAGAGCACCGAACCGCACGTGGTATCCACCACGATGCATTCCCGGTCCCGGAGCTTGCGGACCCAGTCAACCGGGGCGCCGAAGGCCGGCAGTAGCACCACGTCTTCGGGGCCTAAAGTGTCGAACAGCTCGTCCGGGTGGCCGTTAAAGCCTTCGGAGAGAAACTCGATGCCCATCTCCCGCAGGCGGTCGTTCATGGAGGGGTTGTGGATCATATCCCCCGTTATGTAGATTCGCTTGTCGGGGAACTTCTCGCGGGTCTGGAAGGCGTAGTCGACCGCCCGGTCTACCCCGTAGCAGAAACCGAACTCGTCGGCGAGCCGGAGCGTCAGGCCCTCGGCCTCGAAGACGTTGCCGTTCTCCCGGATCCTCTCGACGACCTCGGAGCGGTAGTCTCGGTCCAGTAGGTGCTGGACCTCGCCCCGCATCTTGAAACCTTTGCGGAAATATTTTTGATCCTGCACGATTACACCTCGCAACTGGCACGCCAACCGGCACTTTGATTACCCTCCGAGTTTAACCTATACCGGCTCCGGCGTCGGGGTTAGAGTCGGCCCCGGCGCCAGAAAGTCAATTGGGTGTAAAATATGCTGCTATGGACCGCAGGCCAAAAATAATGTTCGCCGATGACGACCCCGAGATGCTGAAGCTGGGCGCGGCCACCCTGGACGCCGCCGGGTTTCGGGTAGTACAGGCCGCCGACGGCCAGGTGGCGCTCCAGGAAGCTTTGGGCCGGAAGGTGGATTTGATCATCATGGACATCTCCATGCCCCAGGTGGATGGCCTCGAAGCCTGCCACTGTCTAAAGGCGATGCCGAAGACCTCCAAGATCCCCGTGGTCCTGATGACCTCCAAAAAGGACCCGACGGCCCGCATGCTGGGCCAGAGGATGAACGGCTCCGTCCGTATCCTCAACAAACCTTTCACCCCGGAGGAACTGGTCGCCACGGCCCGGCAACTAATACGCCCGAGGTCCCTACTCTAACCGGAACCCCGGATAAACCCTTCACCGCAGTACATCCTCTTTTCGTCTAACCTTTATTTTCAATGAAGGCGATCATCATCGGTGGCGGTATCGGGGGTCTCGCAACCGCCGGGGCGCTGCGGCGGGCGGGCCTTGAGGTCGAAGTGTTCGAGCGCGCGGCCCGGATAGAGGCGGCCGGGGCGGGCGTCAGCCTCTGGGGCAACGCGATGAAAGCCCTGCGGAAACTGGGCCTGTACGAAACCGTCCGGAGCCTGGGAGCCGAGATCGGCGGCGAGGCGCGCTCGTGGCGGGGAGATAAACTCTTCTCTCTTTCGGCGGAAGATCTCCGCCAGAGGTTCGGCGAGGCCAACCTGGCGCTCCACCGGGCGGACCTGCAAAACGCGCTCTCCTCGGCCCTCCCCGCCGAAACCCTACGGCTCGGCGCGGAGTTCGTGAGCCTTACGCATGAAGACTCCGGCGTAACCGCGCGCTTTGCGGACGGCCAAACGGCGCGGGGAGACTTTCTGGTAGGGGCCGACGGCCTGCATTCGGTGGTCAGGCGGCACCTGATCGGCTCCGGACCGCCCCGGTACGCGGGCCTCACCGCCTGGAGGGGCATCGCCGACGGCGCGGATGGGCTCGTCCGGGAAGGCTTGGGGCTGAACCTTTGGGGCCGCGGGTCGGAGTTCGGCCTGGTCAAAGTGGGCGGAGACCGGGCATACTGGTACGCCACCGCGAACGCCCCGGAATCTTCGCCCGCGAGCCCCGCCGGGCATAAGGAAGACGTGCTCGAACACCTTCGGGGCTGGTACGAGCCCGCCCGGCGGGCGGTCGAGGCCACGCGAGAAACCAAAATACTCCGCACGGATATCTACGACCGCAAACCCGTCAAACTCTGGGGCGCGGGCCGGGCCACGTTGCTGGGCGACGCGGCGCACCCGATGACGCCGCATATGGGCCAGGGAGCCTGCCAGGCGATAGAGGACGCCGTGGCGCTGGCCGACGCCCTCCGCGACCCGAGACCGGTGCCCGAGGCGTTACGTGACTACGAGCGCCGCCGCCGCGGGCGCACGGCCGCCATCGTACGGCGCTCCCGCCGCATGGGACGGGTCATGCAGCTAGAGAACCCGCTGCTCTGCGCCCTGCGCGACAGCCTGGCCTCATCGGGGCCTCTGGAACTACAGTTGCGCTTGCTAGACCCGGTAGTAGGCTACGAAGTGTGATCCCCCGAGCGGCGGAGACCCCATGAACGACAATCCCCAAAGGTTAAACCTGGAAGACGTACCCGAACCACCCCTCTTCAAGCTGGTGGACGAGGATGGCGCCGACGTCTTCCAAAACACGGAGGTCGGCGGAGAGCCGGCCGCCGTCGGGGTCCTCTTCGCCTCTCGCGGGCTGGCGCGGGAATTCTCCGCCGGTGCCACGGAGTTGGGGATGGGAGACCTGACGGGGCTGGAACCCCGCCTGGCCGACCGGGACGCGGTCGAAGCCTACGCCGCCTCGGGAAGTGACTACGTACTGGTCGTCTCTGAGGCGGGAACGGGGC
>JBARZM010000159.1:0-11892 GCA_049650095.1 Rubrobacteraceae bacterium | reverse complement strand
GCGGCGGAGCCATCATCGCGGATGCTTCGGAGGAACTCGTGGAGCTGGCGGAATACGTACAAGTCCCGGTAAGCCCGACGTACATGGGCAAGGGCGTGATCCCGGAGGACCATCCGCTCTACATGGGCATCGTTGGGTTGCAGACCAGCCAACGTTACGCCAACGCGCTGTTCCTGGAGAGCGACCTGGTAGTCGGCATCGGGAACCGCTGGGGCGACCGGCACACCGGCGAACTCGACGTGTACCGGGGCGACAGGAAGTTCGTCCACATAGACATAGACCCGCGCCAGCTCGGCCGCGTATTCCCGCCGGACCTCGCCGTTGTCTCCGACGCGAAGCTGGCCCTGGAGGCGATGCGTAATGTCGCCCACGACATGACCTCTGAACGCGAGCCGGGAGAATGGGTAGAGCGGGTGGACGAGTTGCGCTCCACGATGCTCCGCAAGACCAATTTCGACGATTCGCCGGTAAAGCCCCAAAGGGTCTACCAGGAGATAAACGAATACTTCGACCGGGACACCGTCTTCGTGACGGCGATCGGGCTGTACCAGATCTTCGGCGGCCAGTTCCAGAAGACCTACAAGCCGCGCCACTACCTCTGCTGCGGCCAGGCCGGCCCGCTCGGGTGGGAAGTCCCGGCGTGCATCGGGGTCAAGCTCGGAAAGCCGGACAAGACGGTGGTCGGGGTCGTCGGGGACTACTCGTTCCAGTTCCTGATGGAGGAGATCGCGGTGGCCGTCCAGTATAAGGTACCCTACGTGCTGGTCATGCTGAACAACGCTTACATGGGCCTGATCCGTCAGGGCGAGCTGAACTACGACATGAACTACGCCGTGGATATCGCCTACGACGGGCCGGACAGCGAGTACGGCATAGACAACGTAAAGGTCATGGAAGCGATGGGCGCCCTCGGACGCCGGGTCGAGAAGCCGGAGGATATACAGGGTGCGCTCGACTGGGCGGTCCGGGCCAGCGAAGAGCGAGGAGTTCCGGCGCTCGTGGAGATCATGTGCGAGCGGGAAGTCAACGCCGCGATGGGACTCTCCATAGACAAAATAAACGAGTACGAGCCCATCCTCGACGGCGCCGAAGAGCTTGCGGGCCAGATCGTCGGGGGCGTGCCCGAGAGAGACTGAGGAGGCCGGTGGAAGAAGACCTGAAAGAGATAATGACGGCGGGCCTCTCCGCCGCCGACCCGAAACGCGCCGTTGCCCGATCTCTAGAGGTCGACGGCAACCGCATCAGCGCGGACGGCGAGAGCTTCGAAGCCGAACGAGTTTTCATCCTCTCCGCCGGCAAAGCGGCAGGACCGATGGCCCGGGCCGCGGAGGAGCTACTAGGTGGCCGGGTAGCCGGCGGCCTGGTCGTCACCAAAGACGAGCACGACGAAGGTCCGGAGATGCTGGAAACCTTCTACGCCTCCCATCCCGAACCCGACGCTCGGGGTGTCGAGGCGGCCGGCAAAGCCCGCGAATTGGCCGAATCTCTGGAGAAAGGGGATCTACTGCTGGCGCTTATTTCCGGCGGGGCATCGGCGCTGCTGGCAGATCCCGCGCCACCCATAGATATAGAAGACTTGAAGCAGCTCACTTCGGATCTCCTCAAAAGCGGGGCGGACATAGAGGAGATCAACACCATCAGGAAGCACGTCTCAGTACTCAAAGGCGGCGGCCTGGCAAGGCTCGTCCATCCCGCTCGTACAGTCGCCCTCCTGCTCTCCGACGTGGTCGGCGACGAGCCCTCTTCCATCGCCAGCGGCCTCACCACCCCAGACCCAACCACGCTCGAAGACACGGCAAAAACCCTGGACAAGTACGGAATACAGCCCCCGGAGAGCGTGCAGGATCACCTCGAAAACGCTGACGAAAACCCGAAACCGGGCGACGGTATCTTCGACACGGTAGTCAACGTCGTCTGCGGCGGTGGACGGCACGCCTCGGAAGCCGCGGCCGAAAAGGCCCGCGAGTTGGGTTACGAACCGCTCATCCTCTCGACCCTCATAACCGGCGACGCCGCCGCTTCGGGAAGGTTGTACGCCGCGATAATCCGGGAGGCGCTGGAGAGCGGCAACCCCGTCGCGCCACCGTGCGCCATCATCAGCGGCGGTGAGGCGACCGTGACCGTGCGCGGCGCCGGGACCGGCGGCCCGAACCTGGAGTTCGCGCTCTCGCTCGCCGTAGAGTTGGACGGCGTGGACGGTTGGACGGCCTTCGCCATAGACACCGACGGCAACGACGGCTCTACCGACGCGGCTGGCGGACACGTTGGCGGCGCGACGGCGCGGGAAATCCGCACCGGCGGTATAAGCCCGGACGAAGCACTCTCCAACAACGACGCTTATCCAGCCCTCAAGGCTGCGGACGCCCTGATCCTTACCGGACCCACCGGCACCAACGTCAACGACCTGCGGGTGGCGCTCGTTGGATCATTTCACTAATATACGGCGCGGCGTTTGTGACCGGCGTCCGGAGAGGAGATGAGGGCGAATAGTATAAACGCAAGCTAAGGGAGTAATTCCAAGCCTAGGGAAAGGGTAACTTCTTGGAGAACATCGCGATTTTAAGCCTTTTGGCACTCGCGCCAATTTTGACTATAGGGTTCTTGCTCGTCGGGTTCCGGTGGCCGGCGGTCTGGGCGATGCCTGTAGGATACGTAGTCGTCGTAATCATCGGTCTCTTCGTCTGGCAACTAAGCTTCGCAAGCATAGCGGCCTCTACGGTTCAGGGTCTAATTATCGCGCTCACTATCCTCTACATCGTGTTCGGGGCGCTCTTGCTGCTGGCGACCCTGGCCGAGAGTGGGGCGGTCAACACGATCCGCTCGGCTTTCACGGACATTAGCCCCGACCGGCGGGTACAGGTAATCATTATCGCGTTCCTCTTCGGAACTTTTATCGAGGGCGCGGCGGGCTTCGGGACCCCGGCGGCGGTCGCCGCCCCCCTGCTGCTCGCGCTCGGGTTCCCGGCGATGGCCGCGGTTATGTCGGGGCTCATCATCCAGAGCACGCCGGTTAGCTTCGGGGCCGTTGGCACGCCTTTGCTCGTTGGCGTCCAACAAGGTCTGCAGGGCGGCAACCCGGTCGAGAACTATCTATCGCAACAGAACCTGGACCTGCTGACCTACGTCACGGACATCATCACCTTGCGCGTGGTGCTGATCCACGCCATCGTCGGCGTCCTGATCCCGCTGGTACTCTGCTGCATGCTGACCGGCTTCTTCGGCGAGAATCGCAATTTCGGCGAGGGGCTGGGCGTCTGGAAGTTCGCCATCTTCGCCGCCGTAGCCATGCTCATACCCTACGTCCTGTTCGGATGGTTGCTCGGGCCGGAGTTCCCCTCGCTGCTCGGTGGTCCCATAGGCCTGATCGTCGCGGTCTTCGCGGCCCGGCGGGGGTGGTTCCTCCCGGAGCGCCCCTGGGACTTCGGGCCGCGCGAGAGCTGGGAAGACGAGTGGATGGGCAACGTCAACCCGGACGACCTCATCTCCGAAGTCGAAGGCCAGCAGCGCATAGGCCTCGTCAACGCCTGGGCCCCCTACGCGCTGGTCGCGTTCTTCCTGGTCATAACCCGGCTTCCGGCGCTCGGGCTGGTGGACTTGCTCTCGGGGATTTCTCTAACCTGGTCCGACATCTTCGGCGTAACCGGCATCGAAGCGGGCTTCGCCCCGTTCTACCTACCGGGCTTCATGTTCCTTACGGCTATCGTCATAACGTACTTCCTGCACAAGATGACCTTCCAGCAGATAGCCGAAAGTTGGAAAGTGGCTGGAAAGCAGATCCTCGGCGCCGCTTTCGCCCTCTTGCTGGCGTTGCCGATGGTCCGGGTGTTCATTAACTCCAGCGGAGACTACAACTCCTCGGGCCTCGAAAGCATGCCGGTTACGCTGGCTAACGGCGCGGCCTCGCTGGCCGGCGGCACCTGGCCGTTCTTCGCGCCCTGGATCGGGGCGCTCGGCGCGTTCGTCGCCGGGAGTAATACGGTGAGTAACCTGACGTTCTCGCTGTTCCAGTTCACCACGGCGGTCAACATCGGCATCGCCGGTTCGGCCGCGGTAGTGGTCGCGGCGCAGGCCGTTGGTGGTGCTGCGGGGAACATGATCACGGTCCACAACGTCGTCGCGGCCTCGGCCACCTGCGGACTCCTGGGCAAGGAAGGCGCCCTTATCCGCAAGACCATCATCCCCATGACCTACTACGTGCTGCTCGCCGGCTCCATAACCTACATCTGGATCTACGGTTTCGGGCTCAACCTCGGCACGATAGTCCTGATCGCCCTGATCGGTGTTCTAGTCGCCCTGGGCGTGATCGGGAACCGCCAAGTCCAACGACAAGAGTCGAAACAGGAATCTAAACAAGAAGCCTCTACATCTTCGTAAGGTCTCTTTTACAGGAGCCGAACGGCCCGCCAGTTTTTACCGGCGGGCCGTTAGCGTCGAGCTTTCGCTGCAGTTCGGGCTCCGAAGCGTCCACTACCAGCCGCGTCTCGTCTCCTTCTTTTAGAACCACCAATCGCACGGAACGAGGAGAGGCTGATCCACCACGCCCGGAGGAACTAGACAGCAGTACGTTGGAGGCCATCTCGCGCATGGTATTCCAGAGGGAAGGGTCGTCCCCGCTCCGGGCGTCGCCTTCGCGTAAAACGAGCGTGCTCTCGGTGCCATCCGGGGTAGCCGTGAACCCCTTGCTTTTCAAGTGATCCTTCACGGCTTTCCTGCAATCTTCGGGCGCTCTGTCTACCGAGAAGTCTCCCACGGTATCTCCTTCGTTCGTCGCGGCTTTGGGTCTCAAGCATCATTTTAGACTCCATCTGGCAGCCGGATAGGCTAAGATAAACAAAGTATTCAACGGGAAAAGGAGGCTCGCATGGACTTTGGAAAGACCGGGGACTAGAACGATGCGCGTCGCGCTGTTCATAACCTGCTTTAACGACACCCTCTACCCGGAGACCGGCATCGCCACCGTGAAACTCCTCGAACGGCTCGGCGTCGAGGTGGAGTTTCCCGAAGGACAGACCTGCTGCGGCCAAATGCACTACAACACCGGCTACCAGCGCGAAGCCCTGCCGCTAATAAGGCGCTTTATCGAGATATTTTCGTCCTACGATGCCGTCGTGGCCCCTTCCGGCTCCTGCGTCGGGATGGTCCGCGAGATCTACCCGCACGCCGCCGCGCTGTCGGGTGACGAGAAGCTGGCCGGGCAGGTGGGAGCCCTCGCCCCCAAAGTCTTCGAGCTGTCGGAGTTCCTGGTGAACGAGTTGGGCGTCGAGGACGTGGGGGCCCACTACCCGCACCGGGTTACCTTCCACCCCACCTGCCACTCGCTTCGGATGCTGGGCGTCGGCGAAGCGCCGATGAAGCTGCTGCGTAACGTGCGGGGCATGGACCTCGTGGAGCTTCCGCAAGCCGAGGAATGTTGCGGCTTCGGCGGCACGTTCGCCGTGAAGAACGCCGAGACCTCCACGGCCATGCTCTCGGACAAGCTGCGGCACATCCAGGACACGGAGGCCGAGGTCTGCTGCGCCGGGGACAACTCGTGCCTGATGCACATCGGCGGTGGCCTTATGCGCGGCCAGACGGGAGTGAAACCGGTTCACCTGGCGGAGATACTCGCCAGCGAAGCTACGGAGGAGGACGCATGACCCTTCAAGCGCCGGACGCTTTTTCCTCCGGCAAAACCCCAACGTTCCAGGAAACGGCGAAAGCTTCGCTGGCCGACACCCAACTCCGGCGCAACATCGGCAAGGCCGCGAAGGGCATCCGTCAGAAGCGGGCCGCAGCCGTCGGGGAGTTGCCCGACTGGCAAGAGCTTCGCGAAGCTGGCCGGGCCATCAAAGAGCGGACCCTCCGGCACCTGGATCACTACCTCCTGCAGTTCGAGGAGTCTGTGCAGAGGGCCGGCGGGCACGTCCACTGGGCGCGGGACGGAGAGGAGGCGAACCGCATCATCGCCGGTATTGCGAAGCAACACGACGCCGACGAAGTCGTAAAGGTCAAGTCTATTGCAACCGACGAGACCAAGCTAAACGAGCATCTTGAGAGCGAGGGCATAAAAGCCCACGAGACGGACCTGGCGGAGCTCATCATCCAACTCGCCGGGGAGACTTCGTCGCACATCCTGGTGCCGGCCATCCACAAGAACCGGGCGGAGATCCGCGAAATATTCATGCGCGAGCTCGACGTAGACGACCTCTCCGATGAGCCAACAGAGTTGACCGAGGCCGCCCGGCTCTACCTCCGCAAGAAGTTCCTCTCCGCGAAAGTCGGCATCAGCGGGGCGAACTTCGGCGTGGCGGAGACGGGGACGGTGTGCGTCGTGGAGTCGGAGGGGAACGGCAGGATGTGTACCACGCTCCCGCCGGTGCTGGTAACGCTGATGGGGATAGAGAAGATCATCCCGACCTGGCAGGACTTCGAGGTCTACATGCAACTCCTCCCCCGCTCCTCGACCGCCGAGCGGATGAACCCCTATACCTCGTTCTGGACCGGCGTCTCGGAAGGTGACGGGCCGCAAGAGTTCCATATAGTGTTGCTGGACAACGGACGTACGGACGTGCTAGCCGACGAGGTCGGTCGGCAGTCGCTCAACTGCATCCGGTGTTCGGCGTGCCTCAACGCGTGTCCCGTGTACGAGCGGACCGGCGGCCATGCCTATAACTCCGTATATCCGGGGCCAATAGGCGCAATCTTGACGCCGCAGTTGGTGGGAATCGGGAAGCCGGGGCCGGATTCGTTGCCGTATGCGTCGTCGCTCTGCGGGGCGTGTTACGAGGTGTGTCCGGTGAAGATCAACATCCCGGAAGTCCTGATCCACCTCCGGGGCAAAGTTATCCGCAAGAAACAATCCGCCGGCCTGACCGGCAAGCTCCACCCCGAGAACGTCGCGATGCAGGCGATGGCGAAGACTTTCTCCGACCCGAACCTCTACGAGAGCGCCCAGAGGCTGGCCCGCATCGGCCAGTGGCCGCTCGCCCGGAGCGGCGCGATCCACAGCCTGCCGGGTGAGTTGGGTGGCTGGACCCGGAGCCGGGACATCAAACCTGTCCCGGACCAGACATTCCGCCAGTGGTGGCGGGAGAGGCGGGGCTCGTGAGCGGCGCGAAAGACGTGATCCTGTCCCGCACCCGCCATGCCTTGCGAGATGTGCCAGGCGACGAAAAGCCGGAAGACGTTACGATAGAGCGCGGTTATCGGAAGGAGGACGAAGACTCGCGGAAAGAGATCGTGGACCGCTTCGCCGAATACGTGGCCGAGTACAAAGCAACGGTACACCGCGTAGACGAAGCCGGGCTGCCGAAAGCCATAAAAGAGGCCCTGGAGCGCCGGGGTGTAAAAAAGCTGGTCATCCCTCCTTACCTGCCAAAAGAATGGATTCCCGAAGAGGTGGAAGAACTGCACGACCTCGCCCGTTCGCGGCTCACCAGCGACGGGCTCGACGGCGGCGATGGCGTGCTTACCGGATGCGCCCTGGGGATAGCCCAGACCGGCACGATCGTACTGGACGCCGGACGGGCCCAGGGACGCCGCGCCCTGACCCTTCTCCCCGACTACCATCTCTGCATCGTAAAGGAGGAACAGGTCGTAGGCCTGATGCCCGAAGCGATCGAGAGGCTAGGAGACGCCGTGAAAAGCGAAGGCCAGGCCATCACCTTTATCTCCGGCCCCTCGGCGACCTCGGATATCGAGCTGGAGCGGGTCGAGGGCGTCCACGGCCCCCGCACGCTAGAAGTGCTCGTAGTCCAACCCGGCTAACGACGGGGCGTCTTTGATGAGGTTCGAAGAGTAACCCCACATCGGAAGGGAGTATTGAATCCGTATGGCCGTTCTGAGGGGAGCGCGCGTGCTGCTGCGTCCCGGTCGCCCAGGGGACGCCGACGCGCTGGTTCGGATCCGGAACGAGCCCGGAGTCGCCCGGTGGTGGGGCGTCGACAACATCGAGGAGATCGGCGAGGGATTCATAGGCACCGACGAAGTCTTCGTCATCGCGGTGGACGGTGAGGTAGTCGGTGGGATTCAGTACGGAGAAGAAGACGACCCGATGTACCGGCACGCAAACGTGGACATCTTCCTTACCACGTCCCGCCACGGCGAAGGCTTGGGTACCGAAGCGATCCGGGTTCTAGCCCGCCATCTCTTCGAGGAACGCCACCACCATAGACTGACGATCGACCCGGCGGCCGACAACGTGGCCGCGATCCGTGCCTACGAGAAAGTAGGGTTCCGCAGGATCGGCGTCATGCGAGAATACGAGCGTGGCCCCGACGGCGTCTGGCACGACGGGCTGCTGATGGACATGCTCCGGGAGGAGTTTCACCCCTAACCAAACGACGCCCGGCGAACCGCGTAATCTCTCTGAACCGTACATTTAATGGGCCTGCCAACGGCCAGGGACCGCGCCCGCCCGGCACTTCTCGAAGACCTTGGAAAAATTTTCGCCGGAGGGCCTTGACCCTCCTCCATAGTGGAGGGTCTATACTCGTTTCAGATGGACCAGACAGCTAGAGAAGCGTTGTTCAGGATCGGCGAGGCTGCCCGGATTTCGGGGTTCCCAGTAAAGACCATCCGCTACTACGAGGAGCGTGGTCTGCTGGAACCCGCAGCCAGGAACGAGGCCGGATACCGGCTCTACGGCGACGAAGTGCTGGGGCGGTTGAAGTTCATCCGGCGGGCCAAGCTATTGGGGTTGACGCTGGGTGAGATCCGCGGCCTGGTCACCATCGCCGAAGACTGTAGCGGGGACGATTTCTTCCCCAAACTGGAGGAAGTCCTGGATTCCAGGCTGCGAGAGACCCGGCAAGAGATCTCACGTCTCTCCGCGCTCCGGGACAACCTGCTCTACTACCGGAGACGGCTCTACGAAGCGGACATCCCCCACGAGTGCGACCAGACCGTGCAAGACCGGCGGGTAGGGTCCTGCGGATGCCTGGAAACCGTCACGACGGTCGCCGATGAAACGTCCAATGCAAACGAGTCTACAAAGGAGGTGAGAGATATGGAGATTCTGGAAGAGAACGGACGGCTGCTCGCCGCCCGGCAGGAGTCCTGCGAGGATTGCGACTGCGAGTGCTGCGAAACGGAGCAGTGCGAATGTTGCTGACACGTAGGTTCTAGAAAGTACCCAAGAGCGCGGGTTGCGAGACGACCGATCCCATACGGCCCGCGCTTTCGGTCTTCGCTTTCGGTCTTCGCTGATCGCTAACCACTGACGGCTCTGTTTCTACACAGACCAATTTCTCCGATTCCAGGCTCGCCCTGGTTACTCCGGGTGTAGTCCGTAGGGGATGCAAAGGGGTGTGCCCGTGCGCGGGTCGGGAACGATCTCGGCTTCGACGGAGAAGACTTCTCGCAGGAGCTCGGTGGTTATTACGCTCCCGGGCCGCCCGGCGGCGAAGACTCGACCGCCAGAGATCGCTATCACGTGGTGCGAAAAGCGCGCCGCATTGTTGAGGTCGTGGAGGACCATAAGGATGGTGCGCCCTTCTTCCCGGTTCAGGTGATCCAGTAGCTGCAAGACTTCTAGCTGGTGGGCCATGTCGAGGAAGGTAGTGGGCTCGTCGAGGAGAAGGGTATCGGTCTCTTGGGCGAGGGCCATCGAGATCCAGGCCCGTTGGCGCTGCCCGCCGGAGAGGGTATCCAAAGGCCGGTCCGCGAACTCCAGCATGCCCGTCGTATCCAGGGCCTGCTCTACGGCCCGCTCGTCGCCTTTGGACCACTGGGAGAGCCAGGACTGGTGCGGGTAGCGGCCCAGGGCGGCGAGCTCGCGGACGGTGAGTCCCTCGGGGGCTTCGGGGTTTTGAGGCAGGATGCCGAGTCGGCTTGCGACCTCGCGGGTGGGGAGCTTTGCGATGGCGTCGCCGTCGAGGTAGACGGAGCCGCCTTCCGGCTTCATAAGGCGGGCGAGGGACCGGAGGAGGGTAGACTTGCCGCAGCCGTTGGGGCCTACGACGGAGGTGATCCCACCGGCCGGGATGCTCGTGGAGAGGTCCTCTACGACGACCGTCGCCTCATAGGCGAGGGTTATGTTATCTGCGCGGATCTTGTGCGGGCTCACGTCGCCGCCAACCGTGCGCGGCGCTCCTCGTCCGTGAGGCGCGGGCAGGTGAGACACGGGCCGTTCCCGAGCTTGTAGTACAGGCAGCAAGTATTCCGCACCCGGCTCGTCCTCTTCTCCCCGTCGTGCTCCAGCACGAAGAAGTTGGTAGGCCCCGAGAGTGGCGACCCGCAGAGCAGCTCCTCCGCGAAGCCCAGGGCTTCCGCCTCACGCCCCAGGCTCTGCCCGACGAACATGAACGCTTCGGCGCACACGTCGGCGCCGGAGCCCCAGAGAGCGCGCTTACCGCGCCGCACCCGCAGGGCGCGAAGCGCCGGGGTCAGGGCCGGCAGGTGCGTCGTGGCGAGGGCCTCGCGCACGCGGTCGAGGAAATCTTTCTCCGAGAGCAACACCGCGGCTTGTGGGTGTCCGGCCTCCGGGTCGTCCGGTAGCGCGAAGAAGCGTGGGGAGGCGAAGGCGAGACCTTCGGCGAAACCTCCGTCTCCGAAACGCAAGGCCACGTTCTCCGCGCCCAGGTCCGGCAGGCGGCGCTCCGTCAGGAAGGTGGCGACCGAGGTCGTGAGGATACGCCAGAGGTAGCTCCTGAGCAGGCTCGTCCCGGCGTAGGCCCGGTCGTTTACGCCGCACCCACGCTCGATGCGCCCTATCAGCGTTTCGAGGAGGTCAGGGTCTGTGGAAAGGCCGGCGGCCGTCGTCCAACCCGGACCTTCGGGCCGGCCGATGCGGGCGGAAAGGTCGAGCCCTGCCTCGCCGGTGTCTAGGGCCAGCCGGGCGAACGTCGTCGCCAGGGGGCCGGGCGTCGCGCCTTTCTCGCCGGTCCCGGTATGCAGTGCTGCGCTGTTTCTCATGAGGCGGCTTCTGCGTTGGTGTTCGGATCGCCGTCTACGGCGGCGGCGAAGCGGGGCACCAGTTCGTCGAGGGCGAACGGGAGGCTGAGGACGGTGCTGAAAGAGAGCGCGCCGGCGGGTAGTTCTTCCAGGAAGACGTCGCGGCCCTCCTGCGCGGCGTCGAGTTGCTGGTAGAGCGGGTCGGTTTTTACGGCCTCGAAGTCGTCTGCCTGGACGGCGACCCAGACCAGGAGATCGGTGTCGATCAGGCCGAGCCGTTCCCGGCTGAGGTCCGTGAAGAAAGAGTCTCCCGCAAGCTCGGAGATCTCTTCGGGCATCTCGAACCCGAGCGACTCCAGGAAGCGGCTCCGGCTATCCTGCGGCCCGTAGGGCGACGGCGTGTACGACTCGTCTTCGCTGGTAAGCCCGACCACCACCCCGCTCGCACCCTCGAACTCCGGGTGGTCCTCGCGGGCCTCGGCGAACTGAGCTTCTACCTCGGAGACGAGGTCTTCGGCCCGTTGTTGTCGCCCCAACGCCCTCCCGACGAGCCGCGTTTGCTCCTGCCACGGCACGCCGAAGTCCACGTACTCGTCGGGCTGGACGACGACCGGTGCGATCTCCGAGAGCGTAGCGTACTCTTCCACCGTCATCCCCGAAGACACCCCGATAATAAGGTCGGGATCGAGACCCGAGATCTGCTCGAAGTTCAACTCACCGGCGGGCAGGACCTCCGGCTCGGTGTCCCCGAGCTCGTCCTGCGCCCACGGCCACGTGGCGGAGGGGTATTCCCCGAACCACTCCCGCACCGCGACGGGCGCAACCCCGAGCGCCAGAACGGGGTCCTGGTCGGTGTAGCCCACCGTAACCACCCGCCCCGGAGTCCCGCGTACCTCGGTGCTGCCGTACTTGTGTTCGATGGTGCGCGCCGGATCGGAGCTCGTCTCGCCGCCTCCACTCCCGGAGCCTCCACCGGAGCAACCGGTGGCGCCGAGAAGCAGCAGACTCCCCGCCCCGACC
>JBARZM010000158.1:0-7541 GCA_049650095.1 Rubrobacteraceae bacterium | reverse complement strand
TGTTCGGGCTGCGCCATGAAGTTGAAAACGGACGGGAAGGCCGCGTTGTTCAAGGTGGTTTCGATGTGGAAGACCTTGAGTTCTTTGTCCAGTATCTCCCCCATCCGGCCGACCGAGCTGTGCAGGGCCGAGTTTGGCGGGTCCATGAGGGAGCGGGTGTTCTTGAGGGTGTGGGCGTTGTGGTGGTGGCGGATAGAGCTGTAGGGTGAGATGCCGGTGTGGACGGACTTGTGGCCGCCGTTCATCGAGACGAAGTTGATGTTGACGTACACGATCAGGTCGCTGTCGGCGGCCCGTTTGCTGATGCGGACCAGCTCCCCGTGTTCCGTCTCCCCGATAACGGTGTTGCCGTCTTCGTCCTCGGCGTCGTAGTTGTAGAGACGTTCGGGGTAGTAGCGGGACATGATCTTCTGCCCCAGCGCCCACCGGAGTTCTTTCTCCGTCATCCGCCGGTGTAGGCCCAGCGCCGCGATCAGGTGTATGTCCTCGACGCCTTTTGCGGCGGCTTTCTCGAGGACCTTTTCGACCACGAGTTGCCGGTTGTCCGGCGGTTTCATCGGCGGCAGCGGGCACGAAACGTCGTCGAAGACGATGGTTAGTTTCATGCCGGGGTGCAGAAGCTCGTGAAGTGGTTCCATGCCCATCGGCTCCAGCAAGGCGCGCTCGATGGCTACACCCGGGTCTTCGAGTGGCTCGACGGGGCCGGGCGGGTAGATCACCCGCGTCCCCTCCGGCAGTTTCTCGTAGTGGAATTTCACACCCGCGTTGAACATCATCGGCGGGCTGTTTCTATCGAGGGTTATTATCTGGGCGGGTCTGCTCAAGGTTGCTCCCTTTGGTCGCGTCTTTCAGTCCATCAGTCTTTTGGTCTGTCTGCTTTTCGCTGAACGACTGAGAGACCTAATCTCTATGATCAAAAACTACCTTCACGTGTCCTTCGCGCCCCGCGCTCCGGGCCGCGGAGATCGCTTCACGGTACTCCGCCAAACGGAAATGTGGGCCGACGAGTTTTTCCAGGCCTATCTCCAGCGCCAGGCGCAGCGCCAGCCCGAAGCTCTTTACCCGCTCGCCCCGGTATTCCTCGACGCCGTAGGCGTAGGTTCCGGATAGTCTAACCTCTTTGTACCAAAGCGCGGTCAGGTCCAGGCTGCTCTTCGTGCCGGGCATCCCGACGAGCGACACTTCCCCGCGAGGCTTCGTTAGCCTAACGGCATCTTCCATCGTGGATTGGGACCCCACGCACTCGAAGGCTTTGTCCGCTCCACCCATCACTACCGGCTTGCCGAGCTCCGGCTCGTGGGTCTCCGTGCCGAGCATTCCGGGCAACTTCGCGTACGTCTCTTTCGGGTGGACCACCTCGTCCGCCCCGAGTCGGAGCGCTTCCTCGCGTTGCCGATCGTGTTTGGCGACGCAGATTATGCGGCCCACTTCCGTCAGGTTCCGGAGCGCCGCGACGGTAAAGAGGCCGACGCTTCCGGCCCCGATCACGAGCGCGGTGTCCCCGGGTCCGGGGTTCGCTTTGAGCGCGGCGTGGACCGCGCAGGCGAGCGGCTCCACCGCGACGGCGGCTTCGTCCGGTAGCCCATCCGGAACGCGGTGAAGCTGCGACGGGTGGGCGACGAGCGTCCCCTCCGACCAGCCGCCGCCGGTATCGCGGCAGAAGCCGGTCTGGATGCCGGGCGCGATATCGCCCTTCGTGACGTTCAGGCACAGAGCGTACCGTCCCGTGGCGCAGTACGGGCAGAGAAGCTCTATGCCCCGGACTTCACAGCCGAGGGCGGGCTCGACGGTTACCCGCTCTCCCTGTTCAAAGCCGGAATTGTCCTCCGTGACGATCCCGACGACCTCGTGACCGAGAACGAAGGGCGGGGAGGTGATCGGGGAGAAGTACGGCGAGTTCTCCGAGGAGAGCGTGCCCAGGTCCGAGCCGCAGATGCCGGAGAGTAGAGGCTTTACCCGAACCCATTCCGGCGTCGGTAGTTTTGGCTCCGGGATCTCCTCGATCTGCAGCGGGGCGTAGCGGCTCGTATCGAGGTTTTTTACGCGCCCGAACCCGGCGCGCATGAGCAGGTAGCGTGGCACGGACTTGCGGTAGACGAGGGCCCGCACGTCCCTAAACTTTCTTGGGCGCCGCGCCGTTCTTTCCCCAGCGCCGGATCTGCCAACCGCGCTCGTTTGCCTCCGCTTCCAAACGCCGGTCGGGGTTTACGGCGACGGGATTTCCGACGGCCTCCATCATCGGTAGGTCGGAGATGGAGTCGGCGTAGGCGTAGGACTTCGAGAGGTCCAGCTTCCGCCGCCGGGCGAACGAGGCGAGCATCCTCGCCCGCGCATCCCCCGCCACCGGTGCCCCGATGAGCTCGCCGGTGTAGACGCCGTCTTCCTCTTCCAGCGAGGCGCTTAGCACGTCGTCCGCGAGGTCTTTGAACGGCTCCAGGAGAAAGTCCAGCGCGCCGGAGAGCAGCACCACCCGGTGCCCGGCTTCTTTGTGCTCCCGCAGACGCTCCAGCGCGCCGGGGTAGATACGGCCGAGGGTAAACCCGTCGAAGCTCTCGAGCCCTAGCTGCCGGGCCCGGGACGGTTTCCATCCCCGGTAGTTCTTGTAGAAGGCCCGGTTGAAATGGGCGCGGCTAACTTTATCCAGCGCCCAGTAGTAAGGAATCTTAGTCAGAAACGCCGCGAGCCAGAGCGGGCGCGCGGCCGGCGAAAGCTCTTGCATCCGGAGCCAGGCATAGTACGAGACGACGTTCGAGCCGACGAGCGTGCCGTCCACGTCGAAGATCGCCGCCACCTCTCCGGGCTCTTCCTCGACCTTTTTCCGCTTCTTGCGGCCCGGCTTGGTGGTGAGCGCCGGCAGATGGACTTCGTGCAGGTACGTCCGCCAATCGAGCTGCGAGATATCGAACGGGAACTCTTTCTGGTCTTCGGGGGATAGCCCCTCGTAGCGTCCGGCCGTGCGGGCCGTCGAGAAAGTCGAGGCCATATTGGCGTAGGCGCCGTAGATGCGGCTATAGTAGAGGCTCATCCGGGCCCGCTTCTCGGCCCGGCCGGCCTTCTGGCGGATATCCGCGACCATGTGGTTTTCCGGTAGGTGTGAGATCACTTTGTTCGCAATATTGAGACCGAATAGCTCGGCCTTGAGGCCCCCCTCCACCCGGCGGCGGCCGGGGAAGCTCCACTCGGCGGGCCGCACGGGACGTCCGCCGGAATCCCGCAGCGGTTTCGACAGGAAATAGCTCCGTACGTGATCGTAGAGGTCCCGGTACCGAAGCGGTCGGCGCTCCCCGGAAGCGACGTGAAACACCTCGGGGTCCTCCGGGCGCAGGATTCCGGTTGCGAGGATGGCGTTTACGACGTGGTCCACGGGGACGATGTCTATCAGGCTCTCCGGATCACCGGGGAACTCGCGGAGGACGCCTTTGGCGAACGCCATAATTATGGGATCGGCCATGCGGGAACCCTGGATCCAACCAGGATAAGGCTCCGCGTTGCTGCTCTCGATAATTGCCGGGCGCAGGATCACGACCGGCGATTCCCCCCGCTCCCTTAGCACCATCCGCTCGGCGAGCGACTTGGTGAACGTGTAAACGTCGTGCCAACCAAGCTCCTTCGCCCGCCCGGTCCCGCGTTCCACGAGACGCTCCCTTACCCACGCCCGCCGAAGCTGCTCTACCCGCTCAGCGACCTCTTCCTCTTCACCGACCATCCCGAGCTCTTGCCGGGCCTCGGTCCTAAAATGGCTCGTCAGAGCCTTCTCCCGTGAGTCCAGCCCTACCCCGGCAACGATACCGTCCAGGTTGCGAACCTCTTCCTCCGGGTCAAGCGTCGCGCCGTTGGGGGTCTTGCTACCCGGCGGCTTTTCGCGTACCAGTCCCTCCTGCACGCCGGAGACGTAAGCCGTCGAGATGTGCATGAATAGCGGCTTTTTCTCCCAATCGCGGGCCAGCTTCAAAAGGCCGAGCGTCCCCCGGACGTTCGAGTCGACCGCCGCGTCCAGCGGCGCGTCGAAAACTACCGAGGCGGCGGAGTGCATGACCACGTCGACTTCCCGCGAAAGCTCGGCGAGGTCTTCTTCTCCGAGGCCGAGGGCCGGGGCGTGTACGTCTCCCTCCAGCACCCGCACCTTCTCCGAGACGCGTTCCTCGAAGCCATCGCCGAGGCTCGCGCGGAGGTTCCTGAAAGCGGCGGAGCCGAGTACGTCTTTCTCCAGGCGTTCTGCGGCGCCCTTGTCCCGGGAGGCCCGGACCACGAGGTATAGACGTCCCAGGTCCGGCAGGGCACGCAGCATCTTCTCGACCAGGGCCATCCCGAGAAACCCGGTACCGCCGGTCAGGAGGACCTTCTTCCCCCGGTAGGCTTCGCGGAGTCCGTCAGGCATAGTTCCTCAACTTCTCTGTCCTACTTTCCGTTCCGTACCTTTTATAAGGGCCCGCGCGTTCTCCCGGTGCCGCCACAGGACCAGCGAGCCCCCGATCACCGTGTAGAGGACGTAGGGCAGCGGTTGTCCGGCGAGCAGAAACACCACCGGGCTGACGGCCATTACCGCTATGGCGCCCAGGGAAGTGTACCGGCTCACGAGCACCACGACCCACCAGAAAGCGAAGAGCCCCAGGCCCAAGACCGGGGCGAGACCGACGGCCGTTCCCGAGCCGGTCGCCACGCCCTTGCCGCCTTTGAAACGCAGGAAGACCGGCCAGCAATGTCCCGCGACGGCCGCCAGCGCGACGGCCGCGATTATCCAGGTGTTATCCGTCAAAAGCCGGGCCAGGACCACCGGGATCACGCCTTTCAGCATGTCTCCGGCCAACGTCGCGACGGCCGCCCATTTCCCGACGCCCCGCAGGACGTTCGCCGTGCCGATATTCCCGCTGCCGACTTTCCGCACGTCCACGCCGGCCAGCATCCCGACGAGAAGCCCCGTCGGAACGGAGCCCAGGACGTAACCCGAGATCACCAAAAGCACCCCTAACATGGCGGAAAGTATAGCCCAAAGGCGGGTTTTTATCCTGGATCTAGAAGAGCCCGCGACGGCGCAGATACCATATCGCGCCAACCACGAACGCCACCTGAACCAGGATAAAGAGCCAGAAAGCCAGGACCGACTCCGCGCCCGGCAGGTAGCTGAAGTTCATCCCGTACCAGCCGGCGAGCACGGTAAGCGGCCCGAGCACGGCGGCGAGCACGGTGAGGCGACGAATGCCGAGCTCGGAACGTTCGTCGCGGCGCATCCGGTACGCCTCTATGGCGCCCTCCACGTAATCCCGGCTGGCCTCGACCATATCCACGGCCTCCCGTTGGTTGTCCGAGGCGTCCGAGAGGTAGACGCGAAGGCCCGGGGAGACCCGGCCCAGCCGCCGGAGAGATTCTTGCTGCGCCACCGCCAGCCGCCGGAAAGCCTGGAGGTCCCGGCGGAGGGAGATCAAGTTCTCCAGCGCGTTTGCGGAGGCCCGCTCGTTTCCCGGGTCCAGGGATTCTTCCAGGTCTTCCGCCGCGCTCGCGGCCCCGACGAGAACCGGGAGATGGCCGTCCACCAGCGCGTCCATCGCCTCGTAGGCGAGCATTCCACCGGTGCTAACGTCTTCATCGGCCACCCCGTCCCGAATCTTGCGCTCCAGACGCTCCGAAACTTCCGGCACCGGTGTATCCCGCACGGTAACCAGGTAGTTGCCCCCGACCACGAGATCAACCTCGATCGCCCGAAGCTGCCTCCAGGGCTCGCCCGCCAACCGGGCGGCGAACGCCGCCACGAAGGCGTTTTCGGGGAACACGTCCATCTTGGGCATCCTGAGCGGCGAGAGGCAATCTTCGACCGTGAGAGGGTTGAGCTGTAGGACGTCCTCCAGGATCTTGCGGGAGCTGTGGCCCGGCCGCATAAGGTCTATCCAGAGCGTCGTGCCGGGCTCATCCAGGACCACCTCTAACTCCTCGGGGGCGATCTTCCCCACCTGCCCGTCTTCCAGGGCGGCGAGGATCCGGATCTCCTCCTGCCCGTACTCGACCGGCAGGCCGCTTCCCTCCCGGCTCTCGCCGCCGGTCGGGTCCCAAACCCCCAGATGTCCCCGTTTTTGTCTTACCTTATTTCGTCTACGAATCGCCATCCCGGAAAGTTTACTCTAAAGCCACATTCCCCGGCTACGGGCGACTTCCAGGGCGCTTAGGATCGCGCCCGCCTTGTTACGGCTCTCCTCGTATTCCAACGAAGGCACCGAATCCGCCACGACGCCGCCGCCGGCCTGGAAATAAGCCATCCCACCTTTGAGTAGGGCGGTACGGAGCGTGATGCAGGTATCAAGGCGACCGTCTATCCCGTAGTAGCCGGTCGCGCCGGCGTACGGGCCGCGTCGGGTAGGTTCTAGTTCGTCTATGATCTCCATCGCCCGAACCTTCGGCGCCCCGGAGACCGTGCCGGCGGGGAAAGCCGCCGCCAGCGCGTCGAGGGCCGTGAGGTCATCCCGAAGGCGCCCCTCGACGGTCGAGACGATGTGCATTACGTGGGAGTAGCGTTCGATCTCCATGAAGTTCGCAAGCTCTACGCTACCAACCTCGCTAACGCGTCCCAGGTCGTTCCGCCCGAGGTCCACGAGCATTACGTGTTCGGCCCGCTCTTTGGCGTCCGCGAGCAACTCTTCGGCCAGCGACGCGTCTTCCTCGGCGTCCGCGCCGCGTTTCCTGGTCCCGGCGACGGGGCGCGTCATGACTTGTCTTCCTTCTACCCGTACCAGCGGCTCCGGCGAAGCCCCGACGAGCGTGAGATCCCCCAGCTTGAGATAGGTCATGTACGGCGACGGGTTGACCGTGCGAAGGCCCCGGTAAAGTAGTAGTGGATCCAGGTCTCCAACTTCCGACTGAAACCGCTGCGACGGCACGACCTGGAAAGCGTCTCCTGCCCGGATGTACTCTTTCGCGGCCTCCACGGCCTCCTCATAGCCCGTCCGGGTGAAGTTGGACGAGACCTCGATCTCCCGGGATTGCACGTGGGGTGAGCCCTGGCGCGCGAGCGGGGCCGAGAGCCGCTCCGTGACCCGCCGGATGTCGTCCGCCGCCCGCCGGTAAGCCGCCGTGAAACCTTCTCCTTCCACGTCCCGCAAGCGGGCCGCGTCTACCAGGGAGATCACGAGCACTTTATGCCTTAGATGGTCGAAGACGACGAGCGTGTCGGTGACGGCGAAGTACGCTTCCGGTACGTCCAGGTCGTCGGGCGGCGCATCCGGCAGCCGTTCGAGGTACCGCACTGCGTCGTAGGAGAAGGACCCCACCGCCCCGCCGACGAACGCTGGGAGGTTCGGCAGCGGGGCGACGCTCTTCTTGCCCAGGATCTCCGCCAATCCCCGGAAAGGGTCCTTGGCGGGGATTTCCCGCACCCCGTCGGCGTCCACCACAGTGTAGATCCCGTTCCGGTACGAGAGCGTCCTTTTGGGATCAAAACCCAGAAAAGAGTATCGGCCGAACCGCTCGGCGGCCTCCGCGCTCTCCAGAAGAAACACGTTCTGCTCGTCGGCGAACTTGAGCACGGCCGAGATCGGCGTCTCGAGGTCCCCAAT
>JBARZM010000157.1:0-46475 GCA_049650095.1 Rubrobacteraceae bacterium | reverse complement strand
GCCCGCGCGCTGCTGGATGCCCTGGACAAGAGTTTGGTGCGGCTCGGCGTCGTGACGGTTGACCTCTACCAGGTCCACTTCCCGAACCCGATCTTCAGGATAGAGAGTCTTATGGACGCGCTGGCCGAGGCGGTGAAGGAGGGTAAGGTCCGGCACGTCGGGGTCAGCAACTACAACGTGAGCCAGATGAAACGGGCGCACGACCGGCTCGCCTCCCACGGCATAAAGCTCGCCTCCAACCAGGTCGAGTACAGCCTGTTCAAACGGGCCCCGGAGACAAACGGCGTCCTCGACGCCTGCCGCGACTTGGGTGTGACGCTAATTCCCTACAGCCCGATCGCCCAGGGTTTGCTAACCGGCAAGTACTCTCCGGGAGACAAGCCTTCCGGCCTCGTGCGGCGCTTTGGAAAGAGTTTTGGTGAAAAGAACCTAAAGAAAATAGAGCCGGTGGTCAACATCCTGCGCGAGATCGGGGAGGCCCACGACAAAGAGCCCGCCCAGGTGGCCCTCAACTGGCTCGCGGTTCGGCGGAACACCCTCCCAATTCCCGGC
Organism: Rubrobacteraceae bacterium; assembly: GCA_049650095.1. Classification (GTDB taxonomy): domain Bacteria; phylum Actinomycetota; class Rubrobacteria; order Rubrobacterales; family Rubrobacteraceae; genus SIRX01. Next base: position 45,923 of record JBARZM010000157.1, on the reverse strand, counting down.
GCCAAAAACGGGCGCCAGGCCCGCCAGAACGCCGGGGCCCTCGGGTGGGAGATGACCGGGGAAGAGGCCGAGAAACTGGAGCTGGCGACGCTCGGGTGGCGATGAAAGTTGGCTGGCCCCCGGCTAGCCGGGGGCCAGCTCTCCCGAAAGTACGGTGGCGGCCTGTATAACCGGGCTCAGGGTGGGGCTGAACGGCGGGGAGTAGGCCAGGTCTATGTTGATGAGTTCCTGGACTGAGAGCCTGCCCCAGATGGCGGTGGCGCACACGTCCACGAGTTTATCCGCCCCGGAGCCGGCGCATTCCGCGCCCAGAAGGCGGCCGGTGGTTTTCTCGGCGATCAGCTTCAGAAACGCTTTGTCCGCGCCCGGATAGTATCCGGCCCGGTCGTTCGATTCGATGCCGGCGCCCACTACCTCGAAGCCGGCGTCCTCCGCTTCTTTCTCTGAGAGGCCGGTCTTGCCGACGCCAAGATCGAAGACCTTGAAGATGCCGGTGCCCAGGACGCCCGGAAAACTCAGCGTGTCTTCTCCGGTGGCGGCGTTGGTGCCCGCGACGCGGCCCATCTGGTTGGCCGTGTCGCCGAGTGGGACCCAAGTAGGCTTGCCACTCGCCAGGTTGGTCGTCTGGACGCAGTCCCCGGCGGCCCACACGTCCGGTAGGTTCGTCTTCATGTTCTCGTCCACGCGGATCGCCCCGGTAAGACCGATCTCGACCCCGGACTCTCCGGCCAACGCCACGCTGGGTTTTATTCCGACGCCAACGACCACCAGGTCTGTCTCTACTTCTTCGTCTCCGAACCTGACGCCCCGAACCCGGCTTTCACCGGTAAACTCCTCGACCTCGTTTCCAGCGTAGAGGTTCACGCCCTTCTCGGTCAAGTGGGCGCATACCCGGTCTGCCACCTCCCGACCGTAGGCTATGGCGACTTGATCCGCGGTCTCGACGAGGGAGACTTCTATTCCGGATTCGGCCAAATTCTCGGCGACTTCCAGGCCGATGTAGCCCCCGCCGACCACGACCGCCTTTTTTGGCTCGTGCTTTTGCATGTAACCAAGTATCCGGTCGAGGTCTGTTAGGAACCTCAGCCCGAAGACCCCGTCGAGATCCGCGCCCGTTATGGGCGGCATTACCGCCTGTGCGCCGGTCGCTATTATCAGCCGGTCGTAGTCGTCTTCGAACTCTTCTCCGGTCTTCAGGTTCTTTACCGAGAGCTTTCGGTTTGCGTGGTCGATCTTCTCTACCCGGTGGCGGGTGAGCGCGTGTATGTCTTTGTCCGCGAAGTCCTCCGGGGTACGGGAGATGAGGTTTTCCCGGCTTTCTAGCTTGCCGGAGAGGGCGTACGGCAGGCCGCACTCGCTTATGGATACGTCTGGTTCCTCCTGGTAGATCGTAATCTCCGCCGCCCCGTCTACCCGGCGGGCCCGCGAGGCGGCTTTCGTTCCCGCCGCAACCCCGCCTATTATTACTAGACGCACTATGAAGTTCCTCCGTATCCGGTCGTGAATAGCTGCTTGCCGGGCGATTCTGTACGATTGATCTTACCCGAACAGGATGGAATAGCTCCCGATCTTCAGAACGTTTCGCAACGACATTCTTACCCTTCCGCGAGCACGGCGCAAGAGAACTCCGGTAATACACAGCCCACGGGCACACCCGGTCCCGGCTCCACGACGCGCATAGTGCCCTAGCTATAGCTAGGGTAGCCCCCACGAGAAAACCGCCCCCGGTAGGATACCGGAGGCGGCGGAGTGTGGCGGGTTCGAGGTATCTGGAGTTCTACGAGGACTTCGCGGCCTGGTAGCGGCGCTCGGCCTCGTCCCAGTTCACGACCTGCCACCAGTTATCTATGTACTCGGGACGCCGGTTCTGGTAGTTCAGGTAGTAGGCGTGTTCCCAGCAGTCCAGTCCTATGATGGGAAGCTTGCCCTCCATTATCGGGGAGTCCTGGTTCGGGGTGGTGTCTATCGATACCGAGCCGGTGGGGCTGGAGATCAACCACGCCCAGCCGCTGCCGAAGACCGAGCCCGGCGCCGCCGCCGCGGCAAATTGCTCTTTGAACGACTCGAAAGAGCCGAAGGCCGAATCTATGGCGCCCGCGAGGTCTCCGGTCGGATCCCCGCCGCCCTGGCCGGTCGGGCCCATGATCTGCCAGAACATGGAGTGGTTGGCGTGGCCGCCGCCGTTGTTGCGGACCGCCCGCCGGATGTCCTCCGGGACATCGTCCAGGTTGGCTATAAGCTCTTCTATGGAATCCTTGTCGGCTTCCGGGTGTTGCTCCAGGGCCGCGTTTAGGTTCGTGACGTAGGTGTTGTGATGTTTCTCATGGTGAAGATGCATCGTCTCTTCATCTATCACCGGTTCGAGCTCGTTGTAACCGTATGGTAGATCCGGTAGTTCGTAAGCCATCGCAGGCTCTCCTTTCGTAGCTTCTTCCAACCCACTCTAACATACCCGTGGACGGCTGATTTTAACCTATTCTTGGCGGGATTTGCCCACCTGCCACCGGATACTCCGCGCGGATGCCTGGCATACCGGCCAGCCGGACCTGTAAGATACGGTCGTGAAAGAAACGCTGTCGAATCCGCACGACCCAGGCAAAGCGCCCCGGGATTTCCAACGGCTGCTCGAAAGCGCCGTGGAGGCCAGCTCGAACGGCGTGACCATCGCGGATCCAAACCTGCCCGATACACCGATCGTCTATACCAACCCCGCATTCACGCGCATTACCGGCTACTCTCAAGAGGAAGTCTTGGGGCGCAACTGCCGGTTCCTGCAAGGAGGGGACCGGGATCAGCCGGTCCTGGAAGGCCTGCGAAGCGCCGTAAGCGAGGGACGAGAGTACCGGGCGGTGCTAAAGAACTACCGCAAGGACGGGACCCAGTTTTGGAACGAACTCTACGTTTCACCCGTGTACGGAGAAGACGGGCGATTGGTGAGCTTCGTGGGCGTGCAAAACGACATCACCGACCGGTACCGGGCCGAAGAGGAAGAGAATCGCCTCCTGGAGCGGGAACGCCAGGCCCGTCGGGAGGCCGAGCGTTCGCGGCGGCTCATGGCCCTCGTGGAGGCCGCGAGCCGGCTGCTCTCCTCGTCCCTGGATTACGAAGGAACGCTGCAGAGGATCACGAACCTCTTCGTGCCGGGTATGGCGGACTGGTGCCTGTTGTACATCGTGGAGGATGGCGTCTCCGTCCTGACGGCCCACGCCCACGCGGACCCCGACAAAGAAAGCGTGCTGGAGGATTTGGGGAACCGGAGCCCGGGCGGCGAGGTCCCCGGTCCGGTGGCCAAGGTGCTGGACACCGGCCGTCCGATGCTGCTCTCTCACGTATCGGCGGCCTCCCCGGAAGAATTGTCTCACGACCCTCAGAGCGTGGAGCTACTGCGCCGGCTGGACCCTCGCTCCTGCATGGGCGTGCCGCTCTACGCCGGGGGACATACTTTGGGTGTGCTCCTGCTCGTATCCTCGAACCCGAAAAGCCTCTACGACTCCGATGACCTTTCGCTAGCCGCCGGCCTTGCCCACCGGTGCGCCCTGGCCCTGGAGAACGCCCGTCTCTACCGGGAACACAGCTACGTCACCCGTACCCTGCAGCGCGGCCTACTCCCCCGTAGTTTGCCGGAGATACCCGGCGTCGAGGTCGGCGTGGAGTACCTCTCGGCCGGAGAAGACACCGAGGTCGGCGGGGACTTTTATGATCTTATCGACACGAACTACGATGGGTGGCTCTGTATCCTGGGGGACGTTAGCGGCAAAGGAGCCCGCGCGGCGGCGGTCACGGCACTGACCATGTACACCCTGCGCGCGGTCGCTTTTCAAGGAGATCTACCCTCCGCCATGTTCGCCGCCCTCAACGAAGCGATGGTCCGGCACGATACCGGCGCCCAGTTCTGTACCGCCGTCTGCGCCCGCCTGGAGCCGGAAGAAGCCCCCGAATACCGGGTAAAACTAACCCTGGCCCGTGCCGGACACCCGCCGCCGCTCCTGCTGCGCGAGGGCTCCGTGGAGGAGATCGGCGAGCCCGGCAAAGCTATCGGCGTCTTTCAGGAGCTAGACCTGGAAGACTACGCCACACACCTACTGCCGGGAGACTTACTGGCGCTCTACACGGACGGCGTGATAGAAGCCCGCTCCTCGGACGGAACTTTCTTCGGCGAAGAACGCCTGAAATCCCTACTCGGCTCCTGCGCGAACCTCGACGCCCCGGCCGCGGCAGGGCGGATACGAAAGGCCGTCCTGAACCACAAGGAAGGCAAACCCACCGACGACGTGGCTATCCTGGTGCTACGAGTGACCGGCAACGTCCAATCCCAAAACAGCTAAACCGGCCGGCGGAAAGCGCGCCCGAAAAACTCCGCAAGCCGCGGGTAAAGAACCGCGAGGTTCGCCGGCCGGGAGATGCCGTGCCCCTCGTCCGCGAAAGTCAGAAGCTCGTAGGCAACGTTATTTTGTTCTAACACTTTGACCATGGCATCGACGTTCTCGGGTGTCACGTTCGGGTCTTTGAGGCCTTGCACGATCAGGATTTCGCCTTCGATGTTTTCCACGAAGTGGATCGGGGATCGTTCGTGGTAGCGGGCCGGGGCTTCGTCCGGGGAGCCGCCCATCATCTCTTGGCTGTAGGGTCGGAGGTCCGGGCGGGTCGAGTAGTAGTCCACGACCAGGTCGGTCATGCCGCAGACGGGGGCGACGGCTGCAACTAGACTTCTAGGGTAGCGGGTGACGGCGCACCACGCCGAGTAGCCCCCGTAAGAAGTGCCGGTAACACCGACCTTGTACGGTTCGGCGAAGCCGCGATCGATGAGCGCTTCGATGCCGGCCCGGATGTCGTCTTGTTCCCGGCCACCCCATCCGTCAGATTTTATGGATTCCTGGAAGGCGATCCCGAAGCCGGTGCTGCCCCGGTAGTTCGGCGCGAGAACGTTGAAACCTTGGGACGTCAGGTATTGCGCCTGGGCGTTGAACCGATCTTCGCTGTGGCTCGTGGGGCCGCCGTGAACCAGTAAGATCGTCCCCGCTCTCGGCGCCGGCGTCCGGTACAGCCATCCTTGTATCTCCAGGCCGTCGTCCGCCGTCCATCGGAAGTCTTCCGCCGGAACGAGAGAATCCGGGGTCAGGGAAGTACGGTCCCAAAGCCCGGTAAGGCTGGAAGTTCCGCCGGGGCCCACGCGGAGGAGGTCCGGCGGGTTTTGGGCACTGTAATGGAAGCCTATCCAGGCCCCGTCTTCCGTGGGCGACAGTGGGACCAGGTTGCCCGGCAGGCCCGGCGGCCTCGACTCGGCGCCGGCGTCTACGTCCAGCAACGAGGCTTTTACGTTCGAGTCTTCGGTTTCGACGACCACCACCGGCCCTCCGTTCGGGGGCGCGAAGGCGTACTCCGGGTCGCGGCCCGGCTCGTCCAGGAGCCACCGGGTGGAGTCGTCCCGGATGTCGAGAAGCCCCAACCGGCGGTGGGACTCCGATTCGGCCAGGAAAAGCACCCGGTGCGGGTCGGCCCACGATGCGTAGACCTTCGTGTCCGGGCCGAGGTTGAGGATCTCTCGGTCCGTCTGTCCATCTATATCCACGAGCCAGGCTTGCAGGCCCGCCGGATGGAGGTCGCTTCGGAGGTACAAGACTTGGCTGCCGGGGACGTTTAGTAGTGGACGGTGGAAGTTGGCCCTCCCGGGGCTGGCGAGGACTAGACGCTCTCCGGTATAAAGGTCGTGGCGTATAACCCGGGATGCCCCGGTTTCTTCCCCCGTTTCGGGGTCGAGGTTCGCCGCGTATACGAGCCACCGGCTGTTTGGGTGCAGGTGTCCGCCCCGGATGTAGAAGTTTGGCGAAGCCCCGGTTAGCGGCTCCAGGCTGCCCGGTTTGTCTAGCTTTACGCGGAAGAGTTGCGTCCGCTCGTTGCCCTCGTGGTCCTGGCCGACGATTACGGCGTCGCTCTCCGGGGTCCAGGAGACGACTTTGGTATTGTCCGGGGTGTCGGTGAGTTGGGACGGTGGGAGCGAGCCGTCCGTCGGCGCCAAGTATACGTCGGTTGCGGGACCCAGGCGGGACCAGCTCCACGCGGCCCAGGAGCCATCCGGGGAGATCAGGGGTCCCGAGAGAAGCGGGACGGAGAGCAGGGCTTCGAGGTTTTTATCCACGAAGTTAGTGTACCCGCGAAGCTTGCCGGCGGGACGCTGGCGGGACGTTAGAGCTTCGCGGCGGCGTCGGTCTGGAGCGCGGCGTCCAGGATCGTCTCGACCAATTCTTCGAAGCCGATGCCGGCGGCTTCGGCGGCGAGGGGGAAGGTGGAAGTCTCGGTAAAGCCCGGAATGGTCTTTACGTCCAGGACTTGCGGCTCGCCGGCTTCGAGGATCATGTCGACGCGGGCGTAGCCCGTACAGCCCAAAGTATCGTAGGCCGTGAGGGCGGTCTCCCGTACCCGGGCGGCGGCTTCGGAGGATATTTCGGCCGGTATGGCGAAGTCCGTCGCGCCGGGGGTGTACTTCGCCTCGAAGTTGTAGGCTCCGTCACGGGGCCGTATCTCCACGAGCCCGAGGACTCTAGGCTCCTCACCGGCCGGCTCCAGGATCGACGCGGATATCTCCGGGCCTTCCGCCCACCGTTCCAGCAGTATCTTCGCGTCGTAGCCGAACGCTTCGTACAGGGCTTCCAGCAGGCCGTCGGGATCCTCCACCCGCGAGAGTCCGAACCCCGAACCTTCCCGGGCCGGCTTTACTACCAGCGGATATCCCAAAGAGTCCGCCGCGGTGCCCAGGGCGGAGGCGGCCCCCATGTCATTCACCGCCCGCCGGAGAAAGGTGCGAAAGGCCGGCGTCTGGATGCCGGCGCCCCGGAGCGCCCGTTTGGCGTAGTCCTTGTCCATGCAGCGGATCGAAGACAGTGGCCCGCTACCGGTGTAGGGGATGCCCAGCGTCTCCAGCAGCGCCTGGACGGTTCCGTCCTCGCCACCGGGGCCGTGAAGCGCGACAAAGACCGCGTCGGGGGCAAGCTCGACAAGCGTGTCGGTGGTCGAGGGTTCGATGTCCAGGGGATGTACCTCGTGGCCGAGACGTTCGAGGGCGTGCTGCACCCGGCGACCGGTGACGAAAGATACGTCCCGTTCCATGGAAGTCCCACCGTGGAGTACCGAGATCCGGGCCATGTTCCTCTAGCGGTCCGTGCCGATGGTGGAGCCTTTGCGGGCGCCGTGCTGCGAGCCCTGGCGTGAGCCGCGTTCCAGGTCGCTGCGGAGTTCCATGTGGTCCCTTATGACCTCCGCGAGAAGCTCTATGCCGCGTCGGATCTTCTCGGGCTCGACGAAAGAGAAGTTGAGCCGCATGCAGTTTTTTCCCTCGCCGCCGGCGTAGAAACCCTCGCCCGGCACGTAGGCCACGTTGCGTGATATCGCCCGGGGCAGCATGTTCGTCGCGTCCAGGTAGGAAGGCATCGTCGCCCACACGAACAGGCCGCCCTCCGGGTGGGTCCAGTGGACCTCCTTCGGCATGAACTCCGCCATGGCGTCCAGCATCGCGTTGCGGCGTTCGCGGTAGACCTCGGTGATGCGCTTCACGTAGCCGCGCCAGTCGGCGTGTTGGAAGTAGGAGGAGATCATCATCTGCGAAAGGTTCGAGGAGCAGAGGTCGGCGCCCTGCTTGCCGACGTTGATCTTGTGCAGTATCCCCGGCTGGGCGTGGACCCACCCGAGCCGGACGCCCGGCGCGAATATCTTGGAGAACGTCCCCAGATACACCACCCGGTCAACCCCGCCCGCATCCTCTTTCTCGATCTGCGAGAGGGTTGGTAGTGGTTCGCCCTCGAAGCGGAGCATCCCGTAGGGGTTGTCTTCGATGATAATGAGGTCGTACTCGCGGGCTATCTGGAGCAGCTCCCGTCGCCGCCCGGCGTTCATGGTTACCCCGGCGGGGTTCTGGAAGTTCGGCACGGTGTAGATGAACTTGACCCGGATGCCCTGCTTGCGGGCCCTTTTGAGTCCTTCACGGGCCGCTGACGGTATCATGCCCGCCCGGTCCATCGGGATGTGGAGGATGCGGGGCCGGTACGCGGCAAAGGCGTTCAGGGCTCCCGCGTAAGTCGGTCCCTCGCAGAGGATTGCGTCGCCTTCGTCCAGAAAGACTTTCGCCACGAGATCCAGGCCCTGCTGGGCCCCGGTGGTAGTAAAAACTTCCTCCTGGCTGGCTTCGATGCCCTCGGCGGACATCACGTCCACTATGACGTCTTTTATAGCTTCGAGGCCGGCCGTCGGGCCGTACTGGAGCGCCTGGGCGGAGTCGGCGGCGATGTTCTGGGAGATCTCCCGGAACGCCTCCTCGCCGAAGAGGCGGGTGTCCGGGAAGCCGCCGGCGAGCGAGATGATGCCGGGCCGCGAAAGCGTCGCCATTAGGTCACGGGTCACGGCGGTCTTCATACCTTTCACGCGGTTGGCGTAGAGGAAGTCGAAGCGGTCGAGGTCTACGAGTGGCACGGGAAGCCTTTCTCCTCGAAGTTCTGCATAGTGGACGCGACTCTACCACAAAGGGTGTAATGGTTGTAGACTGCCGCCATGAAAGCCATCTTCGTCACCTCTAACGAGCACAAACGCCGGGAGGCGACGGAGATACTGGGCGTGGAACTGGAAGGGGCCGCGCCCGAGGTGCCGGAGGTCCAAGCCCTGAACGTATCCGAGGTCGCCGAAGCGAAGGTTCGGGCCGCCTACGAGACGCTCGGCCACCCGGAATACCCGGTCATCGTCGAGGACTCGGGGCTCGTGGTCGAGGCCTGGAATGGATTGCCGGGGGCGTTGACGAAGTGGTTTATGCAGTCCGTCGGCAACGAGGGACTTCTGGGAATGATGTCGCCGGAGACGGACCGCTCCGCCCGGGCCGTGTGCGCCGTTGCCGTGGCCGAGGGGCCGTCACTGGAAAAAGTGCGGGTCTTTATGGGCGAGGCGTCCGGCGCCATAGCCTCGGGACCGCGCGGTGAGAACGGCTTCGGGTGGGACCCTATCTTCGTCCCGGATGGGTCGCCGTTGACTTACGCGCAGATGGGCGCCGACAAGAACGCCGACTCTCACCGGGCGCGGGCTTTTCGGGAGTTGCGACGTTGGTTGAAGGAGTAAAATTGGGTTATGGAAATGGTCGATGCGGGCAATAAGGTTTATCTATGGAGTGTTCAAGTCTGTTATTCTGTTTGCAGGGTCGTATCTGCAAGAGGGAAGGGGTGATTCCATGAGTGCCGAGAACGAAAACTCCGGGAACGGAGAGGTAGAGGCTAGGGAAGAAAGTTCAGAGGGTTCGGTAGCCACGAGCACCGACCGTCTGGTGGATCTCTACCGCAACATGGTGCTGGTACGCACTTTCGAGGAGGCGTGCCAGAAAGGTTTCCGGAAGGGTAAGATCGGCGGCTACCTCCACGTATATATCGGGGAAGAGGCTGTCGCCGTAGGCTTCCTGGATTCCTTTAAGGAGGGCGACCGGGTAATAACCGCCTACCGGGACCATCCCCACGCTTTGCTCCTCGGCAGCGACCCGAAAGAGGTCATGGCCGAGCTCTACGGCAAGGGCACCGGCCTAGTCAAGGGCAAGGGCGGCTCGATGCACCTCTTCGACGTGGAGAACGGGATGATGGGCGGCTACGGCATCGTCGGCGGTCACATACCGCTCGGTGTCGGGATGGCATACGCCCAGCGCTACCAGGACACGGAGCACATAACCCAACTCTACCTCGGTGACGGCTCGATGAGCCAGGGCGCCTTCCACGAGGCGGCGAACCTGGCCGGGCTCTGGGGCAAAGACGGCCTGTGCCCCGTGGTGTTCATTGTCGAGAACAACCAGTACGGTATGGGAACCAGCGTTGAGCGGACGACGGCCATGACGGACCTCGCCGCCAAGTTCGACGCCTACGGTATCGAGAACGAAAAGGTCGACGGCATGGACGTCGAGGCTGTTCTGGAGGTCGCCGAACGGGTGACGGAGCAGGTCCGCGAGTCCGGCAAACCCTACGCCGTCGAGGCGCTGACCTACCGGACGGCTCCACATGGAGCGGCCGACTTCATGGAGAAGTACCGCGACAAAGAAGAAGTAAAAGAGTGGCGTCAGCGGGACCCGATCGGGCTTCTGGAGCAGAAGTTGATCGACTCCGAAACGATAGACGAGGACGGGCTGCAGGAGATCAAAGACGAGTACAAAGAGCAGATAGACGAGGCGGTTCAGTTCGCCGACGAGAGCGAAGAGCCGGCCATCGAGGAGCTCTACACCGACGTCTACTCCGGCGAAGACGAGTACATGGGGGAGGAGTAGCGAAGCTATGGCGGAAGAGAAGACTTACCGCGAAGCCCTACGGGAGGGCATGGTCCATGAAATGGAGAACGACGAGAGCGTCGTCCTCATGGGCGAGGACATCGGCGTCTACGGCGGTACACACCTAATAACCGACGGCCTCATAGACGAGTGGGGCCCGCAGCGGGTGATGGACACCCCGATAAGCGAGGGTGGTTTCACCGGGGCGGCGATAGGCATGGCGATGCTAGGCATGAGGCCCATCGTGGAGATGATGACCTGGAACTTCTCGTTTTTGGCGGCGGACCAGATCATCCAGAACGCCGCAAAGGTCCGCTACTTTTCCGGCGGCCAGGTGAAGGTCCCGCTGGTTATCCGTGGCCCCAACGGCGGCGGCGTGCAGCTTAGCGCGCAGCACACCCACTCCTTGGAGAACATGTACGGTCACTTCCCAGGTTTGAAGGTCGTTTCGCCCGTAACGCCAAACGACGCGAAGGGGATGATGATCACCGCCGTCCGGGACGACAACCCGGTGATTTTCCTCGAAGCCGGCGCCCTTTACGGCACGAAGGGCGAGGTCGAAGAAGGCGACAACGCCGTGCCGTTCGGCAAGGCCCGCATAGCCCGTGAAGGCGACGACGTAACCCTAATCGCCTACGGGCGGCAGGTGAACCTGTGCCTCCGGGCGGCCGAGACCCTCGAAGAAGAGGACGGCGTGAGCGCCGAGGTCATAGACCTGCGTTCGATCCGGCCGTTCGACGAGGACACGATCGTCGAGTCGGTAGAGAAGACCCACCGGGCCGTGGCGGTACAGGAGCAGTGGCGGTGGTTCGGGGTGGCGAGCGAGGTCGCGGCCATCATCCAGGACAGAGCCTTCGACTACCTGGACGCCCCGGTGATACGGGTCAGCGGGGCCGAGGTCCCGGCGCCGTACGCGAGGAATTTGGAGGTCGCGGGTTTCCCGAGTGAGGATCAGGTAACAAACGCCGCCCGCCGGTCGCTTTACATAGAGGAGAAGTAAGAATGCCCGAAGTGATCATGCCCAAAATGGGCGACGCGATGGAAGAGGGGACCATCCTCCAGTGGCTCAAGAGCGAGGGGGATGAGGTCGAGGAGGGTGACGCGATAGCCGAGATCGAGACCGACAAAGTCTCGATGGAGCTCGAAGCCGAGGACTCCGGCACGCTGGCCCAGATCCTCGCCGAAGAGGGCGCGGACGTTCCCGTGGGCGACGCCATAGCCTTTATCCAGGGCGAGGGCGAAGAGGCGCCCGAACAACAAAGTGGCGGCCAGGAAGAGGCCGAAGCCGAGGAAGGTAGCGAAGACGGGGGTGGCGGCGGCCAAGCCACCGCGACTGAGACCGAAGACGAAGAGTCCGAGGAAGAGGCAGAAGCCGAAGGCGGCGGAGGTTCCGGCGGGGCTCCGCAGGCAAACGGCCAGGCGAGCGGCAACTTCCGGGCGTCGCCGATAGTAAAACGCTTGGCCCAGGAGAACGACCTCGACCTCGGAAAGATAGACGGCTCCGGGCCCCAGGGCCGAATCGTCGAGCGGGACGTGCGGGCCGCAATGGAGCGCGGCGACGCCCAGGCCGGTGGCGAGTCTGACGGCCAAGCGGAAGAAGCCGGTGGAGCCGAAGAGAATGGCACTGCCGAGCAGCCTGCTGCTTCGCAGGCTCCGCAGCAGGCGCAGGCCCCGGCGGCGACCGGGGTAGAGGGCGCGGAGATCATGGAGATGACCCGGATGCAGAGCGTCATCGCCGAGCGGATGACGACGGCCAAGCAGACCGTCCCGCACTTCTACGCCACCGTAGAGGTCGAGGTAGACGACCTAATGGCGCTCCGCAAGCAGATCAACGAGCAGCTCGAAGAGCAGGGCGTCAAGATTTCCGTGAACGACTTCGTCATGAAGGCTTGCGCCCTGGCCGTCAAGGAGTATCCAAAGATGAACGCCCTCTGGACGAGCGACGGCATCGAGCTTCACGAGACGGTGAACATGGCGATGGCCGTCGCCCTCGAAGCGGGCCTCATAACCCCGGTCATAAAGGATACCGCCAACAAGACTCTATCCGCCATCTCCGCCGCTTCCAAGGACCTCGCCAAGCGGGCCCGAGAGGGCGGCTTGAAGCCCGAGGAGTATCAGGGCGGCACCATCACCGTCTCGAACATGGGCATGTTCGGTGTCGAGAGCTTCTCCGCGATTATCAACCCGCCCCAGGCGGCCATCATCGCGGTGAGCAGCATTATTCCGCGCGTAACGGTAAAGGACGGTGAGATGACGCCGGTGAGCACCATGAAGCTCACGCTTTCGGCGGATCACCGCATCGCCAACGGCGCCGAGGGGGCCCAGTACATGGCCGAGGTCAAGCGCCTCATGGAGAGCCCGATGATCCTGGTCGCCTAAAAGGCCGGCCCACGGTTGGCGCCGTTTAGCGGCAGCGATCAAGGAAAAGTCCCCCGGTTACCGGAGGGCTTTTCCTTTTTATCGACCCGGCCTGCTACTCGGGTAGAGAGATGTCGCCGACCGTTATGTTGACGTCCGTAACTTCGATGCCGGCCTGGTTCTTTACCCGATCCACGACGGCGTCCCGCACGGCCTGGGTTACTTCCGGTATGGACTCTCCGTAAGGCACGTTCAGGGTGAGGTCCACCGAAGCCTCCCGGTCATCCATCTGGATGGAGACGCCCCGGGCGCGGTTGGCCCCGCCGAGGCCGCCGAGGAACTCTCCGACCGTCGGCGAACTGTCGCCCGGCACCCGCGTTCCCCCGGTGGACGGCTGAACTTTCTCGACCTCCTGCACTATGGCGCTAACGATGCTCGTCACCACCGGCTCTTCGACGGTGGTGACGCCGCGATCGCTATCGAGGGGGCTATTCCCTCCGCCGCTCTTGCCCATTGAGTCTCCTTTGCGGGGTTGACCTTACCCTACAGACACCACGTAGGATAAACCATACCGTTCCTTCCCGGGTTAGGCCCGTCCGTCGGGTAGACCGTCAGGTAGACTTCAGGTAGCGTCGCGCCCCCGGATACCACTACCAAGAGGGCCGTAGATAAGGATGTTCTGGACGAAAGTTATTACGTTGCTCGCGATCCAGTATACGAAGAGCCCGGCCGGAAAGCCCCCGAAGGCCATGAAGATCCCAAACACTGGCGGCAGAAGCCGCATAAGGCGCCGTTGTTGGGGCGCCGTGTTCCTCAGCGTGATCTCCTGCGCCGCCATCATGGTTAGCACGAAGATTACGGGCAAAATAAAGTAAGGATCGGCCGTCGTCAGGTCTTGGAACCAAAGGAGACCGCCGCTTTCGAAGCCCTGGACCCCCTCGAAGTCCTTTATCGTGTAGAAGAGCCCGAGGAAAATGGGCATCTGCACCAGCATCGGTATGCCGCATCCTAGAGGGTTGATGTCGCGCTCCGAGTAGAGTTCCATCGTGGCTTGTTGCTGTTTCTTTGGGTCTTTACCGTGCTTTTCCTGGAGCTTGTCCAGCTCGGGTTTTAGCTCCTGCAACTGTCGCATGTTTCGGGCTTGCTTGATGGTAAAGGGGAAAAGCATCGTCCGCACGGCGATAGTGAGCATAACTATCGAGAGCCACCAGGGGAGGCCCGAATCGTGGAAGAATTGAAGTCCCGCGCCCAGAAGGGCGACGAGAGGGGCAAACAAGTTGCCTAGAAGTTCGATCATGCCCTACTCCTTGCCGAGAGACCCGAACGGGTCCCTCGAAGTCGATCTCGATTTGAGGCGTGTAACGGTTCAGCAAATCGCTAGAGCGAGTCGCTGAGGCTGTCCGCTAGACCCAACCTCCGAGACCGGCGAGCAGTACGAGAAAGGGACCGAAGAGAAGCGCGACCAATAGTGGCCAGTCCGCGCTTCCGGACGTCGCTTCGGTGTGCGCAAGCGTATCCGGCGTCTGCACGACGCCCAGCAACGAGCACAGGTGTGATAGACCGCCGGAACCCTGGTAGACGCGGGCCGCCAAATGACCCAGGCATCCCGCCGTCCCGAGGGCCACCAGCGCGGATACCTCGTACTCGATGTTTCCGTGGGACGTTAGCCGGGGCAGCAAGTCCCAGACCAGGTAGATCAGCGGCAGAACAGACGCAAACAGCAACGAGACGCGGGAAACTCGTCCCTTGACGCTCCTTGGAAATACGCCCTCTACGCCGCCCACGGGTCTCCTGAACCTCCAACAGGTTAACGAGCTCGCTTACGTGACGATTCTAACACCTTGTAGGCAACCTCCGAAGAGTTTAGATGCGAGATGGTGCGCGGGACGCTCCGCTAGGTTAAGCTGAGTATCCCGCGTGGGGTTGCGCGGGAGGGGATAGGCTTCAGAAAGGAGGCACTCGTGGCAATCGAGCCGGAGTTAATTCGTAATGTATGCTTGATCGGGCACCGCGGGAGTGGAAAGACATCTCTAGGGGAGGGGATGCTGGGGCTTGCTTCGGGGCGTAGCGGCCGTTTGGGAGGTATCCTGGACTACTCCGAGGAAGAAGTCGAGCATGGCATGACGCTCGGGATGAGCGTCTCCACGTTGGAGTGGAAGGGGCGGCGGATCAACCTGATCGACACGCCGGGGGACGGAGGCTTTATCGCGGACGCGTTCGTGGCCCAGCGGGCGGCGGACTGCGCGGTGCTGGTGGTCCACGCCCAAGACCCCGTGCAGGTCGTCACCGAGAGGGTCTGGCGCCGGGGAGAGAAAGAAGAGATACCGCACATCGTCGTCGTCAACCACCTGGACCGGGAACGGACGGACTTCGGGGGAGTCGTGGACCGGCTCCGGGAGCGGTTTGGCGGGGCCATAGTGCCGCTAAACCTGCCCATCGGTGGTGAGGACGGGGTCAAAGGCGTCTACGGACTTCTGAGCGGCATAGCGTTCGTGGACGGGGAGCAGAGCCCGGAGATACCGGAGGGCATGGAGGACGAGGCGAACGCCGCCAAAGTCCAGCTCTTCGAGGCAATCGCCGAGAGCGACGACACGTTGCTGGAGAAGTATCTGGAGGGCGAAGAGTTTACTACCGAAGAGGCCTTCGAGGGGATACGAAGGGGCATTGCGGATGGTCTCATAATTCCGGTCCTGGCGGCCAGCGCGGAGCGGATGATCGGGGTAGACCGGGTGCTGGACGTGATCGCCGGCAGCGCCCCGAGTCCGGCCGACGTGACGCGTTGGATCTCCGAGGATGGCGAAGAGGCCGTCTGCGACCCGGACGGGCCTTTCTCGGCTTACGTCTTCAAGACCTACGTGGACCCGTTCGCCGGCCGGGTTAGCGCGCTGCGGGTCGCGGGCGGCCGCTGCCGGTCGGACGAGACGCTCGTCAACCCGCGAACGGGTTCTCAGGAGCGGCTCGGCGGCATAGCGCACCTTTTCGGCAAGGACCGGGAGTCGACCGACGAGGCCGTGGCCGGCGACATAATCGCCGTCACGAAACTCAAAGACACCAACACCTTCGACACGCTTTGCAAACCGGAGAAGCGCGTGACTTACCCTACGGTCGAGCTTCCGGAATCTACCACGTCCTTCGCGGTGGGGGCTGGTACGCGGGGCGAAGAGGAGAAAGTCTTTGATGCAATAAGGCGGGTGGTGGACGAAGATCCATCGCTAAACCTCGAACGCTTCGAGGCCACGGGGGAGGACATTCTCTCCGGGTTGTCGCAGATGCACGTGGACTTCGCGCTGGAGCGGATCGAGCGCCGCTACGGGGTCGAGGTCGTCGCGCGGGCGCCGAAGATCCCGTTCCTGGAGACGATCACGGGCTCCGCCCAGGCGCAGGGGAGATACAAAAAGCAGACCGGCGGCCGGGGCCAGTTCGGCGACTGCCGGATAGAAGTTTCACCCCTGCCCCGAGGCTCGGGCTTCGAGTTCGAGAACGCGATCGTGGGCGGCGCGATCCCCCGTCAGTTCATACCGGCGGTCGAGAAGGGCGTCCGGGAGGCGATGGCGGAAGGTCCCATAGCCGGTTGCCCGGTCGTGGACGTAAAGGTGCGGCTCTTCGACGGTTCCTTCCACTCGGTAGACTCCTCGGAGATGGCGTTCAAAGTGGCCGGCTCGCTGGCGTTCAAGAGCGCGATGGAGCAGTCGAGTCCGGTGTTGTTGGAGCCGTTTGTGGAGGTCGAGGTGCTCGCGCCCACGGAACTGGTTGGAGATATTATGGGCGACCTCTCGGGCCGGCGCGGACGTCCGATGGGGGTAGACCAGCGCGACGAGCGGCAGATCATCCAGGCCGAAGTCCCGCAGTCCGAGATGCTGACCTACGCCCGGGACCTGCGGTCCGTCACCGGCGGGCGGGCCAACTTCCACGTCGAACCCGGCCACTACGAGGAAGTCCCGCCGAACCTGGTGGATAAGGTCCTCGCCGCCAACGCCGAACAGGTCGAAGAACCAGTGCGTTAGCCCTGTAGAGAAAGATCGGTCGGTAGAGGCCCGACCGATCTTTCTCTACCGAATCCGTGCGGTACGTGAGGTTCGCTTCTAGCTAACCTTCAAGACCTCTTTGATCGGGGGCCGCTCCACGAGCTCTTCGACGTACTCTTGTAGCTGAAGCCCGTCCGGGGTGTCCAAGGCGTGCAGGTAGTCGCTGAACTGGAAAAACTGGTCCGGGAGGTTTGGGTCCCGGGCCTGGTCGAGCCGGCCGTCTTCGCGCAGCCTCCGCGCCACAGCCCGCAAAACGGCGTAGGACATCCGCGAGAGATCCCGCAGGGGCTGGTGGCGGTTTTGGCGGGTACCGAGTCCCACCTGGGCCATGGCCCCGAGCCCGACTTTCTTGAGCGCGTCGATCATGATCCCGGTCTCCACCGCGTATCCGGTGAGGAACGGTATGGAGTGGAACAACTCTTTGTACGCCACGAACTCTCCGGCCAGAGGCTGTACGAAGCCCGCAAGCTCCGGATAGAACAAGTTGAAGAGCGGCTTCGTGGTTAACTCCGTGACGCGGCCCCCGCCATCTTGCTCGACAGTCTCACTGCTCTTGAACGGCCGCCGGAAAGCGCCCTTGACGAATTGGATCTGCGGCACGCTCAAGATGGGGCCCAGGGCACCGTAGACGAACTGGGGCTCGAAGTCTTGGGTGTCGGCGTCGGCGAACATGATCAAATCTCCCCGCGCCACCGAGAGGGAGCGCCACATGGCGTCACCCTTGCCGTGCGCGCCGCCGTAATGCGGGAGGAGCCCGTTCTCGGAGTAGGTTTCCGCGCCGTGGGCCCTTGCGACCTCGATAGTACCGTCCTCGGAATCTGCGTCGACCACCAGGATCTGGTCTACCAAAGGAGCCCTCTCGTTGACGGCGTGAATTTCGTCGATGATCCCGCCTACCGTATCCGCCACGTTGCGGCACGGCAGCACGAGGCTGACCTTGAGCCCTTGCTCGCGCTTCCGGCGGCCTAGCTCTTCCACGTCGGAGAACCGTGCATGGTCGTATGAACGATGTCTGAACCACTCAGCGGCGTCTACGGGTCCTATGGCCCTCTCGTCAATCTTCATGGAAACAAATTACCCTACTTCGCCGAAACTGTCTATGGGTTGTTAGTACCAAATCCTCAACCGGCGGACAACGGGCCGCCGCGACGAGGCCCAGGGTCTCTTTGGCCGCCCTCTCCCGGCGGAGGACTTCACGGCGTCGCCAAAGAGCAACAAGACGCCACCCGGCTTCGAGTAGCAAGACCGTAGAGCCCGTTCTCGGTTCCAAGGATGGCGATGATACAATCTTTCTCTTTCGCGATTGTTAGACCACGCCGGAAAAAGCGTGGCGGCAAGGAAGTTGATAGATGAAGATCGTACTGACAAACGACGACGGAATAACCGCCGCGGGCCTACTCGCGGCCCGGCAGGCGCTGGAGAAAATCGGGGACGTGCTAACCGTCGCCCCCGACCGCAACCGCTCCGGCGTGGGCCGGAGCATTAGCTTCGGAGAACCGCTGCACGTCGAGGAGCACGAGATGGCCGACGGCGTTATGGGCTACGCTTGCAGCGGCACGCCGGTGGACTGCGTGCGGCTCGTGGCCCTGGGGCTCATGGACTTCGAGCCGGACATCGTCGTCTCCGGCATCAACCACGGGGAGAACCTGGGCGACGACATAACCTATTCCGGCACCGTGGCGGCGGCTTTCGAGGGGATCGTGATCGGGGTTCCCGGCATCGCCCTTTCCCTGAGCGTCGAGCGGTCCTGGCACGCCGGGGAGAACGAGGAGTTGCACTTTGGGCCGGTCGCGGACTTCGCCGCCCGGCTGGTAAAGGTCGCCTTGAATGGCCTGCCGGCGGAGCGCATCCTAAACATCAACGCCCCCAACCTGACGGAGGTCAACGGCGTGAGGGTGACGAAGCTCGGGCGGAGGCTCTATAAGGACGAGTTGATCGAGGTCAAAAGCGAAGGGGGCCGGGTTGGCTACGACATCTACAACAATCCCCCGGGCCACCACGAGGGAGAAGATACCGACTTCGCCGCCATAAACGAGGGTGAGATCAGCGTCACCCCCGTACATCTGGACCTCACGGATCAAGCCGGGATGGAAGAGATCGGCGCCTGGGGCATGTCCGACCTTATCTCCCGCAATGGACACCGGTAAACTATGCTAACCGCCGTTCTCTTCGACTTTGATGGCACCCTCGTGGACACCACGGAGCTCATCTACCAATCACTCCGTCACGCCAGCCAGGAAGTACTCGGACACGAACCGCCCCGCGAGACTTTGATGGCGAACGTCGGACAACCTTTGCCGCAGCAGATGGCCGCCCTGGTCCAGAAAGAAACCACCAAAAACGAAAACGCCGATGGGCTCGTCGACGAACTTCTGGATTCCTACAGGACACAGAACGAAGAACTCCACGAAGACCTCATAGAAGCGTTCCCGGGCGTGGAGGAATCCCTCGCGCGTCTGAGGGAGGCTGGGGTCAAGATCGCCGTCGTAACCTCCAAGCGCCGCGTGTCGGTAGAGATGGCGATCGAGACCTTCCCCGGTCTCGGCAAGGTGGCGAACCACTTCGTAACCATGGAAGATACCGAAGAGCACAAACCAAAACCGGCCCCGCTCCTAAAAGGCTTGGAGCTGCTCGGAGACGTGCCAAAGTCAGAGGCCGCCTACGTCGGCGACTCCCCCCACGACGTAGAGGCCGCCCGGGCCGCCGGCCTTACCAGCGTCGGTGTAAGCTGGGGCGCCTTCACCGAAGAAGACCTCCGGGCCGCGAATCCCGACTACCTGGTAGAAGACCTGGACGCCGCCGTGGACATCCTGCTTGAGAAGACTTGACAAAAGTCTCTGTTAGAGCTCTTCCACGGCCCTAGCCAGGGCTTCTATCTCCTCTTCGGTGTTGAAGAGGTGGACGCTCGCCCGGACGAAGTGGTTCGGTTCCGGAATGAAGCGCACCACGAAACGTTGCTCTAGCAGTTTCTCCGCGGCCTCTTTCGCCGGTATTCCTTCTATCTCGAAGCCCACCAATCCCGTGCGGGCCGGGCGTGGCGTGTGGAGTATGACGCGCGGGTTTTCGGAGAGCAGTTCCATCAATATATCGGCGCGGCGCTGAATCTCTTTGTAACCTTCTTCGCCGCGGTCACTCACGGTCTCCGCCGCCGCGGCGAAACCTCCGGCGACCGCCGGGCTCATCGTCGAGGCCTCGAAGCGGCGCGCTCCGGTGTGCAGTTCGTAGTCACCTTCCGGGCTGAAGTCGGCCGGCTTTGCGAGCGAGGCGAAGCCGAGGTTCGGGCTGTATGTCTGGCAGTCGGGACGGACGAAGAATGCGCCCATTCCTTCGGGTCCGAGGACCCACTTGTGGCCGGTGAAGGCATACATATCGGCGCCGGTCGCGGGTGCGTCCACGGGCATGTTGCCGACCGACTGGGCGCCGTCGACCAGGGTTAGGACGCCGCGTTCGCGGGCGGCGGCGCAGATTTCTTCTAACGGCAATACTTCGCCCGTGGTCCAGTCCACGTGGGAGAGGGCTATGAGCTTCGTGCGGTCGGTCATGGCTTCTTCGATCTTCTCCGCCGTCACCGGCGGCGAGACGAGCTTCACTTCGACCCCGAAGCGGGACCGGAGCGCGTGCAGCGGCACCAGGCACCCCGGATGTTCGGTGGTGGTGGAGATCACCTCATCTCCGGGTTCCCAGTTTATGGAGTAGGCGCCGAGGCTCATGCCCTGGGTCGTGCTCTGGGTCAGGGCCATCTCTTCGGGGTCGGCGCCGACCAGCCGGGCGGCCGCCTCCCGCGCCCGGGCGTAGGCTTCGGCCTGGCGGGCGTAGAAACCGGCGCCCTGAAGATATGCCGGCCCGGAACACAGGTCGTCGGTGGCGCGCATGGCCTCTACGACGTACAGTGGCGGCGGGCCGCTGCCGCCGGAGTTGAAGTAAGCGTAGTCGTTGTCGGCGAGCGCCGGGAACGAGGCTCGGGGGAGGGTTTGATTAGAGATGCCATACTCCTTTCGGGATATATTCGCGTGTCTTGTATAATAGCCTCTCTATGCAAAGTGGAAGTTTCATAAGGATGGGTCGTCGTCGGCGTCGCCGGCGGCAACAAACGAGCCTTTGGGCGAAAGTGCGGGTGGCTTTCCTCCTGCTCTGCGCGCTGGCCGTGCTCTCGCTCGTCGGGGTCTTCGCGAGCTTTAGCTATACCTACGCGCAGGTAGCCCAGGAGGCGCCGGAACTCGACAACTACGCCTCCACCGAACTGGCGCAGACCTCCGTCGTGTACGACAACGAAGGCAACGTCGTAGACGAACTCTACGGGGTCCAGAACCGCTACGTGGTGCCGATGGACGCGATAAACCCAACCCTTCAAAACGCGGTGGTCGCCATAGAGGACCACCGTTTCTACGACCACCGGGGCCTGGACTTCGAGGCCATCGGACGGGCCGCAAAGGAAAACATAGAGAACCTCTCCATCCAGGAGGGCGGCTCGACCATCACCCAGCAACTCATGAAAAATACGTTCATCGCCCAGGAGAAACGGGCGATCCCCAGCTTCCAGCGCAAATTCACCGAGGCCTCGCTCGCCTGGCAGTACGAACAGAAATATTCTAAGGACGAGATCCTGGAGCAGTACCTGAACACGGTGTACTTCGGGGCGAACGCCTACGGCGCCGAGGCCGCCGCCAAGACCTACTTCAACAAAAGCGCCGAAGAGTTGAACCTGGCCGAATCGGCCATGCTGGCCGGAATTATCAACCTACCCGGCGCCTACGACCCGTTCAACGACCCGGCGAGCGCGGTGGCCCGGCGCAACGTCGTCTTGGACAAGATGCTCCAGTACGGGTACATAAACCAGCAAGAATACGAAGAGGCGGTCGCCCAGGAACTGGAGCTCAGCCGGGGCCGGGTCGAACACGAGAACGACAATGAATACTTCCTGGACGCCGTGCGGAAAGAGTTGGCGCGGGAGTACGGGGACCAGATGGTCTACGAGGGCGGACTGAAGATCTACACGACCCTCGACCCTCAACTACAAGAGCAGGCGAGCCAATCGGTGGACGAAATCCTCTACGATCCAAACGACCCTTCGGCGGCCCTGGTCTCGGTAGAGCCGAGCACGGGCGCGGTGAAGTCCATGGTCGGTGGCTCGAATTTCGAGCAGGTAAAGTTCAACCTCGCCACCCAGGGCAAACGGCAGCCGGGCAGCACGTTCAAGCCCTTCGTGCTGGCCGAGGCTATCGAACAGGGGATTTCCCCCGAGAGCCGCTACGAGTCGCAGCCTCTCAGCATCCCGATGCCCCTGGACGCCGCCGAACCCTACTACGAGGTCGTCAACTACGAGGACGAATACCGCGGCCCGATCTCCGTGGAGGAGGCCACGAAGTACTCGGATAACGCCGTATACGTGCAGCTGGCGCAGGACCTCGGCATAGAAAACGTCGTGGACATGGCCAAGAAACTGGGCATAGAGAGCGAGGTCGACGCCTACCTTCCCACGGCCATCGGCGGCCTCCGGGAAGGCGTTACGCCGCTGGAGATGGCCTCGGCCTACGCCACCTTCGCCAACCAGGGAATTCGCATGAAACCGTATCTAGTCGACAGGGTGGTTCAAGAGAAGAACGGGGAAGAAGTTACCATAGAAGAATCGAAGCTCGAAGGGGAGCAGGTGATCTCCCGCGACGTGGCGGCCAAGGTGAACGAGGTGATGTCGGACGTGGGTGATTTCTACGGCACGGAGGCTGAGCTGGGCGGGCGCCCGGTCGCGACCAAGACCGGCACCAGCGAGCAGTTCTCCGACGCCTGGTTCATGGGCTACACGCCGCAGCTTGCCACAAGCGTCTGGGTTGGTTATCCGGGCGACCGAATCCCGATGGTCGGCATCCGGGGCTACGATAAGATCGACGGCGGCGCTTTCCCGATGGATATATGGACGCTCTACATGCAGCGCGCGATGCTGGAATACCCGGAGATACAGCAGTTCAGCCCGCCGAGCCCGGGTATGAACCTGAAGACCAAAACAGATGGCAACGCCCTGGCGCCGCCTCCCACGACGAGCACCACGGGAAGAACTTCTACCCCGGGAGAAGGACCTAACGGCGGCACGGTTCCGGAGTTTTCGCAAGACCGCGGGCAGCGGACCTCCGCAAATTCCCCGCAACAATCTCCGGGCGGACAAGCCGGCGGCGCATCACTCTACCAACCACCCGCCGCGCAATCACAGCCGTATCAACAGCAGCCCGCCACACCCCGGCAACAGGTTCAGCCTGCGACTCCACCTGCATCCCAGTCCCCCGGCGCCCTCTACGGTAATTAGCCGCTGCGGGCCAGCAACTCCATTATTTCCTCGTGCAGGGTTGGGTTCGCGGCGATCAAACCATCCGAGTCGTAGGTCCACGGCTCCCCGGAGAGGTCCGTGACCAGCCCTCCGGCCTCCGAGACTATCAGGGCGGTCGGGGCGTAGTCCCAGGCGGTGTTGCGGGTCCCTATGGAAACGTCCACGTAACCGGCCGCCAGCCACGCCCCCCGGATGCCCGCGCTGCCTAGCGCCCGGAGTTGCCAGCAGGAGGCGAATACCTCTCTGAGACCGCCGCTTTTCTCGTCGTTCTTGCCGCCGATGAACGAAACGTCCGCGCCGACGAAAGCGTCCTCCAACTTCTCCGTCTCCCGGACGCGCATCGGGGTCCGTTCCCCGGCGTTGTCGCGGTAGGCGCCGCCACCGAGGCTCGCGTGGTACAAGTCCCCGAGCCGGGGCGCGGCCACCGCGGCGTGTGTGATCTCATTGTCTTCAGAGACTGATACGCAGGAGCAGAAAAGAGGGTTTGCCCGGGAGAAGTTCGCCGTGCCGTCTACCGGGTCGAGGAACCAGCTTCGGCCGGTGGCGGATATCTCACCGCCTTGTTCCTCGGAGAGGATTGAGTCTTCCGGGTACCGCTCCCGGATGGCGGAGAGCATCATTTCCTCGCACAACAGGTCTACTTCGGTGACGAGGTCCTTCGGGGCTTTCTCGGTGATCCTGCCGGGCCGCTCGTAGCGGGCGAGTTGAATCTCGCCCGCGCGGAGGGCCAGGTCGCAGACGAACTGGTGTAGTTCTTCGGGGGTGTCTCCGGAAGCCCCGGAGGGCTTCGGGTTACTGGATGTACTCACGCAGGTTCTGGGTGCGGCGCTGCTCGCGGAGAAGGTTGAGGGTCTTCATCTGGATCTGCCGGACCCGCTCGCGGGTGATGTCGAATTCCCGGCCGACCTCTTCGAGGGTGCGGGGCCGGTCGTCCTTCATTCCAAAACGAAGCTCGATGATCTGACGCTCCCGCTCGGGCAATTCGTTTAGCGCCTCGCGGAGATGCGCCTTCAAGAGCGACTCCGAGACCGCGTCCGTCGGGGTGACCGTTGCCGCATCCTCCAAAAAGTCACCGAGTTCGGAGGAGTCTTCCTCGCCGACCGGCGTTTCGAGGCTTATGGACCTTTGGCTGATCTCCCGAAGCCGGAGTATCTCGTCTACGGTTATATCGAGCTCTAGCGATACTTCCTCATCGAATGGCTCGCGCCCCAGAAGCTGCGTCATCCGGCGATGGGTCCGGTGGAACTTGTTTACCTTCTCGACCATGTGAACCGGGATGCGGATAGTGCGGCCCTTATCGGCGATGGCCCGGGTTATCGCCTGCCGGATCCACCACGTCGCGTAAGTGGAGAACTTATAGCCCTTGGTGTGATCGAACTTCTCCGCCGCCCGGATGAGCCCCAGGTTGCCTTCCTGAATGAGGTCCAGGAAAGATACCCCACGATTCCGATACTTCTTGGCTATCGAGACCACGAGCCGCAGGTTCGCCTCCACGAGCCGGTCCTTGGAGCGCTTGCAGCCCCGGAGAATCCCCTTCGCCAAGCGGATCTCATCAGCGTGTGTCAGTAGTCTGACACGGCCGATCTCCGCGAGGTACATTCGGATTGAATCTCCGGTCGCCACGGCGTGGGCCAACTGGAGCACCGGGGCTTCGACGACCTGGGTCGCCGCCGTCTGGGACGTCCCTTCTTCGGCGCTCTCGGCGTCTACTAGAGATATCTCTTCTTCTTGAAGGGTTGCATAGAATTCTTCGATCTCCGCCGCGGAGAGATCCCCCCCCTGAACAAGTTCGGCGACCTCCTCCGTACTGATGAAACCTTGACTCCGCCCCCGGCTAAGAAGCTCGTCCGTCCGCCCCGTCAGTAACATGGTGCTCTCGGTCGCCATCTATCTCCTCTCCTGACAAAGCCCCCAGTTTACGGGAGCCATTTTACCGACCACGCCAGTCTATAGTTCGTTAAATGCCCGTGAAAATGACCCGCGTAGGTTAACACACCGCATATAAGTAGTCACAGCATTTTATCCCTATTTTGGTGTGTTTCTATTTACCATCCGCCGGCATTTGGGTCTTTAGGTGTATATTGCGCCCTGATTCCAACTTCGTTACGGAGATATTTCATCGGCGCTCCGGGGAGGAGTGCGTCGTCGACGGCGGTCTTCTTGTTAGACTAGGCGGCATGATTTTGGACCGGCGGCATTTGGAGAAAGTGTTGGATACCGGGTTGCCGCCGGAGGTCGGGGGGGTTGCGGGCGTCACGCACGATTCCCGGGCCGTCGAACCCGGGTACGCGTTCGTCGCGGTTCCGGGTTTCAAGCGTGATGGTCTAGAGTTCGCGGACGAAGCCGTGAGGCGGGGGGCCTCGTTGGTGGTCGCCGAGCGGAACGCGCCGGGACGAGCCTTTCCCGTAGCCGTGGTGCCCGACGCGAGGCTCGCCCTGGCCGCGCTCGCGGTCGCCGTTTACGGGGAGCCCTCGGAGAGCCTGGAGGTCTACGGGGTCACCGGCACCAACGGGAAGACCACCACCGCTTACGCCCTGTACGGGATTTTGGCCGGGGCCTACGGTGAAGATTCGTGCGGCCTCATGACCACGGCCGAGACGATCTCCGGCGGCGGGCGGCGTCCGGCGGGACGCACGACCCCGGAGGCCGTGGAGGTCCAGGGGCTGTTGGCGGAGATGCTCGGGAAGGGCGTCCGCCGGGTCGTGATGGAGGTATCTTCGCACGGGGTCGCGCTGGAGCGCGTCACCGGCACGCGGTTTGCCGGGGCCATATTCACCAACCTTACCCGCGACCACCTCGACCTTCACGGTACTATGGAGAAATACTACGAGGCCAAGCGCGAGTTGTTCTACCGGGCCGAGGGTCCGAAGCTCGCAAACGCCGACGACGGGTGGGGTCGGCGCCTCTCGGGCGAGGTCGAGGGTGTGACGACCTTCGGGCACGCGGAGGACGCTGACTACCGGATCACCGGGGTCCGGCCGACCCGGAGGGGTACGGCCCTGGATCTCGTCCACCCGGACGGGGTTTTGGGTTTGGAGACGCCGTTGCTCGGTGATTACAACGTGCTAAACGTCGCCGGGGCTTCGGCGCTGGCGCTCGCGGTTGGTGTCGAGGGACCTGCGCTTGAGGCCGCCGTGCGGGAGATGGGGCAGGTGCCGGGGCGTTTCGAGCGGGTGGCGACCGGCCGGGGGTTCGAGGTAATAGTCGACTACGCTCACACCGACGTGGGCCTCGCGGCCGTGCTGGAGGTCGCCCGGGCCACGGCGACGAAAAATGGGGAAGGACGTGTGATCTGCGTGTTCGGCGCGGCGGGTGACCGGGATGGGGCCAAGCGTCCATTGATGGGCCGGGTGGCGGAAAAGTTGGCCGACCGGAGCATCATAACCACCGACGACGCGTACTCCGAAGACCCGGCGAAGATAGCCCGGGAAGTAGCGTTCGGCATGCGGTCGGGTAGGGCCGAGGTCCTGCTCGACCGCCGGACGGCCATCCGGGCGGCGATACAGGGTGCGCGGGAGGGCGATGTCGTCGTGGTGGCGGGCAAAGGCCACGAGCGGGTGCAGCACCTGCCGGAGGGGGACGTGCCGTTCCACGATGCCAGCGTCGTCGGGGAGATCCTGGAAGAGCTCGGTGAGACCGTAGAAAGAGAAGGTTAGGATGCACAGGGAGACCAAAAAAGAGGTCGCGCGGCGTCTCAAAAGCGTCGAGGGCCACGTGCGGGGCGTCGCCAAAATGTTGGATCAAAAAGACGTGGGCTACCGGGATGTCGTGCAACAAACGACCGCCATATTCTCCGCGATCCGGAGTATAAACATGGTCTTGCTGAGAGACTTCATGGAGGAGCGCGCCGGCCGGGAAGGCGTCTCCGAAGAGACGGTGGACGAGATGATAAAAGCCGTGGAACGCGTCACGAAGTAGCGTGCTGCGCCGAACCCAAAGGAGGCCTCGAGCTTCGTGCAACAGAAGACCTTGCTACTAGTCATGGTTATGGCCGTACCGGTAATGGTCGGCGTATCCGGCCTGATCTCTTTTCTGCTATTGAGGATGGGGTTTGGGGTGCTCGTGTGGGCCGCGTTGCCGTTCGCGGGCCTGTTGCTGTTTGTCGGGGCGCTCGCGTTGACCCTCGGCCGCTGGCCGGGAGGAGGGGGAAAATGAGCCCGAAAGCGGCCGGAAGTAGGATTCAAATCCGGCGCCGAGATGGTGTATAGTCCCGATCCTATGCAAGATCGCAACGAGACATCGAACATAGAGGGCCTGGAAGAACGGGTAGAGGAACTAGAAGGCCTCGCCGATGCCCTGGCGAGCGCGCCGGATGAAGAGCTCGTGGAAGTCTTGAACCGGGCGGTGGACCTCCTCGGTGAGGTAAACGAAGGCATCGAGGCCGGCATACGCTCCGCCAACGAGGGCCCAAACGGGTTAGACGAAGTCCTAAACCGCACGAGCCTCGGAGACTTCGACGCGGCCCTCGGCGAAATCGAAGAGCGAGAGCCAAACGCCGGTGGATAGCACCCCGGACCTCGCATCCCGGGTACGGGAAGCCGCGCTTCTGGAAGGAGACTTCATCCTCTCCAGCGGAGAGCGCAGCAGCTTCTACGTGGACAAATATCTCTTCTCCACGGAGCCCGGCCTGCTGCGCGACATCGCGGCCGGTCTTTCGGAGATGCTTCCGCCGGAGACCGACCGGCTCGGCGGCGTCGAACTCGGGGCCGTGCCGCTGGTAGTCGCCCTGGCGCTCCACACCGGGTTGCCGTACGTGATCGTCCGCAAAACCGTCAAGGATTACGGGACCGGCCGCGGCATAGAGGGAAGGTTCGAGGCGGGCGAGAAAATAGCCCTCATAGAAGACGTGGTTACCACCGGCGCCCAGTCCGTGGCGGCGGCCCGGAGGTTGCTGGCGGCGGGTTTGGAGGTGGGTAAGGTCCTCGCTGTTCTGGATCGCCGGGAGGAGATAGTCGGTGGTTTGGAAGAATTTTCCTTCGGTTCCCTGCTTAGAACAAGCGATTTGCGGGTAGGCAGTGGTAATTGAGGCGACGGCTCGTCTCTGGTATAGTCCCCTATTGCGATTAGGGGACAAGGAAAAGGCCATCAAAACAGGGAGGTTTAACAGGCCATGACGGTGAACAAAACGCAGTTGATCGAGAGAATAGCCAACAAGACCGGCAGTTCGAAGAGCGACGCCCAGAAGTTCTTCGACCAGTTCGTCGACACCGTAACCGGCTCGCTCAAGAACGGCGAAGACGTGCAGATCACCGGCTTCGGCAAGTTCTACGTCCAGCAGCGCGAATCGCGCGAGGGCATCAATCCGCAGACGAAGCAGAAGATGACGATTCCCGCTTCCAAGGTGCCCAAGTTTACCGCCGGCAACGCCCTCAAGGATTCCATCAAGTAGCCCCCGCGGCCAAGACAGGACCGGAAACAGTGCCGCGGGCGAATAGCCTGCGGCATTTCTTTGCCTTGCGTGGCGAGAGCCGCGGGGGTGTTTGATGCGGGCCCTGGTCGAGTCCGCCCGGCGCAAGCGGAGCGTACTCGTCGCGGGCCTGGACCCCTCCCCGGGCCGGCTTCCGGAGGAGATCCGGAATTTGGAACTCCCCGAAGACCGGGCCGTATACGAATTTTGCCGGGGAATCCTCGAAGCCGTGGAACCCGAGGTCGCGGCGGTGAAACTCCAGGCGGCGTACTTCGAGCGCCTCGGCCCAGCCGGAATGGGCGTTTACTCGCGCCTGATCTCAGACGCCAAAACGCTAGACCTCCCGGTAATAGCGGACGTCAAACGTGGCGATATAGGACCGGTCGCCGCCGCTTACGCCGAAGCCCACCTCGAAACTTACGGGGCCACGTGCGTGACGGTCAACCCGTATATGGGGGCCGACGCGGTTCTACCTTTCCTCGAAACCTCCCGACGGCAGGGCGCGGGGGGTGGCGTATTCTCGCTCGTCGCCACCTCGAACCCTTCCGCGGCGGCCCTCCAGGACGCTACCGAACCTCCACTCTACGAAGTAGCGGCCCGGCTGGTCTCGGAGCTGGGGGAGGCCGGCGGGACCGGGTACGCGGACCTGGGCGCGGTGGTTGGCGTTACGCGTCCGGAGGTCGGGGTGCGGGTGCGGGAAATGCTGCCGCGGGCCTTGTTCCTCTCCCCGGGGTACGGCGCCCAGGGCGGCGGGGCCGGGGAGGTGCGTCCATTGCTAGACGCCGCCGGGGGTGGGGTCCTGGTCAACAGCAGCCGGGGGATACTCTACGCTTACGAGGCTTCGGGCCTCGGGTACCGGGAAGCCGCTGCGGAAGCCGCCCGAAACGCGCGCGAAGACTTGGCGTCCGTAGGGGCCGGGATGTAGCCTGGTAGCCTGTATCAGCCGGTGAAAATATGGAGAACGGCAAAGATCGTAACCAGCACCGTCGCCAGGGTGATTACCACCCCAAGAAGCTGCACCAAACTCTCTCGTCCCATCTATCCTCCTAAGATATTCGAAGTGTCGAGAATACAAGTGTATTTGTTTCCCCGGCGGATGGTCAACCGGACTCCTTCTTCTCTTCCAGGAGATCCGCCAACGCTTTCTTCAGCAGTTTCTCGTTGTCTTCGTAGTAGCCGTTGTGCACCAGGACGATCCGGCCTTCGTTTATGAGAAAGAGCCTCGGCACCCGCTTCACGTTGTAGAGGGAGGTGAGCTCGCCGGAGGCGTCCCGGAGCAACTCGTACGGCAAGTCTCTTGGCCGTCCAGACATGTTGCTGACGTAGACCGCCGCGAAAGAGGCGCTAGAGTCTGAATACTCTTGGGCGAGCCGGGCGAAGGCCGGCTTCGCCTCTGAAGAGCCTTCGTTCAGGGTACTCCAGAAGGTCAGGACATAGATGCCCTTATCGTTTAGCTCGAAGGTCTCACCATCTACCGTCGGGGCGGTAAAGCCCGGCGCCCGTTCCCCGGCGTTCGGGGCTGGCTGGGGGAGCGTCAGGGTGCCGGTACCGGTCTCCGGCGAGCCGTAGGAACGCCACCCGACCGCCATTACGAGCACCAACACGCCTACTACTATTAGCCGCTTCACGGTTTGTGCTGGGAGGTTGGCCGGGCTGGTGCGGAAGAGAAAAACACAGTCCCAAGATTATATCTCTCCCCACCGGGCTTGTCCCGGACTTGTCCCGGGCTCCGACATCCCTATAATCTCAAAGTCTTTTGGTTGCCTTATCCAGAAAACCCACGTCCGTACTCGGCTGCTTGCTCGCCGGCGCTTTCGTCTGCGCGTTCGCGTTGGCCCTCTCGCTTGGCGGGATAGAGGCCGGGGCGCAGGAGACTACCACCGAAACCCCGGAACCGGGCTCGGCAGTCGGCGAAACGCCTGCCCCCGAGATAGGGTCCGGGGCCTGGACGCTAATGGATATCCGTACTGGAGAGTTTTTGGCTGGGGAAAAAGACGGCGAACGGCTACCGATGGCCTCGACCACCAAGATCATGCTGGCCCTCGTCGCCCTCGAATCAGCCGACCTCGACGAAGAGGTAATTATCTCCGAGGAGGCCGCGTCTTTCGCCGTGCCGCTCTACAGCAACGTGGGCCTCTTCCCGGGCGACGCGTTAAGCGTCCGGGAGCTGTTGATGGCGTCCATGATCTCCTCCGGAGACGATGCGGCCTACGCCCTGGCCGAGCACCTTGGCGGCGGGAGTGTCGAGCAATTCGTGGAGGAAATGAACCGGAAGGCCGAAGAGTTGGGTCTTGGAAACACCCGCTTCGAGAACCCGGTTGGGCTCGACGATAAAGGGCACTACTCGAGCGCGCGGGACCTGGCCAAGATGGCCCGGCGGGCCTTTCAGTACCCCGTGTTCCGGGAGATTGTCTCTACCTCCGAGACGACCATCTCGACGCAAGACCGGGTTATACCGCTCGCCAACACCAACGAATTGCTCTACGCCTATACGTCCGCCACCGGCGTAAAGACCGGCACCACGCCCGCCGCCGGACCGAGCCTCGTGGCGTCCGCCGCATCCGGGGACGAGGCTTACATAACCGTCGTTCTGGACGACGAGCAGCGGTTTGAAGACGCGGCGGCCATGTTGGATTACGGCTTCGCGGCCTACGATCGTCGGGTTTTGATCTCAGAGGACGAAAAATACTCCGAAGTGGACGTGCCTTACCGCCAAGATGAAAAGATAGACCTAGTCGCGGCGGAGGCCGTTGTGGGACTCGTGGACGAGAACCCCGGCGTGGAGCGGCGGGTAGAGATGAAAGAGGATTTGCCGCCCTCCGCCAACCCCGGCACGAGGCTCGGGAAGGTTGTAGTAAGTGTCGATGGGGAGCGCGTGGGGGAGAGCGCGCTGGTGGCGCGTCAGGGGTATGAAGAAGCCCCTCCGTGGCAGAAGTTGTGGTATACCGTTCAAGGTATTCTAGAGTAGGGAAAGAAGGGATGGAAAGATGATCCTGACCGTCACCCTAAACGCCGCCGTGGCCCGGACGCTCGTGGTTCCGAGCCTTACCTTGGGCCAGCGGCACCGGGTTCAGGAGAGCATTGCCCTGGCCGGGGGCAAGGGCATAAACGTGGCGCGAAGCCTGCGGGAGTTGGGCGCTCCCGTGCTGGCGACCGGTTTCGCCGGCGGGCGCAAGGGAGACGCCATCCGCGATGGGCTCTCCGAGGCGGCCATACCTTTCGACCTCGTCGAGACCGCGGGACACTCACGGACCTCGACCGCCATCGTAGACCCGACGGACGGGTCGCAGACCGAGATCAACGAGTACGGGCCGGAGATCAGCCCCGCCGAGGCCCGCGAGTTCTCGCGGCGCCTGGATCACCTGCTGGAGTACGCCACGGCGGTCGTCTTCGCCGGGAGCCTTCCCGCTAACCTGGACGAAAACTTCCTGGTCGACCTCGTCCAACGCTCCCGCGACCGCGGACTGTACACGGTGGTCGACTCCACGCCCGCCGTGCTCCGCACCGCGCTAAAGGCCGAACCCTCGCTCGTAAGCCCGAACCAGCACGAGGCCGAGACCGTGGTTGGTTTCGACTTTATCGAGGGCGAAGACTTCCTGAGGGGGCTCGGACGCCTGTTGGACCTCGGCTCGGAGCGGGCCTGCATCACCTCGCCCGAGGGCAATTCGTACTTCACGCTGGAGAAGGACGTGATCTGTGCCCAGGCCCCCCAAGTCGAGGCGCTCTCGAACATCGGTAGCGGCGACGCCTACCTGGCCGGGCTGCTCGCGGGGATGCTGCATCGGGGGCTTGCGCCGATGGACGCCGTGCGGCTCGCCGCCGGATGCGCGGCGGCCAACGCTGAGACTCTGGGGGCGGGGGTGTTCGAAGCCCGGCGGGCGGAGGAATTGGCCGAGGGCGTAGAGATAGAGCTGCTCTCCCGGAGCTTCGAGCCGGACCGGGTATAGCCACCGAATGCAGCCGCCGGAGGCTCCCGGGAACTACGGGTGTTGCGTGCTAGAATGCGTGCGACGTAAAGTCGTCGATAGAAGACACCGTTAGGTTACGGAGGTTAGATAAATGGCGGTTGGAGAAGTTACGGACGCCAATTTCGAGAACGAGGTTCTGCAGTCGGACAAGCCCGTTATAGTGGATTTCTGGGCGCCGTGGTGCGCGCCGTGCCGGCGAATATCCCCGATACTGGATGAGATGTCCGATAACCGGGACGACGTGCGGTTCGTCAAGATGAACGTGGACGACAACCCTTCCACGGCGATGAACTACAGTATCTCAAGCATCCCGACCATCCTGCGCTTCGAGGGCGGCCAGGAGACCCAGAAAGCGGTCGGGGCGCTGCCCAAAAACCAGCTTTCCTCGCAACTCGGACTTTGACCGGCCCGTAATTGCGTAAGGGAACCCGGACGGTTACAATCTCCGGGTGAAAATTCGCGGACGTACTCTTACAAGGGCGTCCGCGAACAGTTGTCAGAAAGATAGAAGATTAGAGGAGGTACGTATATGAAGTTCAAACCACTAGGGGCGCGTGCGCTGGTGAAGATGGTCGAGCGCGAGCAGACCACCGAGTCCGGCATTGTTCTACCGGATACCGCCAAGGAAAAACCGCAGACCGCCGAGGTCGTGGAAGTTGGCGAGGGCAAGGTCGACAAAGACGGCCAGCACGTACAGGTAGAGGTCTCCAAGGGTGACGAAGTAGTGTTCGCCCGGTTCTCCGGGACCGAGATCAAGCTAGACGGCGACGACTACATGATCCTGGACTCCGACGACATTCTCGGGGTCGTACAGGACTAGTAGGGCCGGCGCGGGGATCAACCCTACGGCATATCGGGGCGCCGGGCGGCTTACCAAAGCCCGGCGCTCTTTCTTTGCCGGGGCCCGTGTATGAGCCGTAGACAGCCCGGACCAAAGGGGAGACCGGCCAGACTATGCGTACGCTCAGAGAGGGTGATCGCGGCAGGGAGGTCGTAGACCTTCAGACCAAGCTGCAATCGCTCGGGCTCGACCTTGGCAATCGCGGGATAGACGGCGTTTTCGGCCCGAGGACCAAGGTGGCCGTGAAGGCTTTTCAACAGGATACCGGCCTTTTGGCGGACGGCCTCGTGGGCCAGACTACCTGGGACGGGGTCCTCGAAGCCGGCTACCGGACCGGCAGCCGCTACCTTTACCTGCGCCAGCCGCCCTCCCGGGGGGCGGACGTAATGGAACTCCAGCGGATGCTCAACGACTTGGGCTTCGATCCCGGGGCCGTAAACGGCTTGTTCGACGAGCGCACCGCCCGGGCCGTCAGGGAGTTTCAGAAAAACGCCGGGCTCGTCACCGACGGCGTGGTGGATGCTGACGTATTCAAGGTCATGAACACCTACGCCGCCCAGACCCTCGGCACCCACCAGTTGCCGGACAAGTACGGAGGCTACTTCCCGGACGACCTGTTCTCCGGGACCATCGTCGTGGACGCGGGCCTCGGCGGCCGGGAGACCGGCTACGTGACGCCGGACGGGATCTCGGAGGCGGCCCTCAACCTGGCCGTAGCGCAGGAGTTGGCCCAGATCCTACCGGCCCGGGAGGTCTTGCTGACCCGGGGCAACGACGAGGAGGTATCCTCCCAAGACCGCGCCTTTCTGGCAAACTCCTCGGGGGCCAGGATGGTCATCTCGATCCACCACGCCGCCCATCGGTCCCCCGAATGCTGTGGCACGGCCAGCTTCTATTTCGAGCGGCTCGGCTACCAGTCGCACCGGGGACGGATGGCCTCCGCCTACATACAGCGGGGCGTAAGCCGGGCGCTGGGTACCTGCGACGCCGGAGAGTTCGGACGCTCCTACAACATCCTGCGCCAGACCAACATACCGGCCGTAATGCTGGAGCCGCTCTACCTCACCAACCCCGAAGACCTGGAGACGGCCTCGGACCCCTACTACCCGGCGACCGTCGCCGAAGCGGTCACCGGCGCCCTGGAACTCTACGCGAACCGGGACGCGGAATTCATAGCCGTATAGGGCTGGTGTAGGATTCAGGTAGCAGGTTTTAGGCTTCGGATAAGGTCTTTCGGTCTTACTGGCCGGGCCGCCCGGGGTTGAGTTGCCGGTATTCTACAATGGTCGCGGTTTTCGCCGAAGCCTTATGGCTGACAGCTACAAACCGGCTGCTATAATAGCCTCTCAGTCGGGACGTAGCGCAGCCTGGTAGCGCGCCTCGTTCGGGACGAGGAGGTCGGAGGTTCGAATCCTCTCGTCCCGACTTTCGCTGGAGATTTTCACCCCAGTTTCTTCTCGCCCCGCAGTTTATTCGGCGCCGGAGTCGAGGCCGAACTGTTCCGCGGAATCGAGTTTCTCCACCCGGGTCTTTTCTTCCAGGCGCAGCGAGCCGTTCGCATACCCCGAACCCGGAAGCCGGATGAACCGGGAGTCGAACTCGGCGGTGCGCTCGGTCCACTCGTAGCCTTCTCCGGGTTGTAGTTCGCCTTCGAAGACTACGTCCAGGTCTCCTTCACCGGATACGCCACCCCCGGCCGTCTCCGAGGTGAAAGAGCGGGGCTCCGTGCGTAGCTCGTAGCCCTCTATCCGGGATACTTCCGGAGGTTCCGAAGAGCCCACGCTATTTAGTAGGAACCGCATCCTCTGATCCGGGCCGGAGAGGTTTGAGAAGGGAACAGGTATGTCGCCGGTCCAGGTATCGCCTATTTCGAGTTTTTCCTGGGGGAGTGGCGGGAAAAGCGCGGTGATGACTCCCCGGAGGGGGATCAGGGGCACCGGGGCTTCCAGCAGCGCGGGGCTACCCCGGATCTCCGAAACTACGCCCGGAGGCCCCATCTCGACCTCGACCGTCTCGCCGGTGAGGGAGCCGAGGTTCAGCGCGACGGGCTCTCCTCCGGCATCCCGGACGTTCGCCGCTAGATACAGCACCTCTACCTCCACCGTCGAGCCCGAAACCGGCCGTGCCTCGAAGGCGGCCGTGAGCTCCGTGCCGCCTTTTAGATCCGACACAGGGCCCGAGAAACGGCTCTCGGCCTCGGCGCTTACCCGGTACACCGCCGGGGCGTCGATGGAGCGGCCCATCTCCGCCGCCGGAGTCGGGCCGCCGCAACCAACGAGAAAGAGCGTTGCCAGGGCTGAGAGGGCCAGGAGATTCGCGTAAGGCGGGGACTTCACAGCCCGGCCTCTTCACCCTCCTCTAGAAGCGAACCCCAGTCGGCGTACAGGTTTTCGAGGACGCCTTTTAGCTGGCGATGTTCCAGGACGACTTCGCGGGAACGTTTGCCGTCGGAGTAGAGTTCGGAGGTGGCGAGGTCTTTCTCCAGGCGGCTTATGCGGCGCTCGGTGGCGTCGATCTCACCCTCCACGGCAACGAGCCGCGAAGCTACGACGCTCTGGTTTTTGTTCAACCCCGGCCGGATGCGCCGGCGAGGTTTCTTCTTTCCGTCTTTCTCGTCCAGCCGCCGGTGGGCCCGGTAGTAGTCGTAGCCGCCGAGGTAATTGGCGAGCTTGCCGCCCTCCAACTCCACGACGCGGGTCGCCAGCTTGCGGAGGAAGTAGCGGTCGTGGGAGATGAAAAAGAGCGTGCCCCGGTAATTCAGCAGCGCCTCTTCCAACGCCTCGCGGGCCGGGATGTCCAGGTTGTTCGTCGGCTCGTCCAGCAGCAACAGGTTCGCCCCGCTGACCACGATCTCCGCCAGCGACAACCGGTTCTTCTCGCCCCCCGAAAGAGAGGAGACTTTCTTGAAAACGTCTTCTCCCGAAAAGAGAAACGAACCGAGCAGGTCCCGGGTGTCCGGCGCGTCGAGCCCCGTGGCGTCCATGGCCTCCTGGAGAACGGTCTTGGACCCTTCGAGGCGGGCGAGTTGCTGGTCCTGGTAGGCGGGCGTGACGTTGTTGCCGAGCCGGACGATACCGCCCTGGGGCGAGAGACCCCCGGTGGCGAGGCGCATGATCGTGCTCTTACCCGTTCCGTTGGGTCCGAGCAGCGCGACCCGCTCCCCGCGCTCGATAACGAGGTCCAAATCTTTGATGAGAAGCTCGTCCGAATCTTCGTAACCGTAGCGCGCGTCTTCTATTTCGAGGACCACCCGCCCGGCGCGGCGGGTCTCTTCGCCGAGGTCCATCCGGATGTTCTTCGAGTTCCTACCGGGAGCCTCGACCTTCTCCATCCGGTCCAGGAGCTTCTGCTTGCTCTTTGCCTGGTTGGCCTTGCTGGCCTTCGCCCGGTTCTTCTCTATAAACCGTTCTAGTTGCTCCCGCCGCTCGGCGTTGGCCTTCGCCCGGCGGGCGAGCTGTTCGTCGCGGGCCGCTTTCTCCCGCACGTACTTGCTGTAGTTGCCGGGATAACGGACGAGCTTGCCGTCCTCCAGCTCCACCACGGAGTCGGAGATCGCGTCCAGGAAATAGCGATCGTGGGAGACGACCAGCACGGCGGACTTCGCGCCTTTTATGAAAGTTTCGAGCCACTCGATGGCCCGCAGGTCCAGGTGGTTCGTCGGCTCATCTAGCAGGACGAGATCCGGCTCCTCCAAAAGCAGCCGGGCGAGGGCGACGCGGCCCTGCTCGCCGCCGGAGAAAGACCCGACCGGGCGTTTCCAGTCCTCGGGGGCGAACCCCAGGGAAGACAGGGTAGAGGCGGCCCGGGCCCGGTACTCGTAGCCGCCGTCCCGCTCGAACTCCGACTGGAGCCGGCCGTAGCGTTCCAGGAGCGCGTCGGAAGGGTTCTCCGAAAGCTCCGTTTCGAGGGCTTTCAGGTCTTTCTCGCGTTCCATCAAGGCTTCGAAGGCGGAGATGATCTCCTCTTCGACGGATTTTTTGCCCCGGTCTCCAGCGTACAGGCTCTGGGCCGTCATCCCGATCTTCGCGCCCCCGACGCGCTCGACGGCTCCCGAATCCAGCTCGGAGGCGCCCGAGAGCACGTTCAGCAAGGTCGTCTTGCCGGCGCCGTTGCGGCCGACCAGCCCGATCTTCTCCCCGGCCTCGACCGCGAGCGTCGCCCCGGAGAGGACTTTTACGCTCCCCCCGTGGTACTTCACCAAATCTCTAGCGATAACCGTCTTCATATCGCAGAGATTATACAGGCGGCGCCGGTGTCTTCGAGGCCGCGAACGGCGGCGTATCCGGTGGCTTTGTTAGAGTAGTGGGCCATGGCAGGTGGGGATCCATTGACACCCGAAGAGCGCGACGCGTACGAGGCGGACCTGATCTCCTTCTGCGACCGGGAGCTCGACCGTCTCGGCGACATCCGGGGCCTCGACGTTCTCTACGCTGGAGGAGCCTCCCTGCTCTGGCTCGAAGGCCTGGCCCAGCGAATCGGAGCCGGCGGCGCCGGAAGCCTTACCGCACTCGAAATAGACGAGGACAAGGTCGAAGCGGCGAGGCTCGCGCTCCCGGAGGCGGAGCTCCACCTCCCGGTGCAGGTCCTCCGTGGGGACGTCTTCGACCCACCCTTCGAACCAGGATCTTTCGACCTGGCGTACTCCGCGGGCTTGTTTCACGAGTTGGACGTTCGGGAAAATCCGGCAGAGAAGGCAGTGCAGGCTCTCGTCGGCGCGGTTCGGCCCGGTGGTCGGGTATCCACGAGCGACTTCGTGGATACCATGCCGTCCGTCCAGATAGAAGAAGAATGCCTGTTGGCCGACCTGGCGCGAGAAGCCCTCGGAAAGAGGCTCTACGGTATCAACGCCCCGGATCGTCTAGTCGAACTACACAGAAAATTCCTCTCCGGCGTGCGCTGGCACGTTTCCCCGCCGTGCCAAATCCGTCACCTGGACAAGTTAGTCCTTTGCGAAGAAGAGCCTCCCACTCTACAGCATCTGGCGCCGGACGCCGCGCGAACATTCCGGGCCCGCCGCGAGGATCTACGGGGGCGCATTCGCCGGGAAGGGTACCCGCGGCCGGCGACGCTGTACGTCGAAGGGACGGTAGCCGGGTAAGGCGAATGACGGGCGGGCCTGGTTTCGGGGTGTCTGCATGCCACAAAGTGTTTTTGTTTACTCACTGTTATATAGGGGTATTGGGAGCAAACTACCGAGATGTCTTCTATCAAGAGAGGGGTGATTGCCGTGACGGAGAACTATGGAAGCGAACCTTCCGACGAGGGCCGGCAAAGCTCGCAAGAGGTAGCGCAGCAGGGGCAGCAGAAAGCCTCCGAGCTCGCCGGGCAAGGCCGCGAGCAGGCGAAGGGTCAGATCTCGACGCAGAAAGAGCGGGCGTCCGGGGAGCTTCAAGGTATAGCCCAGGCTCTCCAGAGCACCGGCGAACAACTCCGGGAGCAAAACCAGGACTCGATCGGCCAGTACGCGGATCAGGCCGCGGAGCAAGCCGGGCGCCTCGCGAACTTTCTGAGCGAGAAGGATTCCGAGGAACTGATAAGCGAAGTAGAGGACTTCGCCCGGAACCGGCCGGCCATATTCTTGGGCGCCGCGTTCGTCCTGGGTACCGCCGCGGCCCGGTTCCTAAAGAGCTCCGCCGGACAGACCGGAGACCTGAAGGAAGAACTGAAGCAGGAGGCCCAAGAGCTTCAGAAAAGCCTCACCCCGGAATCCGGCGGCTCTTCTAGTAGCTCTTCCAGCGGTTCTTCTTCCAGCGGATCTTCCTCTAGCGACTCCTCGGGGAGTTATTCTTCCGAGGGTTCGGGGTCGACGAGTAGCGCGGAAGCATTCAGCGAAGGCGAGTCTTCCTACCGGGTTCGGGGAGATTCCAGATGATGCAGCGTAGCAAGGAAGACCAGTCTGTCGGCGAGCTACTCGGCGAACTGTACCGGGGGGCGTCCCAGGTCATTAGCCTGGAGATAGAGCTCGCCAAGACGGAGCTAAGCCAGAAAGCGTCCCGGGTCGGCAAGAACGTGGGCTTTCTGGCCGCCGGCGGCGCCATAGCCTACGCGGGCTTTTTGGCCCTCATATTCGCGATCATAGCCATACTGGCGACGTTTATGTATACCTGGCTGGCGGCCCTCATAGTAGCCCTTATAGTGCTCGCCGTCGGCGGCGCGCTGGTAATGATCGGCCTAAAGACCCTGCAGCAAGAACCCATAGCCCCGCAGCGAACGCTAGACACACTCAAGGAGGATAAGGAATGGATGACAGACCAGACCAGATAAGGCGGCAGCCGTCGGAACCGGGCGTCCGGGAGAAGCTCTCCCGGGAACGGGGCGAGGTCGACCCGAACCCCGCCGGCACGGACGATGAACTGGAGACCCTGCGGCTGGAACTCGCCCGGACCCGCGCCCAGATGAGCGAGACGGTCTACGCGATACAGGGCCGTATGAACCCCCAATACGTGAGGGAACAGGCCTCCTCCCAGGCGAAAGATACCGCCAGGGAAGCCGGTTCCTCCGTGGTGGACACCATCAAGAACAACCCGATACCGGCCGCCCTAACCGGGGCCGGAGTAGTCGGGCTCGGGTGGCTCATAGCGAGCGCCAGCGGCGACAGCGGAAGCAGCGGTGGCGGCTACGGAAGTAGCTACGAAAGCAGCTACAGCGGCGGCCGTCGTCCGGTGGACCCGGGGCGGCGGGACCTGGATGACGGACCTTACTATTATGGTTCGCCGGAACGCTCCAACCCCACGTACTACGAGGACGAGTACGAGGGTTCTTCGGAATCTTCACAGGGTTCCGGAAGGGCCCAGGAGGCGGCCGGCCAGGCACGCCAGAGGGCCAGCCAGATGGGTGGCCAGCTTCAGGACCGCGCGGGCCAGGCCGGGCAACAAGCCCAGCAGCAGGCCCAGCGCGCCAAGGGAGGTTTCCAGCAAGCGCTGCGGGATAGTCCCCTGGCCCTTGGAGCCCTGGCCCTCGGGGTCGGCGCGGCGGTTGGGTTCGCGGTGCCGAGCACCAGCAAGGAAAACGAGGCCATGGGCGAGACGAGGGACAACCTCGTGGAGCGCGGCAAGCAGAGCGCCCGGGAGACCCGTGAAAGGGCCCAGAGGGTTCTGGAGGAGGGACGCCGCTCCGCCGAGCAAGAGGCCCAGCGTCAAGACCTCACCTCCGAATAGTGGCTGAGGCAAAACCACGCCATCACCTCGCGACGGGCCTGGACGACCGGACCCGTCGCGAGCAACGCGAGTTGAGCTCCCTGCTGCGCGAGGCGGCGCGGCTCGTAGAAGGTTCGGAACTCAGCGCCGCGAGCGAGACTCTGAAAGAAGCCACCGTAAAAGCCGGCGCCCTTCACGGAGGCGAGACTCAAAACCCCGGAACCCGGGTTTGACCACCGCGCCGCCTACTGCAGGGGCCCGGTTGGATCACCTTTCGAGGACTATGGTTACCGGGCCGTCGTTGACGAGCCCCACGTCCATCATCGCCCCGAAGCGACCGGTCCTGACAGATGAGGCTCCGGCGGCCCGGAGCCTCTCACAGAAGTAGTCGAAGAGCGGCCCTGCCTTCTCCGCGCCGGCCGCCCCCGCGAAGCCCGGCCGTTTGCCCTTTCGGGTATCGGCGAGCAGTGTAAATTGGGAGACGGCCAGCACCTCGCTTCCCGTGTCTTTTAGACTCAGGTCCATCCTGCCGGCCTGGTCGCTGAAGACTCGCAGGCCGGCTATTTTCTCGGCGAGCCAGTCGGCATTTTCCTCGCTATCGTCCGTGGCGACGCCAACTAGCAGAAGAAGCCCGGCCCCGATCTCCGATATACGTTCTCCCTCCACGGTGACGGAAGCGCTGCGTACCCTCTGGAGGACGATCCGCATCGCCTAGAGTGGCTGGCGGCCCTGGTAGCCGGATTCCAGGTCATGCCAGTACCCGATGCGCCCCTCGGGTGGATGCCAGCAGAGGAACACCACCCGTCCGTCCCGCTCGTGCGGAAAGTCCAGAAGTCCCGTTTCCAGGTCTTTGAGCACTACGCCAAGCTCCCGGATTTGATCTATGGAACGATACAGCCGGTACGCCTCCACGCCATACTCCGAGCCTTCGTGACCGCCGCCGTTCGTGGGCGCGGCCTCCAGGATGGGCTCCACGTGCGGCGCCTTCTCACGAAGGGCGTCCCGGTGCCGGAAGATGTCTCCAAGTATCCCCTGAAGCTCGGGCAACAAGGCGTTCGCTTCTTCCACGGTGAAGAGTTTCGGGAAAGGATGCTCCACGCCCGGGGTCTCTAGCGGCCGGCGGCCAGGCGGTCCGCCAGCATGCCGGGAAGCCCCGCGTCCCGGATCTTGGCCTGCGCCCGCCCGATATCGTACTCGACGAACCGGTAAGTCACGTTCGTGCCCTCCACCAGTACGTAAGAGGCGAAGGTGTCGCCGTCCCGGGGCTGGCCCACGGAACCGGGGTTGACCAGGTACGGTCCACCACTGCCCAGGTCCAGCCCCATCTCCGCCGCCTTCCCGTTCGGTGAGGGGGCGACGGCCTTTACGTGGGTGTGACCGAAGAAGCACAGCGGCACATTCGGGTACTCGTTCTTCAAGATCGCCAGGTTCTCGGCGGCGGTGGTGCTATCTATTATGTACTCGTCCGGGTCTCGCACGGAACCGTGAACGAACAGCGCCTCGCTCGTCTGCATCATGCGGGGCCGGGACCGCAAGAAAGCCCGATTCTCGTCGTTGAGCCGTTCCCGGGTCCAGCGGACGGCGGCCTCCGCCACGGGGTTGAACCAGTTCAGATCCGTACTCAAGTCCACGACCGCCAGATCATGGTTTCCCGTGATGACCGGCATCTCTACTCCTCGCACGAGCTCGCAACACTCGTTCGGGCTCGCCCCGTACCCGATAACGTCGCCCAGGCAGAAGATACGCCCCGCCTCCTCTGGAACGTCGCCGAGAACGGCTTCCAGAGCCTCCAAATTACCGTGAATGTCCGAGATAACCGCGTACATAACGTTGGACCGAGTAGTATAGCAGGAGGTTTTTGGCTTTCAGCCAGATTGCCGAAAGCCCGCGTCTACGGTAAGATCCAGGATGGTTCCAAGCGCGGGCCTGTAGCTCAGGGGATAGAGCACTGGTTTCCGGTACCAGGTGTCGGAGGTTCGAATCCTTCCAGGCCCGCCCTCTCCCATTACGAAGCGAGTAGCGTTTCAGGAACTCGGAAAGTGGGCGATGCTGGTTTCGAACCTCCGACACCTGCCGTGTGAAGTCTGCCCACGCCAACGCAATTTCTACGGGTTCTACAGCCTCATTTGGCGCTCCAGGTACTCGCGTGCTGCGGCAAGGAACTGCTTGCCCTCCCTGATCGTGTGTTCCGCATCCTCTTCGCTCACGGCCTCTGGCGCTGCGGAGTAGTCGGCGGCTTGTCGGAGTCCGAAAGCCTCGATCAGTAGCCGATGATAGCGTACGTCTAGCTCTCCGGTCTTCGCGAAGTGGCGGCCGAATTGCGCCACCACCTGAGAGTGCCGAGAGTAGCTCAAACCTTTGGAGAAGAGCAGGGACTCGGCGGCATAGAAACGCCGTAGTAGGCGCGGGAGGCTGCAAAGTCCGCATGGCCGTCTTCCAGCAAGCCCTCAGCGGCATCGAACGAGCGGTGCGCCTTCGCGAGGAGGTTTTCGAGAATCTCCAGACTGTCACTCATCCGGCTGCGGGCGAAACGATGGCGCCCTCTCTGCGGGCTTTGATCAGGTACGGCTCCGAGGAAGTCCGATAGTCCTCAATGCTAACCGGAACCAGGGAAAGTACGAGATCAGCTTCCAAAGCCAGAGAAGCAACCAGTTTAGAGGAGCGCCGGATCTCCTTACCGATTTGGACTGGACCTTCTAGTAGCAACAGCAGGTCCACGTCGCTCCACTCGTTAGCCTCCCCTCGGGCCTGGGAGCCGTAAAGCACGAGGCCCCGATAGCGTTCGCCGTAGAGGTCTTGCAAGCCGCTGTCCAGGTCTCGGAGTACATCCTCAAGCGTCCGTGTCTCGATTGCCATATCTTAAAGTGTAGCGCCTGCCGCAAGCATCGGCATAGTTGCGACTAGCGAAGAAGGGGCCAGGCGTCGGCGACAACCCTTCGCACACCCGGAATTCGCCGACTCTTCGGATTCCGGTACGGAAGTGCCGCGCCGCGCTGTAGCATCCCTGTAGCCGCAAACGAACGCAGGAGGACTACATGGACGAGCAGTACGAGTGGCTGAAGGTAC
Organism: Rubrobacteraceae bacterium; assembly: GCA_049650095.1. Classification (GTDB taxonomy): domain Bacteria; phylum Actinomycetota; class Rubrobacteria; order Rubrobacterales; family Rubrobacteraceae; genus SIRX01. Next base: position 2,533 of record JBARZM010000157.1, on the reverse strand, counting down.
CGGAGGTGGCAGAAGAACTCCGGATAGCGCGCAGCCGCGCCTACGAGTTGGTGGCGGACGGCGAGATCCCGGCCGTCAAGATTGGCCGCATTGTGCGGGTGAGCCGCAAGGAGCTGGACCGCTGGCTGGAAAGCCAGCGCTATGCGGACATCCGGAGGTAGGAGCACGTCTGTCTCGCCGCTCTCTATGGGTTCTCGGCTCAGGTAGCTTATGCGACGAACTGCTCGACGATCATTTCGAGCACATCTTCGCACTTCACTGGACCTGTTGGCAGCCGGGCGTTTTCGTCCAGAGCACTCGCCTGAAGATGGTGTTTGGGGTGACCCTCCAGCCCCTTCTCGTGCATGTCGTAGCGTACAAACCAGTCGTCAGGCCGCTGATAATGATACCTGTAGCCGAGCAGTTCGTCGGGACCTTTCGACCACTTCTCGTATATGACCAGGAACGACTCGTCGTTGAACACTATCCCGCTGGGAAGATCGCCAGGTTTCACTACAACGCGCTCACCGGCGGTGATGATGTAGTTGCCCCGCTGGTCTTCGGTAGGGTGTATGTTGGGGCTCTTGCTTCTCAGCTTACTTTGATAAGGCTCGCCAGATAAGATGCGCCACAATTGCCACATCCTATTCCGGTAGGAGTGCTCGGCCAAGGACCGCTTTAGTTGCCTTGCTTTGAGGCTTCGTGTGCGTCCAAGAAGGAAATCCAGATATCGCCGTCTTCGATGCCGCGGGCCTTCGGCTCGTCTTTCTCCCAGGCTTGGCGGAACTCATTGGAGCTCATGCCATACTCGTTCTCGAAGGCCTCGATGTTCCGGCGTGCCACGTCAGGCGACGGCTTGGGCCACTCGTGGTAGAAGACGTGGACCATTGCGCCCTCCTCCGGAGCCCAGCGGACCTCGAACGACTCACCCTCATTGTGCCCCGAGGCCAACCACTCCTCCATCTCGGCGCGCGAGCTTTGCAGGCGTGCACCGGAGACATAGCGGGTGCTCGGTCCGAGGTCTACCCAAGTGTCAAAAATTTTGTAGAGTTCGCCTTGGCTTGTCATAGCGAAGGCCCTCGCTACCTCCCCTTCCCGAACGATCAAATCGAGGACGTTCGTTACACCTTCGGGATCAAGCGGCGTTGTAAAGTCGGTGACGCGCAGAGCGACCCAGCCGGAGCGGATCGCCTTGAGGACGTGATTGACATTGCTCAGGTCCTCGTCTTCGACTTCCGCGGGATAAATGAACTCAACTCCGTTCGCCCGACCGATCTCGTCCAGCGCTTCGAGGAAGCGCAGCATTCCCTCTGTCTCGTCCTTTTTCGCTGAATTCAGGGGCAACGGTAGCTTCAAGAGCTCAAGCTTCAACTCTTCTGGCTCCAGGCGCGTCAAGTATAAAGCTCCTTCCCTCCCATATAGCGCGCGGAGAAAACGAGCGTAGGAAAGTGCCCTGCTCACTGGTAGACCTACATAATGCACGTTCAGATGAATATTAGCCTGCCCGTCTGGAAGGACATCTAGAACGAACTCAACGTTCTGTGTACCCTCGGGGGTGTGCAGACGGAAACCTGGACTTGCCTCGGTGTCAAATTTCAAAGGCAAGTCGAGCCAGACAGGTCCGTTCTCACCCTCTACGGTAAGACGATACCGTGTGGGGCGGGTGAGCGAGACCGCCTCCTCAACGACGCGGCGCGCCAACGCCGGCGGCAGTGCGGAATCCAGATGCGCGGGGTGCCCTGTGGGAAGGTCCCGTCGGTCTAGGAACTGCCCATACTCCGATCCTTCGGCGGAACGGTTTAGTTCCCCGGACGGTAGCTGTATTTGCGAGGACATCATGCCCTGATTCTAACCTAGCTTGGATACCGCAGCGAACGCGCTGTATTCAGGCTGAAAGCTCATGTAACTGCAGACGTTACAGTGAGGCGTTCGATAGAACTTGCTAGCGGCCTGTTACCGTCGAGTCTCTATGAAGCGTATTTGAGGTCGTCGGCGAAGTCTTCTTCGGAGAGGTCAGGGTAGGGGAGACCGTGCCCCGTGTACCAGCGTATAGCCGAGATCCGGCCCTTGAGACCCAGGATCTCCCCGGCGCGGGCCACGCTCATCTTCCCCTCGCTCACCAAGAGCGGCAATACTCCCTCAAGTACCTCGCGCTCGGGCTTCGGCCCCAGCGCCTCTACAACCTCGGCGGGCAACTCTACTCTCATGTCCATAACACTAGTTTATCCTCCCACAGCGCTCGCCGTTGCTCTGATCCAAGAAAAGAGCCCTCGGCCTAACTTCGGAGCACGGGATGTGCGACCAAATCTAAAGCCACCCCTCTGGAACCTCGAACTCGGCTATTACGGGCGCGTGGTCGCTCTCCGGGTACTTCACGTCGGTGGCGAAGGAGATCGACTCGTCGTGCAATAGCTCGTTGTGGATCTCTGACTCCTCGAAATACTTGAGCATCTGCCGGCTCACCAACAGGTGATCGATCATCTCGCCCTTTCCCAGGTACAGCAGTGAATACCGGGCGGGCTCGGGGATGCTCTTCTCCACCGGCACCATGACC
>JBARZM010000156.1:0-14539 GCA_049650095.1 Rubrobacteraceae bacterium | reverse complement strand
ACGCTCGAGTACCTGGAGTCCGAGTTTTACGCGCAGGGCCTGAACGCCGGGATCCTCACGGGCGATTCGCTTCCTTACGTGGAGGCCACCCTGGATCACGAGAACCAGCACGTGGAGGCCCTTATCGGCCTGATAACCGAAGCTGGTGGTACCCCGGTCGCGAAGCCGGAGTTCACCTTCGGCGACGCCCTCTCCAGCGAGTCCGCGTTCTTGAACACGGCCGCTACCCTGGAGATTACGGGCGTTGGCGCGTATCTCGGCGCGGCCCCGATGATCTCGGGCCCGTCGGTTCTGGCTGCGGCCGGGAGCATCGTGGGCGTAGAGGGCGAGCACGTCGTCGCCATCAACTACCTGCTCGGCGTCGCGCCGCCGGCCAACATGGCCTTCCCGGAGGCGTTGAGCCAGGATGCCGTACTCGCGGCCATCGCGCCGTTCATGGGAGGCGCCATGCCCGACACCGGTGGCCCGTCCGCCGGCGGCACCGCCCGGGCACTGTAGTCTGATAGCGTTGTACGCCAAGGGTATTTACAGGAGCAGCGCCACGGCGCTGCTCCTCCTCTTCTTTGTCCTACTAGCCGCCACCGCCTGCGGGGGGCAGCAGGCTTCGGAATCCGGCAACATCGGAGACCGGCAACAGTCCCCGGCCACAAGCGCCGCGACTTCTAGCGCCGACGGCGCCACAAAATCATCCGAACCCGCGAAGACGAACAAAGAATCCGCCTCGGGTGGTTCGGGAAAAACCATCGAAGCCTTGAAACCGGGTGATGTTCTCTCCGAAAAAGAGCGTACCGGAATTCCGGAGTTCAGCGGGTGGAACGACGAGGGCGGCGAGGTGCCCAAGATAGCCAACACCTCCAACTCCTCGGTCGGGGCCATACCGGCCGTCAAGCCTTACAACTTTGGACGTGACCCGGGCGGCCCGGATGACAAGACGCTCTATCTCACGGTGCCGAAGCTTGGCATCTCCGAAGCGCCGGTCTTCGACTCTACCGCTGAGGAAAAATTGAAGGAATCCGTAGTACACGTACCCGCCACCGGTTTCCCCTGGCAAGATGGCGCGAACACCTATATAGCGGGGCATCGAATCGGTTATGAGGGTACCGGTTCCTGGCGCATATTTTACGACTTGGACAAGCTCGTCAATGGCGACGAAATCATCGTGACGGACTCGAACGGGGGGAAATACTACTACCGGGTCACGAAAAACGTAGTGGTCCCGCCGGACGACGTAGAGATAATGGAGCCCGTCGAGGGGAAATCGGTCGTCTCGCTTCAGACCTGCACCTTGCCGGACTACTCCAAGAGGATCATCGTGCAGGGAGACTTGGTCGAAAAAACGACCTGAGCGGAACGAGGCCCCGGTCCCACGTCATGCTATGATCTCGACGCCCCCGTAGGGAGCCCTGCGGGGTTTCCTGCGGGGGCGTCGAAGCGCGAACTCCACGACAATCGGCAGGGCGTAGACTTGCGACTCAGTGTTCTATCGAGCGGCAGCTCGGGCAATGCAACCTATATAGAAGAGTCAGAGTCCGGTGGGCAGGGTCTCCTGGTGGATGCGGGCCTCTCCTGCCGGCGCACGGGTGCGCTACTGAACCGTATCGGACGGAGCCTGACGGATGTCGGGGCGGTCTTGCTCACCCACGGACACGGGGATCATACTTCCGGCCTCCGGTCTCTCTTGCGCGAACGCCAGATCCCCGTCTACGCCGCACCGGGTGTTTGGGACCGGCCAGTGGCGACGAGGGTAGAGCCCGGAGAGTGTTTCCCGGTTGGGAATATGGGGGCGGCTTTCTTTGGCGTCCCACACGACACCCCGACTTACGGGGTGCGGCTCTCCGGTGGGGGACGTAGCGTCGCGCTGGCTACCGACCTCGGTGAGGTTGGGCCTGAGACCCTGCGCTGGATGCGGGGCGCGGACGCCGTGGTGCTCGAAGCCAACCACGATGAGGATTGGCTGAACCGGGGGCCTTACTCGTTCGACCTCAAGCGCCGGGTTTCTTCCTCCGCCGGACATCTCTCCAACCACCAGGCGGCGGAGGCTGCCGTCGCGCTCGCCCCGCACGGTTTGAAAGACCTCGTGCTGGCCCACCTTTCGGAGAAAAACAACTCCGCGCCGCGGGCGACCGGCGCCGTGAGCCGGGCTCTTAGAAGCGCCGGTTATGGCGGCGTGCGGGTGCGGGCCGCGCTGGCGAAACACCCGACGCCGTGGATCGAGGTCGGGATGCTACCCGACCCGCGAGAGTACGTTTACCGGTACGGTGGCGAAGCCGCCGTCCAGCGGCTCTTCGAGGTCGAATGATCGGGACGCCGTGATCCGCCGGGCGACGGTCGTCGCCGTCGGGAAGCTGCGGGGGTGGGCCTCGGAAGGTTGCGAAGATTACCTCAAACGACTGCGACGCCACTTCCCCGTGGAGGTCATAGAGGTAGCGGAGGAGGATATGAACCGCCGGTCTCCCCAAGAGGTCCTGTCCGCCGAGGGAGCCCGGTTGCTAAAACGCATACCGGACGGCGCGCACGTCGTGATTCTGGACCGGGAATCAGGGAAGGAGTATTCCTCGGAGATGTTGTCCCGGAGACGGCTGGCGCCACTAGCCCTGGAGGGCCGGAGCCACGTGGCTTTCGTGCTGGGAGGGGCGCTGGGGCTTTCTCCGGAGGTCTCGAAGAGGGCTGACGAGACGTGGTCGTTCGGGCCGTTGACGCTGCCGCACGCGCTGGCCCGGGTAGTCTTACTGGAGCAACTCTACCGGTCCGTCAAGATAGATCGGGGTGAGAAATATCATTGGTGAGAAGGACCCGCACAACACACGCTAATTCCCCTAAGCTCCGGGAGGCTCTTCGGAGCCCTCAGCCCCGGTGCTTGCGTAGCTTCTGTAATCCTCCGCCCTGCGGAGAGGCTCGGCGACTTTGGGGCCGCCGGTCCGGGCGACTCTAACATGGGGGGCTCTAGCGTGCAGGGTGCTCCGCATACTTCTGGGCTCGGCCACGATGCGCGCACCGGACCAGGTCGACGCGAGCACCATGCCCACGGCTACCAGCACCACGTCCTTGAGGATGTACTGTGCTACGAGCGTGGGCGCGAAGACCCCGGAGAACAACTCGCCGGGGAATAGCACCAGAGGGGACATCGCTCCTATCATTTGCGCCCCCATTAGCCACACTCCTATCCGCAAGTACTTGCCGGTAATAAAGCACAGACCAATGGTGACTTCGAGCGCGGCAATCATCACCAGCCCCGCGCTCGGCGGGATCAGCCCGAAGGTGAGCGCGGTCGTCGTTCGCGTCGCCAGACCCTCGATGGGAGAAAGGCCCGGAAAGAACTTGAGCGCGCCGAATGCCAGGAATACGAGGCCCAGGCTTACACGCAGGATCGCGATGCTGTGGGCGACCAGCCAGCGGTTGAGGGCTGTGTCCAGCCGGTCGAATCTGTCGAACAGTCCTTGCATGCGTGCTCCTTCGGGCCGGATCTGCAGCCTACTAGATGTAAACTTAGAATGGTTACGATCGTCGCACGCATATGGTTCACTCCGTACTTTCCAAACATCGTCCTTACAGAACAGACGCCCTGCCGGATCAGGTCAACTTTCGGGTGCTAACATAGCCGCATGAAGGTTCAACTGGACAGGTTCGAGGACGAAGGCTTCGCGGTGCTGCTGCCATATCCGGACGGCAAGCGGACTTTCGACGTGCCGCGCGAGGCAATACCGCCGGATGCGTCCCCGGGAGATGTTTTTACCGTGCGCTTCGACCACGACCGCGAGGAGAGCGAGCGAATCGGCCGCGATAACCAACGGATGATGGACGAACTCCTGGGCCGGGAGGAATCTTGAGCCTCGAAGGGCGGATCGCCCAGGCTGTAGCGGCGGCGGCCGGAGAGAAGTACGGCGTGGAGATAGACCGCGTCCACGTCGAGCGGCCCAACGACCCCGAACACGGAGACTTCGCCACCAACGTAGCCCTGACAAACGCGAAAGTCTTCCGGCGAAACCCGCGAGAGGTGGCCGGGGAACTCGCAAAGAGCCTCCAGACGGATTTCGTCGAAGCCGCAGAGGTCGCCGGGCCAGGGTTCGTAAACTTCCGGGTCGCGGACGCCGCGCTGTGGGACGAGGTTCGGTCGTTGCTCCGGGATGGCGAGAAATACGGACACCGCGAGCCGGAAGGTAAGCCCGTGCTACTGGAGTACGTTAGCGCGAACCCGACGGGCCCGTTGCACGTGGCGCACGGCCGACACGCGGCCTACGGAGACTCTTTAGGGCGGATACTAGAGGCTTCCGGGCATGCTGTTTCGCGGGAGTACTACTTCAACGACGGTGGAAACCAGATCCGGCTGCTCGGCGAGTCGGTGGCCGTGCGCTACGCGGAACTCTACGATAGTGAATGGCCCGTAGCGGACCCGGATGCCCTTTACCAGGGGGAGTACGTCCGTGAGATCGCCCGGGACTTCTCCAACAAGTACGGCGACAGCTACCTCGACACGGACCCGGAACAGGCGTTGCCGGAGTTTACGAGCTTCGGCGTCCGCTGGTGCATGGAGGACATAGAACGGACGCTCGGCAGGGCGCGGGCGAAATTCGACAACTACTTCAACGAGAAAAGCCTCTACGAGTCCGGTGAGATCGGGCGCCTCGTGGAAGAGTTCAGGGAGCGCGGACACGTTTACGACCAAGACGGGGCCCTATGGCTCGAATCCACGAAGTTCGGGGACGATAAGGACCGGGTGCTGGTGAAGGGCGACGGTTCTTACACCTACATGGCCCCGGATGTAGCCTACCACCGGGACAAGTGGAACAGAGGCTTCGGTACGGCCATAGACGTACTCGGCGCGGATCACGCCGGTTACCCGCCGCGCATCCGGGCCGGGATGATGGCCCTCGGCCTGCCGGAGGACTTTCTGGACGTGGAGCTCGTGCGGCTCGTAAAGCTGCTACGCGAAGGGGAGCAGGTAAAAGTCAGCAAGCGGGCTGGAACGTTCGTCACCCTCGACGAGTTGCTGGACGAAGTAGGCCCGGACGTCGCCCGGTACTTCTTCGTCCGGTCGTCGCACAAGACGGAGATGAACTTCGATCTCGACCTCGCCATCCAGCAGTCGGACGAGAACCCGGTCTTCTACGTCCAGTACGCCCACGCCCGAATAGCATCTATCTTCGAACGCTCAGGTATAAGTCCAGAAGAGGCAACAGGTTTTGAAGCCGGAGAACTCGCCGCGGAAGAACGGGCGTTGGTTCTCGAACTACTGGATTTCCCCCGGGTGGTGCGAAACGCCGCCGGACGGCGAGAAGTACACCCGATACCAACTTACCTGGAGACGCTCGCCACCCGCTTTCATCAGTTCTACACGGTTCACCGGGTGCTGGTGGACGACCAAGCCATCAAAACCCGCCGGCTCGCGTTGTGCGCGGCGACGAAGACCGTGTTGCGTTCCGGCCTCGCCTTGTTAGGCGTCGAGGCGCCGGAGAAGATGTAGGCAGTCAGTCCGGCGGGGTGTGGGGGGCGCTCTGTTATACTTTTTACGACGTTTTGGGGCTACCTTAACCTGGGGAGAGCATGAGCAAGGACGGCCGGCTGACCATTTGCCAGATCAGCGACATCCACTGTGGCAACAACCCTTTCTTTATACCGGACTTGCTGGAGCGCACGATACTGGAGGTAAACGACCTGGAGCCGACGGCCGTAGTGGTCTCCGGCGACTTGACCGCCGCGGGCTACCGGCAGGAGTTCGAGACGGCCGCCGAATACGTGGGGCGCATCGACTGCGAACACGTGATGGTCATACCCGGAAACCACGACTCGCGCAACGTCGGATACGTTCACTTCGAGCGGCTGTTCGGGGAGCGGTATTCGGTAATAGAGTTCGATGACGCGGTGATGGTGGGAGTGGATTCCTCCGAGCCGGACCTGAACGACGGCCGGGTTGGCCGTGAGCACTACGAGTTTATTCGCGGCGCCTTCGCCGACGCCGGTGACAGGTTGAGAATCTTCGTGGTCCATCATCATCTGATGCCGATACCCGGCACGGGCCGCGAGCGGAACATCATCTTCGACGCGGGCGACGTTCTGGAACTCCTGGACGAGGTGGGCGTGGATATGGTGCTCTCGGGTCACAAGCACGTTCCGTACTCCTGGAAGCTAGAGAATATGTTCCTCGTAAACGCCGGCACCGCTTCCACGACGCGTCTCAGGGGAAATACCCGACCCTGCTACAACATCGTCGAGATCGAGGACGGCCGGGTCAGGGTGTTCCGCAAATATCCCTTCAAGCAGCGGGAGCTGACCGTGGATTTTAACTCCACGACCTCCGAATACTCGCACTTCGAGGAGAAGATAGACCACGAGCCCGTCGAGTAGCTGGCGTGCTGCGGGCGATTTTCCTGATCGATGGTGAGCACTATCCGCCCGTGGTTCTCGAAGCGATGGAAGCCGTGGGCGAGACTTTGGGCGCCGAAGGCGTGGCCGCCGCATTCCTCGGCGGCACCGAGAAGCTGAAAGCCGGCACGGATTACGGCCTGCCGCTGGTCCACGGTGAAGACCCGGTGTCGGCCGTACGAAAGGCGCTTTCGGAGCACGGGGCGGAGATAGTCGTGGACCTCTCGGACGAGCCGGTGGTCGGTTACCGGGAGCGGATGCGCATAGCTTCGGAGGCTTTGGCCGCGGGAGCCCGGTACGTTGGCGCGGATTTCGAGTTGCGCCCGCCGGAGCTTCATCCGGTCTCGGAGAAACCTTCGCTTGCGGTGATCGGGACCGGCAAAAGAGTGGGGAAGACCGCCATCTCCGGGTATCTGGCCCGACTTTTGGCGCGAGAAGGCTTTGATCCGGGGGTGGTCTCGATGGGCCGGGGCGGGCCGCCGCACCCGGAGGTCATCGAGGGGCACAAGCTCGTCGTGGGCAGCGACTACCTGCTGGAAGCCCTGGGGCGCGGGGCCCACGCGGCGAGCGATTACTACGAGACGGCCGCCCTGAGCCGGGTCACCACGGTCGGGTGCCGGCGCTGCGGCGGGGGGCTCGCTGGTGAGCCGTTCGTATCCAACGTGCTGGAGGGCGCGGCGCTGGCGAACACGTTGAACACCGGGATCACGGTCTTCGACGGGTCGGGGTCCGCCGTGCCGCCGGTCGAGGTGGATCGGCGGGTTCTCGTGGCGGGCGCCCACCAGGATATCGAGTACATCGCGGGCTTTCTCGGGACGTACCGGGTTTTGATCTCCGACGTTCTCTTGCTAACTATGAGCGAAGAACCGATGGCCGACGAACGCAAGGTGGCGGAGATAACGGACCGGGTCCGGGAGATCAAACCAGATATAGAGGTGATCCCCACGGTCTTCCGGCCCCGCCCCGTCGGGGACATCTCCGGTCGGCGGGTGGCCTACGTCTCGACGGCCCCCCCGGCCGTGCTGCCCAAGTTGGCGGCCCACCTGGAGGAGCGGTACGGATGCGAGGTCGTAGGCGCTTCGGGCAACCTCTCAGACCGCCGGCGGCTCGCCGAGGACCTCGCCGGGATGGATGAAGCCGACGCTTATCTGACGGAGATAAAGGCCGCCGCCGTGGACGTGGTGACCCGGCGCGGCGCTGAAGAGGGCAAGCCGGTTATGTACTGTGACAACGACCCCGTGGGCGAGGGCCTGGATAGGGTATTGTCGGGGCTGGCCCGGGCGGCTATCGGGTAGAACGGGTACGGGCTGCTGTGAAAGGTCGTGGTGGAATTAGGGCTGTTGGTGTATAATCCTTATGTACCAAGCGTAGGCTTTCGCCACCGGTGATGGGCCTTTCCGCAATTCCCGAGGATATTCCGCTAGAAACTTGGCCCGCCGCGTATGGGGGCCGGTCTAAACTGGAGGTTGGGAGATCTTCTACCCGCACGTCAGAAACCAGATTGGTGACGATCGAGCAACTTTTGGGTGGTCGCTACTGAGCAACAGTCACGGCTGGGGCATTCCGAGAGGCGCGGCGCTACGCTGAAAGGTGGGCACACACTGCTGTGAGGCGCCTTGGATACCATATGATAGGATTTGGCGACTCCACCCACGCCTACGAGAGCAACGTCAACGTGTGGGGCCTTCAACCCTGAGAAACAAAAAAGAAGCGAACGATCAAGCCAACAATGGAACGCGATGAACAATATTTTTCGTATCGAAAAGAGGAGAGGTAGAAAAGAATGACCGAACTAGCCACCCTCGAGGGCAAGCGTCTGAGCGATCTACACCAGATCGCCTCCCAATTAGGCATTGAGCAGTACCGCAAGTACCGCAAGCCGGAACTGGCGCAGATGATTTACCGGGTAGCCACCGAGCAGGCGGCGACCCAGCAGACCGCCCGCGGCGAAACAGCGCCGTCCCGCGCTACCGCCCCCGCCCCCCAGACGGGCAACGGCTCCAACGGTTCCAACGGCTCCGCCCAAGCTTCTGCCCCGGCACCTGTTCAGGAACCTGCCCCGGCAACGGCCCCGGCAACGGCCCAGGCGCCGGTAGATGGTTTCGGGGAGGCTGACACGGCGGTCGTGGAAAATCCTTCGGAGGTCGATCGGCGCCGCGAGGAACGCAAGCCCGACAAGCAGCAGCGCCGGGAGCGGCAGAAGGGCGGCCAGAAGCAGCCCGATAAGGCTGATGGGCCGAACCAGAGCGGGTTGCTCGACGTGCTGCCGGACGGGTTCGGTTTCCTGCGGACGGGGGGATACAGCCAGGGCAAAAACGACGTATACGTCTCGGCGTCCCAGATCAAGCGTTTCAACCTCAGGCGCGGGGATCACGTGACGGGCCAGATCCGCCCGGCCCGCGACGGTGAGAAGTACCCGGCGCTGGTCCGCATCGAGACCATAAACGACCGCGAGCCTCAAAAAGGGCGCTGGCGCCAGAACTTCGACGACCTCACGCCACTCTATCCCGAAGAGCGGCTCAGGCTAGAGTGGAAGCCCAACGACATCGCGCCGAGGATCATAGACCTCATCGCGCCGATAGGCAAGGGACAGCGGGGGCTCATCGTCTCGCCGCCAAAGGCCGGCAAGACCACGATACTCCAGCAGATAGCCCAGTCAATCGCCGCCAACTATCCGGAGGTAAAGCTCTTCGTGCTCCTGGCCGACGAGCGGCCGGAGGAAGTCACGGACTGGCAGCGTAGCGTGCCGCAGGCCGAGGTCGTGGCCTCGACGTTCGACCAGCCCGCCGACAACCACATAGCCGTGGCCGAGTTGGTCCTCGAAAGGGTCAAGCGGTTGGTCGAAGAGGAAGAGGACGTAGTCGTCTTGATGGACGGCATAACCCGGCTTTCGCGGGCGTACAACCTCGCGGCCCCGGCTTCGGGGCGTATCCTCTCCGGCGGCGTCGATTCGGCGGCGCTCTATCCTCCGAAGAAGTTCTTCGGGGCGGCGAGGAACATCGAGAACGGCGGGTCTTTCACCGTACTGGCGACCGCTCTGGTCGAGACCGGCAGCCGGATGGACGAGGTCATCTTCGAAGAGTTCAAGGGGACCGGCAACATGGAGCTCAGGCTCGACCGGAAGCTGGCGAACAAGCGGATCTACCCGGCCATCAACATCGAGGACTCCGGCACCCGTAAGGAAGAGTTGCTCATGGAAGCCTCCGAATCGCAGCGCGTGTGGCAAGTCCGTAGCATCCTGAACGCGCTGGACTCAAGCCAGAAGGTGGAACTCCTGATCACCAAGCTCAAGGAAACGCGCACCAACCCCGAATTCCTCCGCGAACTCCAGCGGGTGAGGGGATAGAGAACCCCGGCGGGGGCCCAGCCAAAATTCGGGCCGCCGCCGGGTTCCCGGGTAAATTTTTCGGATAAAAGTAATAAACTAGTTGGGTAGTAGTTATTTTAGAGACGGAGGTTTCATGAAAACTGACATACATCCCGAGTACACGGATACCCAGGTACGCTGCATGTGCGGCAACGAGTTCACGACCCGCTCTACGGCGGGCGACTCCATAACGGTGGACGTGTGTTCGGTGTGCCACCCGTTCTACACGGGCAAGCAGCGGATCGTCGACTCCGGCGGGCGCGTACAGCGGTTCGAGAACCGTCGCCGGTCCCGCCAGAACCAGCAGTAAGGTTAGACCTTGAGGGTCGGCGGACAGGCGATAATGGAGGGCGTCCTGATGCGCTCCCCCAACTTCTGGGGGATGGCGGTCAGGACGCCCGCCGGGGATATGGACATCAAGGCGGAGCCGTTTCGCTCCGTCACGAAAAAGAGCAAGATATTCCGGCTGCCGGTGATCCGGGGTTTTCTTTCCCTGGCCGAGACCCTCTGGCTCGGCATGAAGGTGCTAACATTGTCTACCAACATAGCCCTGGGCGAAGAGGAAGAGCTATCCAAGAAAGAGATTGCTTTCACGCTGCTGTTCGGGCTCGGGCTCGCGCTGTTGCTCTTTCTGGTAGCGCCGGTGCTCGGCACCAAAGGTTTGGGCGCTTTGTTGGGAAGCAGCATCGAGAACCCCATTTTGTTCAACCTGGTCGAGGGCGTGCTGCGGATTTTGATCTTCGTCGCGTACCTGGTCGGTATCACCGCCGCGAGCCGGGATATAAAGCGGTTTTTCGGATATCACGGTGCGGAGCACAAGGCGATAAAAGTCTACGAACGGGGCGAAGAGTTGGTCCCGGAGAACTCCCGCAAACTGGACACGAGCCACGTCCGTTGCGGCACGAGCTTCGTGCTCTACGTGCTCGTGATGAGCATCCTGGTCTTCTCGCTGCTCGGCGTAGAGGGCTGGCTGTACATGATCGTCAGCCGCATCGTGGTAATCCCGTTGGTGGCGGGCATCGCGTTCGAGTTCATCATGTGGAGCGCCCGGCACAAAGATAACGGGATCGTCCAGCTGTTGGTCTGGCCGGGCTTGCAGCTTCAGAAGCTGACCACCCGGGAGCCGTCGGACGACATGGTAGAGGTCGCCATGGCATCTTTGAAAAAGGTCCTCTCGATGGAGGAAGCGTCGAACCTGGAGCCGAACGAGGCGACGAACAAGCTGGTGATCTAAGTTGTACGAGCAGGTCGTAAAGCTGGCCGACGAAACCCTGGGCCGCTATAACTCACTGACCGAGGAGCTTTCGGACCCGGATATTTACTCGGATCAGCGCCGGTACACGGAGGTCGCCAAGGAGCACGCCCGCCTAAAACGGGGGGCCGAACTCTGCAATAATTTCCTGGAAGCCCTACGCGAAGGGCGTGAAGCGCGGGAACTCGTGCCGACGGCGGAGAGTGCCGAAGAACGGGAGTTTTTCACGGCCGAAGCCCAGGAGGCCGAGGAAAAAGCCGAAGAACTGTCGGAGAAGATCCGGACGGAGCTCATAGACCGGGACCCGAACGACGACAAGGATGTGATCCTGGAGATTCGGGCCGGCACCGGCGGCGACGAAGCCGCCCTATTTGCGGGTGAATTGTACGAGATGTACACCCGGTACGCGGACCGGCTGAACTTCAAGCATCGGGTTCTGGCTTCCAGCCCGGCCGAAGTGGGCGGCTTCAAAGAGGTTGTCGTGGAAGCTGAGGGAGACCGGGCCTATTCGGTCTTCAAGCACGAAGGCGGTACGCATCGCGTCCAGCGCGTCCCGAAGACCGAGAGCCAGGGCCGCATCCACACTTCGACGGCGACGGTGGCCGTGCTGCCCGAGGCGGAGGACGTGGAGGTTCAGGTGTCCCAGAACGACCTCGAGGTGGACGTTTACCGCTCCAGTGGGCCGGGCGGGCAGAGCGTCAATACGACGGACTCGGCGGTCAGGATCACACACAAGCCGACTGGACTAGTGGTTACCTGCCAGAACGAGAAAAGCCAGCTCCAGAACAAGGAGCAGGCGATGCGGATACTGAAATCCCGGCTCCTTGAGCGGGAGACGCGCGAGCAGCAAGAGCGCGAGGGCGCGCTGCGTCAGGCCCAGGTTGGGAGCGGCGACCGTTCGGCCAAAGTCCGCACGTACAATTTCCCGCAAGGTCGCATAACGGATCATCGCGTCGGCCTGACTTCGCACAACCTCGAAGCAACCCTTACCGGAGACCTGGCCGAATTTACCCAGGCGCTCGCCGCCAAAGAAAGGTCCGACAAGCTCGCCGCCGAAGCGGCCGGTACCCACGGCTGAGTCGGTCTCAAGAGCGGCGGAACCGCTCGGCACGGCCCGTTTCGCGGTCCAGGATGCCGCCCGGGAACTAGAAGAAGCCGGCGTCCCGGAACCCCGGGCTTCCGCCGAAACCTTGCTCGCGGAATTGCTCGGGATCGGACGCCTGGACCTCTTTGTGCGGGACCCGAAACTCACCGGAGATCAAAGATCCATCTACGAATCCTGGATACAACGCCGCAAGGCCCGCGAGCCGGTGCAGCGTATCCTCGGCCACGCCTATTTCAGAAACCTCAAATTGAAGCTCAACAAGGACACGCTCATACCAAGGCCCGACACCGAGAGCGTAGTCGAGGCGGCCCTAGAATACATTGACCGCTTCGGACCGTGCCGGGCGTTGGACGTTGGGACCGGTTCCGGCGCCATCGCCATCTCTATCGCCCAGGAGCGGCCGGGCTGTGAAGTGCATGCCACGGACATCTCGGAGAGGGCGCTGAAACTTGCGCGCCACAACGCCACCGATGCTAGAACCGAGGTTCGTTTCCACCGGGCGGACCTGATCTCCGGTGTCGACGGCCTTGCTGGCAAAGTGGACCTTCTAGTCTCGAACCCGCCTTACGTGAAAAGCGAAGACCTGCGCGGCCTCGCCCCGGAGGTTCGGGACTGGGACCCGCCCGCCGCGCTCGACGGCGGCCCGGACGGGCTGGAATTCTACCGCCGCATCTTTGCCGAGACGCCGCCGCTGCTAAGAGACGACGCGCACCTCGTGCTCGAAGTCGGTGACGGTCAGGCGGAGGAGGTATTGGGTCTTGGCCGCCAAGCCGGATTTACCCCGGTTGGCGTACGCCCGGATCTGACGGGCACGCCGAGGGCCGTGCTGTTGAAATGGAAGCCGGAATGAAGCGCGACGATATTCGGGAAGCCATCGAAGTCCTGCGAAAGGGCGGTGTGGTCCTGATCCCGACCGAGACCGTGGTCGGGCTGGTGGCTACCGAGGCCGGTCTCGCGCGCATCCAGGAGATAAAAGGACGGGAACCCGGCAAGCCGATCTCCCTAATATGCTCCTCCACGGAAGAGGCGTTCGCCCAATGCCAGAACGTTGCGCCGGTTGCGGAAAGACTCGCCGGGCTCTACTGGCCGGGGCCACTAACCCTCGTTATGGAACGGGCCAACGGCGGGACCATCGGGGTTCGCGTCCCGGATCACCCGGCGGTTCAGGGGGTGCTCGCCGGCTACGGCGGCCCTCTCTATGCGACCAGCGCGAACCTTTCCGGAGACCCCGCGCCCGGCTCCTTCGCTGAGGTGGGTCAACGGGTGCTGGCTGCGGTGGACTCCATCGTCGAGGGAGAATCCGGTGTCGGGGTGGCTTCGGCCGTTGTGGACCTCACCGGTTCGGGAGCGCGCCTGATACGGGCCGGCGGAGGTTTGACGGATGAGAAGTTGGCCGCGCTGTCAAAAGACGTTATTTGAGAGCGGGGTATGCAGCCGTTATACTCTTTCTGGCGAGGTCCACAGTAGGAAATGTCGTCCTGTCAAGCGGCCTGCCTACGGGCAAGCGCGGCGCCCGGCAAGACCGGCACATCAAACACCGAGCGGAGGTAAGAGCATGATAGGACCGTATACTGAAGTAGATTCCGAAGTGCAGGAGGCTCTGGACGGTGAGTTGGAGCGGCAGCGGACGACTATAGAGTTGATCGCCAGCGAGAACTTCGCGTCCCAAGCGGTGCTTGAGGCGCAAGGCTCCGTGCTGACGAATAAGTACGCGGAGGGATATCCGGGCAAGCGGTACTACGGCGGGTGTGATCAGGTAGACAAAGCCGAGCGGCTCGCCATAGAGCGGGCGCTGCTACTTTTCGGGGCGGAACACGCGAACGTGCAGCCCCACTCGGGCAGCCAGGCAAATGAGGCGGCCTACGCGGCGCTCCTGGAGCCGGGCGACAAGGTGCTTAGCATGGACCTCGCCCACGGCGGGCACCTAACCCATGGCATGAAGCTCAACTTCAGCGGCCGGATGTACGATTTCTCGCACTACGGCGTCGGGGAAGATGGCTTTATAGACTACGAGCAGGTACGTGAGATCGCCCTGCGGGAGAAGCCGCGCATGATCATCGCGGGCGCCAGCGCCTATCCGCGCACCATCCACTTCGACCGTTTCCGGGAGATAGCCGACGAGTGCGGGGCCTACTTACTGACCGACATGGCCCACATCGCCGGCCTGGTGGCGGCGGACGTGCATCCTTCGCCGGTGCCGCATTGCGAGGTCGTCACCACCACGACCCACAAGACGCTCCGGGGACCCCGGGGTGGGCTCATACTCGCCCGCGAGGAGTTCGCAAAGAAGATCAACAGCCGGGTCTTCCCCGGTATGCAAGGCGGTCCGCTCATGCACGCCATAGCCGCCAAGGCTGTAGCCTTTGGAGAGGCGCTCAAGCCAGAGTTCAAAGACTACGCCCAGCAGATCGTCGATAACGCGCGGGCGCTGGCCGCGGGACTCATGGACGGAGGC
>JBARZM010000155.1:0-18644 GCA_049650095.1 Rubrobacteraceae bacterium | reverse complement strand
CGGCCCGTACCCGAGAAAGGAACCATATGACAAACGTGCCCGAGCAAGGACAAAAACTCCCCGACGTAGATTTCATAACCGAGGATGAAGGCCGGATCTCCACCGCCGACTTGGCCGGCCAGAAGACCGTCCTCTACTTCTACCCCAAAGACGACACCCCCGGCTGCACGAAAGAAGCCTGCTCCTTCCGGGACCGCATGAGCGACTACGAGCAAGCCGGCATCAAAGTCTACGGCGTCTCCCTGGACTCCCCCGAATCCCACCGCCAGTTCCGCGAAAAGCACGACCTCAACTTCCCACTCCTCACCGACGAGGACGGTCAAGCGGCGGAAGCTCTAGGAGTTCTCGGCGGCCGGGGCGTCGCAAACCGCGCCACGTTCCTGCTCGACTCCGAAGGTACAGTTTCTAAGGTCTATCCCGAAGTCTCGCCGGAGACACATGCTGATGAGATCCTGGAAGACGCGGCCTCACTCTAGACGGGGCTGGCAACGGCGTCTCCTGGTTGCACCTCCGCAAAATCTTCTCTGGAACCTTTCAGCCCCCGGCGTTGTAATAGAGGTAGAGAGGCTCGTATAGAGGAGGAACGCCCACCATCCGGGAAGACGCCAGGCTTGTCGAGAAAGCAAAGTCGGGAGACGCCGCTGCCTACGAAAATCTGGTGCGAGGCCATCAAGGGCTCGCGTTTCGCACGGCGTGCCTCATAACAGGCGACGCTTCCGAGGCGGAGGACGCGACGCAGGAGGCATTCGTAAAGGCGTACCGGGCCCTGCACAAGTTTCGGCCCGGGGCATCATTTCGGCCGTGGCTGCTCACGATCGTCGCCAACGAAGCCCGTAACCGGCGCAAGGCAGCCGGCCGGTACTCCGGTCTCGCTCTTCGGGTTGCGGATGAGCCGGTGGACAAGACGCCTTCCTCTCCCGAGACGACGGTCGTGGCGGCGGAACGCCGCTCCGAGTTGCTGAGGACCTTAGATGCGCTAAAAGAGTCGGAGCGAATGGTGATCTCCTGCCGCTACTTCCTGGAGCTCTCCGAGGAAGAAACAGCCGCCGCCCTGAACTGCGCGCGTGGGACGGTCAAGTCCCGGGTCTCCCGGGCGTTAGAGAAGCTACGCAATTTGATGAAAGAGGAAAGCCATGCCGGATAGGGAATACAGGACTGGTGAGGGTCTGGAACAGGAACTCAGAGAGCTCGGGTCTAACCTCGAACACCCCCCCACGCCGGACCTGGCTTCGTCGGTGCGCAGCCGGATAGAAGCAGAGAACCTCCATCCAACCCGACGTTTCTGGCACACGTGGCCCAGCATCTCGCCCCGGTGGACGGCAGCGACGGCAGTGATCCTCGTGATCCTCGCTGTCCCGGTCTTCTCATCCACCGCCCGCGACACACTCTCCGGCCTATTCACTGATGGAGGGGCAAGCGTTGGAGTGGGAGGAGCAGCGCAATCTAGTGGTGGAAACGAGTCATCGGACCAGGGCGTGGCGGGATCTTCCAGCGTGGCGCCTTCTGGCCGGCCCGAATCGGCCGGTGGAGCCGCGGACACTGAACCTCTCGCCCCATCCGGAGAGGGGGAGCTTCCGCAAACAGACCGGGACTTCGAACGCAAGATCATCAAGACCGCCGACCTCGGCCTCCGCTCGAAGGACGTTCGGGGTAGCGCCGCGAAAGCGCAGCGGATCGTCGCAGACTTCGGTGGCAACGTACAGAGCTCGCGGATAGAGCGGGGCGGCGGTCCCGTCACGGCGGAGCTCGTGCTCCAGGTTCCCGCTCCCGAGTTCGAGAACGCGCTCGAAGGTTTACGCGGGCTGGGCGAAAGAGTCGCAACCGATTCAGTGGGCGGCGAAGACGTGACAGAGGAGTTCGTGGATCTCGAATCCCGCGAACGGAACCTCCTGGCGGCGGAGCAGAGCCTGCTAAAGCTCTACAACGAAGCCGAGAACGTGAACGACTCACTGTCCATACAGCGCGAGCTTACGAACGTGCGGGACCGGATCGAACGTGTCCAGGGCCGCATAAAGTACCTGGAACAGCGCACCGACTCATCCCGAATAGAGATCACCATCCAACCGACGAGGGACGAGACGCCTCCCGAGACCGGCTGGGCCCCGCTCCAGGTGGCAGGCAAGTCGTGGGATGCCTCTCTGGTAATTCTGCAAGGTCTGGCTAACACGGCTATCTCCGTAGCCGTATTTAGTTGGTGGATCGTCCCCCTGCCAATCGCGGGCTTCGCGTGGTGGCGGCAACGCCGTGCTTCCGGTGCCGACAGGCCGGACTCGTCGTAAGCTGGGCACCGGTGGACGGGGTGGAGATCATCGAACCAGAATAACCCTGGAACCTCCGGCCCGGCAAATTGATGGAGCATGCGGCGATCAGATCGGACTGAGAGTCAGCTCAGGACGGCCTCGACCTCGATCTCCGCGTTCAAACTCGCCGCCACGGAGCAGTATTTCTCGTGGGAGAGGTTTACGGCTTTTTCCAGGCTTTCCTGCGTAAGACCTTCGCCGCTGACGATGTGGCGGACTTTTATGCGGGTGTAGCGGCGGGGGTGCTCTTCGGCGCGGGTTCCTTCTAGCTCTATGCGGTAGCTCTGTATGGGGGTGCGGCGTTTGACGAGGATCTCGACTACGTCGAAGGCGGTGCAGGTTCCCAAAGCGGCGAGCAGGGCTTGCATGGGGCGGACGCCGATGGCGGGGCTGTCGGCGTCTATGAGGATCTGGTCCCCGGACTCGTTGTGGCCGAGGTAGCGCTGGCCGCCGAGGTGCTGGATGGTCAGGATCGTGTCCGCCATGCGGGTACTTTATCTTTTTTGAAGGCCGGCCGTTCGGGCGCTTTTCGTTTGGGATCAACGATCCGGCGTCCTGGCGGCGCCCTCTGGGTGTAGATAGGTGTGAGATAGTGAGTAACATCAGGCTACTGCGGTAGTTGGTTCCTTACCCCGCCGGCTTTGGGGTTGCCCTGACGAGCGGGAGAGATGGAGGGGGCTTAATGATCCGGGCTCCGCCGAAGGGTGGGTCTTTGCGAGGCATCTTGCCGGATGCCGTCATTACACCGACCTACAAAGGAGAAGTCAATGGAGCGAGTTATCTTGCCCGAACTGTACTGTCCTTTCCTCCCGGCCATCAACGAGCACGCCGAGGAAGTTCAGGAGAACGTCGTGAATTGGACCCGGAGCTTTGGACTCCTGCCGGAACAGGCCTACAGGCTCTTTGACGAGACCGGCCTCGGGAGGTTGGCCGCGCGCACCCACCCCGACCTGTCGCGCGACGACCTGCAACTGGTCTCCGAATGGTACACCTGGTTGTTCCTGCGGGATGACAAGGGCGACGAGTCGGAGGTCGGCCGGCGTCCCGACGAGCTGTCCGAGGTCGACAACCGCTTTCTGGATGTTCTGGCGGGTGGGGCTCCGGGTATCCATGACGAGCCGTTGGTCCACGCCCTGTACGACCTCCGGGAGCGACTGCAGGGCCGCCTGCACTCCAACGGACTCTCCGGCGTTTGGATGCGCCGGTTCGTTCGTACCTTCAGGGGGCATCTCGAAGCGACGCTGTGGGAGGCCGCCAACCGGGCCCGGGGCGTCGTGCCCGACCTGGAGTCCTACCTGCGCATGCGGCCCCTGACCGGGGGACTCTCGATCGTCACCGAACTGATAGAAATCATCGAGGGGAACCATCTTCCGCAAGAGGTTCGCGAACACGCCGCCGTGCGCCGCGTAACCGAGGCCTCCCACAATATCGTCTGCTGGGCGAACGATATCCTCTCCCTCGAAAAAGAGCTCAAGTGCAACGAGGTGAACAACCTGATCCTGGTTCTACATCACACGCAGGGGCTCGACCTTCAGCGGGCCACTGACCGGGCCGCCGGGATGCACGATGCGGAGATGCGCGCGCTCGTCGAGCAGGTAGAGAGTTTCCCGGTCTTCGGAGGGTCACTGGATGGCAACCTCGAACGTTACGTCTCTTCCTTGCGCCACCGGATAAGAGGCGTGCTGGATTGGTCGTACGAGTCGGGACGCTACAAGACGCAGTCGGAGGTGGTCGTTACCGCGTAGGTTCTACCGACGGGTTCTACCATCGCGGCCTTGCGGCCAGGATCTCCTCCGCGCCGCGAGCATCCACCGCTTTGGAGAAGTAGAAGCCCTGCCCGTAGTCGCAACCTATAGACCTAAGGAGCGCCAGTTGGCCGGAGGTTTCTACACCTTCGGCCACGGCGTCCATCCCGAGGCTGTGGGCCAGGGTCGTTATCGCCTGGACGATCTCGGCCTTGTCGTCGCCCGTCTCCGTCAGGTTGACGAACGATTTGTCTATCTTCAAGGAATCGACCGCCAATCGGTGAAGCAGACTTAGTGACGAGTAACCCGTGCCAAAGTCGTCCAGATGCACCTTTACGCCCAGCTCGCGGAGTTCCAGGATCGCCCTCGCAGCCTGTTCCACGTCCCGCATGACGGCACTCTCGGTGATCTCCAGGTGCAGCCCGTGTCCGTTCAGGCCGATCTCCCGGAGCACCCGGCGGAGCTCTTCCACAAACCCGGGCTGTACGAGCTGGGCGGCCGATAGGTTGACGCTCACGGCCAACGGTTGATGGTCGGGGAACTTCCTCCGCAAGGCAGCTATCTCTCCACAGGCTTCCCGGATCATAAAACCACCGATCGCCCCTATCAGGCCGATCTCCTCCGCCAGGGAGACGAACTTCGCCGGTTTCAGCAAACCCTGCTCTGGGTGCTTCCAGCGCAAGAGTGCCTCGAACCCCGTTACCTCACCGCTTCTGAGCGACACGATGGGCTGGTAGAACGCCGCGAACTCTCCGCGCTGCACGGCGCCCCTGAGATCTATCTCGAGGTTCAAGATAGAGGTGACCCGGGAGAGCATTTCCGTCTCGAAGATCTCGTACCGGGCCCGGCCGTTTTCTTTCGCCTGGTACATCGCCATGTCGGCGTCGCGCAGCAGCTCCTCCGGCCGCTCGCGGTGGTTGACATTGGCGACGATGCCCACGCTGACCGTGGTATACAACTCGTGCCGTCCCACTTTGATAGGCACCTCGAGCTCCTCTTGCAAGCGCTCGGCAACCTCCGTCGCGTTCTCGGGTTCTTCCAGGTTTTCGAGCAGCACCGTGAACTCGTCGCCACCGAGACGCGCCACGGTATCCGTGGGATGCACGCAGGAACGCAACCTCTGGGCTATCTCGACTAGAAGGAGATCCCCTACCGAATGCCCCAGAGAGTCATTGACGTTTTTGAAGCGGTCCAGATCTAGAAAGAGCACGGCGAACAGGTAGTTTTCGTCTTTTCTGGCACGCTCCATCGTGCGTACCACGCGCTCCATGAACAATGCCCTGTTCGGTAAGCCCGTCAGGGCGTCGTGGTAGGCATCATGCCTCATCTGTTTCTCGGCGGCTCTCGCCTGTGCCAGGGTGCCGGCCAGCCGCGTCCTGAACTGCCACAACAGCAACAACACGACGGTAGAGGCCGTTACGATGGCGGCAACGCTGAAGCTCGACTGATACCAGGATGGTAGCGCCGAGGCCGGACTAGGGAACTCGCCAACCAGGGCAATCGCGAACGTAACGAACCAGGATGCAACCATCAGTCGGCGTAGAAAGCGGTCTCCGGCGTAGGGGAGCGCCACGCCCACGGCCAGGAGCGGGGCGAGTATGAGAACCGAAACTAACGTCGGCTGGGCCACGACCACGACCAGGGCCGCCACGAGGAAACCGAAACACGTTATCGCCACGGCAATCTCCCTCTCCCCCCGGCCCACGCGGTTCCGTCCCACGAGCAGGAGCAAACCGTACGCAAACAGCGCTGCTCCGCTTATTCCGGCCCCCAAATCCTGAAAAACCACGAAGGCAAGGATTTGCAGCGCCGCGAAGACAAGAACCGCGAAGGTCAACCAGCCAAGAAATTTGACCAACTGCGCCGACTGAAGGTCAGGATCGTCTGCTGGTCGCGCCCCGTACCGTTCTCCGGCATCGAGTCTCAAGTCTTCGTGCGGCGGGCGGGCTGATCTCGAACCCTCTCGGTGCATCCGGCTAATTGAAACTCGTACTTTCCGGCATCGACTGCCTATTCTCCCACCCCGGTAACAAACCCCACTAGCTTATACCGGGTCTGTAATCCTTTCAATCGTTGGTTCAGGCGTCTCGGGCTGGTTTGTTCCGCCCAAAGACGTAGAGCAAGAGTCCCACAGCCAGGGCGCCGGTGGCGACGAGGATGTTAACGGGCGGCTGCTGGGTAAAGAGTGCGGCGCTCAGGAGGGCGGCTACGAGGGGAATTGTTATGCCGAGCGGGAGGCGGAAGGGGCGTTCGGCGAGCGGGTCCCGGCGGCGCAGGACGACGACCGAGACGCAGACCATCAGGTACTGGTAGAGGCGGGCGGCGACGTTGAGCAGGAGAAGCTGGGTGAAGGTGCCGGTGATCGCCAGGATCACGACGATAACGCCGGTCGTCCAGATGGCGACCGTCGGGGTGCTAAAGCGCGGGCTGACGCGGCTGAGGAAGGCGGGCAGCATCGCCTCGTTGGAGAGGGCGTAAAGGTTTCGCGGGGCGGTCAGGGCGACGCCGCTCTTGGTACCGAAGATGGAAATGATGGCCCCGACGGTCATCAGGACGAGGCCGCCGGCGAACATCGCGCCTCCGGCGGCGGCGAGGGGCGTGTCGGAGCCGGCGAGGTTAGGTTCTATGCGGAGGGCTGAGTATTGGATCAGCATGTAGAACACCGTGACGCTGACGAGCGTGCCGAGCACGGCGAAGGAGATTGTACGCCGCGGGTTCCGCATCTCGCCCGCCGGGATCGTCGCCCCCTCGAAGCCGCCGTAGGCGAAGATCACGATCAAGACCGCCGCGAAGAAGTCTCCCCCGCCCGGCACCTGCTCCAGAAACCCGTTACCCGGAGCCCCGGCGAACGTAAGCCCCGCGACCACCAGCAGCGTCAGCGGGATGAGCTTCGCCACCGTGAAGAACTGGATGATTCGGGACCCGAGCCGCACGCCCAGGGTGTTCAGCGAGCACAACAGCCCAACGAGGCCGATGATGATCGGTATCTTGTAAGTCTCCGCCGGGGACCACAGCGAGCCCAGGTATCCGACGAGGCCGTTGGAGAGAACCGCCCAGCCGACCAGGTACGTCACCCACACCATCCAGCCGACGGAGAAGCCCGCCGTCTTGCCCATCGCCTCCTGGACGTAGACCAGCGGGCCGCCGGTCCGGTCGTACATCGCGCTGATCTCCGCGTACGACAGCCCGATAAGGATTACCAACAGCCCAGCCGCCAGATAAGCCCACACCGCCGCGCTCCCGGCAGCCCCAGCCACCTGTCCCGGCAAGAGAAAAATTCCCCCACCGACCACGCCGTTGATCCCGATAAACAAGACCTCCGGCGTCCGCATTACCCGTTGCAGTTGTTCTCTGGCCATAAGCCCTCGTATCTACACTGGAGTGTCTGGTTTTTCAATCAATCGGACTTTTTTTAGCAACTTGATGACGAAACTGTACGATGAAAGCCTTGCGAACGTAAGGATAATTACCCCATATACCAAAACCAAGGAGAGGAGTGGTTGTGGAACCTAGGGTGAGCATCATAACGCTCGGCGTGACGAACCTCGAACGCGCCGTCGCTTTCTACCGGGACGGGCTGGGATGGCCCATCTCCGGGGCGAGCAACGACAACATCGCCTTTTTCAAAACCAACGGTACGGTTCTGGCCCTCTATCCCCGCGAGGAACTGGCCGCCGACGCGAGTACCGACCCGCAAGGCGGCGGGTTCTCGGGATTCACGCTGGCCCACAACGTCGCCGAGAAACAACAAGTCGCACCTGCGCTAGACGAGGCAGAGGCGGCCGGCGCCACGATCGTCAAAGAGGCGCAGGACGTGTTCTGGGGTGGTCACAGCGGCTACTTCGCAGATCCCGACGGGCATCTTTGGGAGGTAGCCTGGAACCCTTACGCTCCTCTCGCCGAAGACGGCAGCCTCCTCTTGCCTGATTAGGCTACCTTATCTACCGCAAGGCGCCTTCTCCGGCGGGTGAGATCGGCTGCAGGCCGCCCTCGATCATCTCCCGGTGTTGCTCCAGAAACGGCGGCAACGAAAGCCGCTCTCCCAGGTGGGCCGGGTCCTCGTCGGTGGCGAAGCCGGGGCCGTCGGTGGCGAGCTCGAACAAGACGCCGCCGGGCTCGCGGAAGTAGACCGACCGGAAGTAGAACCTGTCTATAACCGGCGTTACCCCGATGCCGAGCCGTTTCAGGTTCTCCCGCCACTCCGCGTGCTCTTTGTCGTTCGGCGTACGGAAGGCGACGTGATGCACGCCCCCGGTTCCGACCTGTCGGTGGGGGCGCAGGTCCGGCCTCTCCTCCAGATGAACCTCGGCCCCCGGGCCACCCGGTCCGACCTCGAATACGACCACCCGCGCCCCGTTTTTCTCGTACTCACCCGCCGCCCGGAAGCCGAGCGCCTGCGTTAGCACCCGGGAGGTCGTCCCGACGTTCCTGACGGTGATCGTCGAGGCGTGCAGGCCCAAGATACCTTTATCTTGCGGCACGGGGCTCTCCGGGTACGGGGTTCCGGGCTTCGTGCCGGCTTCTCCTCCGTCGGCCAACTCCAGGCTCTGTCCTTCGGGGTCGGTGAAGGGGAGAAAGGCCCGGCCGTTCCTATCTTCTATGCCGCCGTGCCGTACGCCGAGGTCGTCGAAACGCCCCGCCCACCAGTCAAGCGCCGCGCGGCCCGGCACGCGGAAGGCGGTTGCGGAAATTTTGCCGGAACCCTCCGGGTCTTGCCCGGCCCAGGACCAGTCGAAGAAGGTCATCTCGGTGCCGGGGTTCCCCACTTCATCCCCATAGAAGAGGTGGTAGGCCGAGACGTCGTCCTGGTTTACGGTCTTTTTGACGAGCCGCATCCCTAGCACGCCGGTGTAGAAATCTACGTTCTCCGAGGCGCGGCCGGTTACGGCCGTTACGTGGTGTAGTCCACCCAGTTCCATAACTCTTACTCCAAACCCTTATATCAGTATCAGGACGATTATAGCCAGCGACAGCAGGATCGCGGGCGAGGCTATCTTCGAGCCGGGGTCTTTCATCCGGACGTGCGTGGCGATGGCGCCAACCATGGTAGCGACCAGAAGCAACCCGCCCAACAACGCCAACACAGGGACGAAGATCCCGGCGAGCACGCCGAGCGCCGCGACGGTTTCGAGGCCGCCAGTGAAGTACATGAACCACCGCGGGTACCCAAACCGGTCGAAGTCGCCTTTCATCTGCCGCGCCCCGGCTAACTTGGAGCCACCAGCCCCGAGAAACGCCAACCCTAGAACAACCTGCAATATTACAGTCAAAACTCCCATATCATTTTCTCCTCAAGATTCTTGATTACATCGACCTCAGCCCCCGCAACCACAACCCGTTGGAACCTCCTCTTTGTCTGGCCTGTGTTTAATACTAAACTCAATTTCCGAGAAAACGCTTTTCTTTTCTATAGGGCCCGGTCCAGACGGCCCAGCAGCCGCATCAGGTCTCTTTGTTCCCCGGATGAGAGGGCGGTGAATTGGGCGGCTACCAGCTCTTCATGGGGCGGCACGACGGCGTCGAATAAGTGGCGGCCCTCTTCGGTAAGAAAGAGCCGGTTGGCCCGGCCATCCGGATGACGGGAGATCAGGCCGCGCCGCTCCAACCGGTCTAGCATCTGGCAGACGTTTCCCTTGGTCACCAACAACGACTCGGCCAGTTCCTGCTGCGTAACGCCCTCCGCCGAACCAACGCGCGCCAGCGTGTCGAACTGCGCCAGGTTGAGATCCCGGCTTTTCAAGTCCTCCGCTAGTACGCGCCCGACCTTCTGGCCTACCCGCAACAACCGCATCCAGGACAAAACCGCCGGGCTCCGCGATCCCCCCACACTCTTTACACCCTCATCTCGGCCGCTCGACATAGACTTAGTTTAATACTAAACAATGGGTGTGTCAAAGCTGGGCGGGGGTAGTTTTCGGTGACGCTACTCTTGCGGCTCGGCGGCCTCTTCGACGTCTTTGACCAGTATGCGTCCTTCGGAGCCCGTGCCCTCGACCTCGGACAAGTCCACGCCGATCTCATCCGCCTTGCGCGCGGCGGCCTCCGTGGCCTCCGGCTCTTCTTCAGTGTCCTCTTCTTCAGTGTCCTCTTCTTCAGTGTCCTCTTCGGGTTCGCCGGCTGCTTCTTGGGGGGATTCGAGCTTTTCTCTCAGGGCCCGGATCTCCTGTGTCTGGCTTTCCAGGGCCTCTGCCAGGTCTTCGTTCTGCTCTTCGAGCTTGTCGATGGCTTTCTTGAGCTTTTTGATCTCTTTTTTCATCTTCTTCGCCACTGGGGTCCGACCTTTCTACCGGGAACTGGGTTACAGTCTATCGCGACGAAACGGAAGAGTTCGAGGAGCTGATTATCTTGGATTTCTGTATCGCCGCGCCGGAAGATGACGAAATTTCATACGAAACGCCGTTTCCGGATAAAGAGAAGCTCATGGTATCGGCGGTGGCTTTGACCTTCTGATTTTGAGATCCGTCACCGGCTTTCAAGGAGAATCTCAACGGACCGCCGTCCGGCGAGACTTTGCGGATCTCGCACTCCATCTCCCCGCCTTCCGGATCGTAGACGAGCATCTCCGGAACCTGGCCCGAGACCTCCCGCCTATCGTCCCCAACGGTGCATATGCCGGCGAACCGCGTCCCAGGTTCGCCACCGATATTCAATCTCACATCGCCTTTGCCGGGTCCGGTCGCGGCATTTCCTTTCCCTACAGCGCCGCCGGAGTCAGCCTCGTTGCTCCCAACCCGGGCTTTAGCCCCGGCTTTGGCCCCGGCTTTGGCCTCGGCTTTGGCCTCGGCTTTGGCCTCTGCGGACTTCGCCACCGCTTTGCCGTTTCCGGCCCGGGCCGCGGCGCCGCCTTCATCTTTGCCGGTAGCTGCGGCTTTGGCCTCGGCTTTGGTTTTGCCCATGGCTTCCGCCTCGGCTGAGGCCTGTTCCACGTCCGTTTGCTGGCATCCGGCGACGAATACCAGCGCCAGCAACCCAACGAGCGTTGCGGCGAACAGCGGGTTTGCTTTTCGCTTCATACATGCCTCCAGCGTTGCCACTTACTTTACGATTCTACACGGTCTCCCCGAAACATTGTGAATTTGGGTTAACAACGTGTAAAGCAGTGCTGACCCCGAGTAACAGTAAGGTTTCGCGGCAATCAACGGGTTGTCGGCTGGTAGGTAGGCCGATTTTGGGAAGGACCGTGGCGGATCTCTTCTTCAGACCTTCCAAGCCACGTCCACCTCCATGTATTCCGCTTCTGGCAGCGGTTCCTCCCCGTAAGATTGATCCTTCTACGGATGGTATCCGTAAACCCTCTCTGCGGCTTTTATATAAATAGGGTGTTGGAGTATTGCAAATTACAACCCAAACGCCGTTCTGGATTAAGGTATGTATGCATGTCTGGGGCTCAATCATCTGGAGTCGCCCCGGTCGCGGCAGGGGCGGCGATTTTGTTTTCCCAAAGTAGACGGAGAGTTTGAGCTTGGACGCCAAATACAACGAGGACGGCAGTCCCAACTTACTGTTTGAGGCGGTAGTCAGCAACGCGAACGACGCGATACTGGTCACGGAAGCCTGGCCCTTGGAGGGGCCGGGTCCGAGGATCGTATATATCAACGAAGCTTTCAGCCGCATGACCGGGTACACGGAAGAAGACGTCCTCGGGAAGACTCCTCGAATACTGCAAGGACCGGGTACGGAACGTGCCCGGTTGGACGAACTCCGGGCGTCACTGGAGAAGTGGGAGCCGATCAGGATAGAGGTCTTCAACTACCGTAAGGACGGGACCGGGTTCTGGGTCGAGCTAAACATCGTCCCGGCGCCGGACGAGAACGGCTTCTACACGCACTGGATCTCGATTCAGCGGGAAATAACGGAGCGCAAGCGACAGGAGGAGGAAGAGCGCAAGAACGAGGGACGGGTTCAGGCAGCGCTTGCCCAGAACTCTTCGGACATCCTGGAGATCATCGACGAAGACGGGACCGTCCGCTACACGAGTCCTTCGGTGAACAACGTACTGGGTTTTTCACCCGGAGAGATGGTCGGCAGTTCCTTTACGGAATATCTGCATCCAGAGGACAAAGGGCGCGTGCAAGAGGCTTTCCGCAAGGTTGTAGAGAGTCCGGGAGTAATGGGCAAACCCGTCGAGTTGCGGGTCCGCCACAAGGATGGTTCCTGGAGACACCTGGAAGCGGTCGGCCGGAACATGACCGGAGACCCGGGCATCCGCGGGGTGGTAGTCAACGCCTGGGACATCACCCAGCGCAAACAGGTCGAGGACGACTTACGGCTTCGCGACCGGGCCATCGCCGCCAGTTCCAACGGCGTGATCATTACCGACCCGAACCAGCCCGACAACCCCATCGTCTACGTAAACCCGAGGTTCGAGCAGATCACCGGCTACCCGGCCGAAGAGGCCCTGGGCCGCAACTGTCGTTTCTTGCAGGGCGAGTACGCGGATCAGTCGATACTGGAGGAGTTGCGCATCGCTATAAAGGAGGGCCGCGAGTGGTCGGGGCCGCTCCGCAACGCCCGCAAAGACGGCTCCCTCTTCTGGAACGAGCTCTACATCTCCCCCGTGCAGGATGCAAAAGGCCGTGTCACGAACTTCGTCGGCATACAGAAAGACGTGACCGACCGGAAGGTCCTGGAGGAACAGCTCGCCTACCAGGCTTTCCACGACCCGCTGACCGACCTCCCTAACCGCGCCCTGTTCCTGGATCGGCTGGAACAGGCTCTAACCCGCACCGGGCGCAAGGACGCCCGGTGCGCGGTTTTGTTCATGGACCTGGACAACTTCAAAGTCGTAAACGACTCGCTGGGACACGAAATTGGTGACGAGCTGCTGGTCCAGGCTTCTGACCGGCTACTCGAACATCTAAGGCCCTCGGATACCGCCGCCCGCCTCGGCGGCGACGAGTTCGTGATCCTGATCGAAGACATCGAAGGACCGGATGGAGCGATTCAGGTAGCGGAGCGTATGCGGGATGCGCTGCAGGAACCCTATTACGTAGGAGGCCGCGAGATCTTCTTGACCACCAGCATAGGAGTAGCCTTCGGCGGCCCGGAGAACGAACCGGGAGACCTCCTGCGCAACGCGGACCTCGCCATGTATGGGGCGAAAGCCCGGGGCAAGAACATCTATACCGTATTCGAGCCCGGCATGGAGAACCGCGCCCGAAAGCGCCTGAGCCTGGAGAGCGACCTGCGGCGGGCCATCGACGAAAATGAATTCATCGTCTACTACCAACCCAAAGCTTCGCTGGCCTCCGGAGAGATAGTAGGGATGGAGGCGCTGCTGCGCTGGGAGCACCCCGAGCAAGGTCTGGTCTCCCCTTTGGAGTTCATCCCCATAGCCGAGGAGACCGGCCTGATCGTGCCGCTAGGGCGATGGGTACTAGCCGAAGCCTGCCGCCAGGCGCGACGGTGGCAAGAAACGTGGCCGGTCCTCTCGCCGCTGACGATGAGCGTGAACCTCTCGGCCCGGCAGTTCCGGCAGTCCGGGTTGGCCAGGGACGTTTCCGAGGTTATCCAGGCTGCCGGGCTGGACCCGGCCACGCTGATACTGGAGATCACCGAGAGCGTGCTGATGGACAACGCCCAATCCACGGTCTCCACGCTACGAGAACTGAAAGACCTCGGCGTGAAGATCGCCATAGATGACTTCGGCACCGGCTACTCCTCACTCTCCTACCTCAAACGCTTCCCCGTGGATTTCCTCAAGATAGACCGCTCGTTTGTAAGCGGCCTCCCGGACGACATAGAGGACCAGGGCATCGTCGCCGCCGTGATCTCCCTGGCCCACACCCTGAAATTGGGCGTCACGGCCGAAGGCGTCGAGACCGGAGACCAACTGGCCCACCTGCGAGAGGTGGATTGCGACCTGGCCCAAGGCTTCTACTTCTGGAAACCCGCGCCCGCCGAAAACATGACGCACCTGCTGAAAGCGCAGTTTCGCCCGCCGGTCAACCCATAGCAACCCGCCCGGAAGCAGTAGTCCGATTCGAGGAAAACCTTCGCGTTCGTGCTGTACTTTATTGGGTGTCGATGCCGGGTTCGATGCCTTCGGCGCCGACCAGCTCTCTCCAGGCTTCGAAGCCTTCCTGAAATACTACGACCCCGGCCTCGGGGAGCGATATCTCTATAGCTTCGAGGACTTCTTCTTCCGTCGCGCCGTGGTTTAAAGCGGCCCGGATGTGGCTCTGGATGTGGGCCTTCGGCGCCCGCATAACAACGAGGCTGACCACGAAGATCAACTCCTTCGTCTTGCGATCGAGGCTACGCTCTTTGAGATAGGCGGCCTCGATTAGCTCGTTGGCTTTTTTCATTACCTCGAAGTCTTGCTGGACCAGGGCTTTGTGGTAATCGAGGACGTATCCGCGCTTTTCGACCATCTCGTCTATGTAGGCCTGTTTCTCTTTCTGCGTAGCCATGTTTGTCCTTTCTGATCGTAGATCCCACGGTAGATTTTTACGGTTTCATCCCGGCTATTTCTTTCAAGATCGGGTGCAGGTAGCTTCTGAATAGCTCGTAGTTCTCCGTCATCGGGAAGTGTCCCATGCCCTGCATTTTGGTGAATTTGGCGCCGGGGATCGCCCCGGCCGTCGCCCTGGATTCTTCGGGACTACAGGCGTAATCGTATTCTCCGGTTAGTAGGTAGACGGGACATTTGCTGGTATCCAGTTCTTGTTCGCGGCCGCGTAGGTCCCAGTCTACGCTGTAGAAGTAGGTGTCGCCGCGGTAGATGCCGGGTCCGCCCTGACTGTAGATCCACCACACCTCCCGTTTGGAAAGCTCCGGGCTCTGCGGGGCCATGAGACCGTAGGTCCACTCGGCCACCGCCGTCGCCGCGTTGACGTCCGGTTGTATGGACCAGTCTCCGAAGCGGCCGGATATCTTGTTCGCGCCCGAGAGTCCTATCACGGCGCCCAGCTCATCCGGATAGCGTCGGGCGAGCTCCAGGACTATGGCGCCCCCCATGGAACACCCGAGGATCACGGGGGACTCCAACCCAAGCGTCCGGATGAACGACATTATGGTCTCGGCGTACTCGTCGGTCGTAAGAAGGTACTCTTCCTCCCACCAACCTTCGGGGGGCATAGTGCGGCCGTGGTACGGGAGATCGAAGGCGACAATCCGCCACTCGTTGGTCATCCCGGTATCCTGGAGCAAGCGGCGCCACTGGCGACTGTCGGCCCCGGCGGTGTGCAGGCAGACCAGGGGCCTCCCGCGACCCGCCTCCTCGAAGTACACCCGGTGGCGGGTTCCTCCCACCTCTGTGGGGAGGTACCTTCCCAAGATAGGATCCAGCTCAGGCACCGCGGCCCCCGAGGGTTTGGGCGATCCGGAAGATGCGTTTTATTGTACGAATGTGTTGCATAAACGTATGCCAGTCGCCCTCGATCGAGAAGCTCGTAACCCGGACGTTCATCGCAAGTAAGTCGTGGTAGAAGGGCGGCGGGGTTTCTTGCAGAAAGGCCTCCCAATCCTCCGGCGCCCCGGCGAGCGTAAAACTCCACGAGTCGTTCGTATCGGGCTCTGTAAGGACCTCCTCGATCCTCCCTTTTCGTAGCCGGATCCGGAATACCTCCTCCCCACTCCGGAGCGCGAAGCCAAGCGTGGACCACTTTCCGAATACTTCGAGCTCGCGGTCGCTAGCGGCCGCCGCCTTCCAGGCCTCGAACCACTCGGGCGCCGGGAACACCTTCAGTCCTTGAGCGCCAGGACGCGGGCCGGGGCCCCGTCGGCGTGTTCGACTTTCAGCGAGCCGACGACGAGCTCGAACTCTTCTCCCACCACCTCTTCGAGGTACAGGTGCTCGACTATGAGGACGCCGCTACCAAGCAGTATGCGGTGGACCTGAAAGTCGAAGTCTTCGGTGCGCAGGTGTCCGGGTGGATCGGGGGTCGTGACGTCCAGCCCGATCATCCGGAAGCCCTGGTCGACGATCCACCGGGCCGCGGCCTCCGATAGGTAGGGGTGGTTGCCGTAGTCTTCGCCACCGAACTTCGCCCCCCATCCGGTCCGGATCAGGAGCGCGTAACCCGGCCTCCCGGCGACGACGCCCTCCAGGTCTTCGACCGTTATCTCTCCATCGGGCTCCTTGTCGATGGAGACCACGAGCGCGGGTCCGACCAGCGTCTCTAGCGGGATATTCTCGACCGTCGCCCCGCCTTCGATAAGGTGCGAGGGGGCGTCTATGTGGGTGCCGATGTGGGTGGCGACCGTGAGCTGGGTAACACTGTAGCCGTCGCGCTCCACGGACTTTACCTGCTCGAAACAAGGCTCCGGAATAGTCTGGGCGTGGGGCATGCCGTTGGCGTAGGTCTGGGAGAGGTCCCATATCTTCATTCCGCTTCATCCTTACCGTCGCGTACGGACTCTTCGAGGAAAGCGTATATCTCCGTGTGGTCTTTCGGCCCGTAGCCTTTCTCGACGGCGGCTTCCCAAACGCCCCCAACCGCCGACCCCACCGTCATGCGGACACCATATTCCTCCGCCGTCTGGAGGGCCGTGGATACGTCTTTGTTGTAGAGTTCGGCGCTGAAGCCGGCGTCGAAAGCCCGGTTGAGGATGTAGTTCGGGAACTTTGCCTCCGTCGAGTTGCTCCGGCCCGTGCTGACGTTCACCACCTCGATAAACTTCTCGGCGTCCAGGCCTCCCTCTATCCCGAGCAGAACGGCTTCCGAGGCACTCGCGAGGGTGGTTGCCGAGAGTAGGTTGTTGAGGGCTTTGGCGAGATGTCCCGCGCCATGGCCTCCCATATAAAAGATTTTCTCCCCGAAACATTCGAGCAGCTCGCGGTGTTCCTCGTAGACTGCTTTCTCCCCACCGGCCATAACGGCGAGCGTGCCCTCCCTGGCCCGCGGCACCCCTCCGCTGACCGGCGCGTCGAGCATCCGCACGCCCTGCGTGGAGAGTTTTTCGGCGAGCGCCTGGGTCCTGAGAGGTTTGGAGCTGGACAGGTCTATGATGGTCTTGCCGGACGAAAGGCCGCCGGCCAACCCTTCCTCTCCGAGCACCACTTCTTCCACGATTTCCGAGTTGGGGAGGGAGAGGAAGACGACTTCGGTTTCGGTGGAGACCTCCTGGAGGGTGGCGGCCGGCCGGGCGGCCGTTCCCTCGAAGCGGCCCACGGCTTCGGGGTTCAGGTCGTGTATATGCACCTCGTATCCGTGGTCCAGTAGTCGGCGGCACATGGGGTCCCCCATGTTTCCGAGCCCCACGAATCCTATAGCTGGGCCGCCGCCGCTATCCGCGCCGCCCACGGGGTTCTCGCTCCTATCCATCCGGGGGCCTGGTTTGTCCCGGCGTCTCCTTGACGCCCGCCGGTGGCTTGCCGGGCTCTGGCCGAGTTTCCGCGCGGCCATCGGCGGGGCCCTGTGCGTCGCCCCACCGGATCGGTGGGTACCGGTTGGGGTCTACGTTCAGGCTGATCGTCTGCGGCATCGAGTCCCGGCCCGTGGTGTCTATGGCAGCTTTTCGCAGCGGGATGAGGCCCAGGTCGATCTCCCCGTAGACGATGCCCTCTTCGTCGTACAACGGCCCGGCCACGTACTCGCCGGCCGGGTTGAGGATCCCGCTGCCGCCAAAGAACGTCCAACTCGCGTTGCCCAGGTTCGCATCATCGGCGGCTGAGGCCGGCACGTATAACGAGGCGGCGACCACGAAGCACTGGCCTTCCAGCGCGTAGGCCTTCGAGCAAGTATCCACGACGGGACGGTTCGTCCGGCCGCCCGGAAACTCGGGCCATCCCGGCCAGGATGCGCAGTGTACCTGCTCTCCCTGAGAGATGAGGGCGTACTTGAGCAGCGGTTGGAGGTGCTCGTAGCAGATCAGGCCGCCAAGCCGCCCGACGGCCGTGTCGTATATCTTGAGCCCCGAGGCATCCCCCCGGGCGTGGAAGACTTTCTCCCGGTTGGAGGGGAACAGCTTCCGGTGCTTGCCCAAGACCTCGCCGGTCGGTCCTATAAACACCAGGGAGTTGAAGAGCGCGCCGTCGTAGATTTCCTCGACCTCGTTCGCCCCGAAGACGACGTACACGCCTTTCTCCCGGGCGACTTCGCCTATCTTCTCCGTCTCGGGACCGGGGATGAGGATCGAGTTGTAGGTAAATTCCCGCAGGTTCATCGCCCAACCGCCCTCGTCCTGGAGGTCGATCGACCAGTTAGGGTACATCGGCACGAAACACTCGGGGAAGACCACGAGATCGGCGCCGGTGTCCGCGGCCTCCGCCGTCGCCTCGCACAATATATCCACGGTTTTCTCTTTATCGAACGGCAGGACCGGCGCTACCTGGACGGCCGCCGCCGTAAACGAACCACGAGCCATGTCTACCTCCTTAGTCGGATAAGCTGGACCTTTCATCGGGAACGATGGCCAGGGGACGGACCGGCGAGCCCGTTGCCCCGACGAGCTTTAGCGGGGTGCATACGAACTGGAAACTATGGTGTCCGGCCGCCGCGAGATCGTCCAGCATGAGGTTCTCGATAATATAGATGCCATGTCGGGCCAGCAGGATCAAGTGTCCCGGAAGGGTGCAACCGAGATCCGGGTCAACATCCCCGATAACGTCCCACGCCATGTTGTCCGCGCCCACGGCCAGTACCCGCTTATCCGC
>JBARZM010000154.1:0-8769 GCA_049650095.1 Rubrobacteraceae bacterium | reverse complement strand
TCCAGACGTTGTCCAGTTTGCTCCACGACGTAACACAGTGCATGTCCGCTTTCACCTCGACGGTAGGAAGCTCGTTCCACTCTTCCCAGGTAAAGCCTAAAGGGTTCTCCACGAGACCCGAGATCGTGAAGTCCCAAACATCCGGGTTGAACTGCGGCGTCGGGCCGTAAGTGAGAATGGGCCACCGGTCCCCGACCAGATATTGACCTGGCGGAACCCGTTCTTTGCCCCGGGCGGTATCTATCTCGATGCGTTCCAAGTTCCCTCCTGTACGTCGCGACGGCGCGAGTTTAGCACTCTTCTACCGGTGGGTAGGTGGAACCGAAGTCCGCCCTCGAACTCCTCGATAAGCGTTCCTCTGGGCTTCGAAAGGACCAACGCCGAGTACCAGAAGTTTCCCATAACAGTTACTAGACCGAAGCTGATGGTGCCGGCCGAGTTCGGGTTCCCGATAGCGTAAGAGATCAGAATAACCCAAAACACCAGGACGGGCGCTCCCATGGCGGCGACGAACTGTCTTTTTGTAAGCCCGCGCCCTTCCGGGTTCCACCAACGGGCGAGGTAGGGTACACGGTTGCTAGCTGTCCAGGGTTTCCGCGTCAGGCGCACACCGGAGCGACGCAAAGCTGCATACTGAATTGAAAGAGGTCCCACTATAGCGCCA
This sequence comes from Rubrobacteraceae bacterium, assembly GCA_049650095.1. Classification (GTDB taxonomy): domain Bacteria; phylum Actinomycetota; class Rubrobacteria; order Rubrobacterales; family Rubrobacteraceae; genus SIRX01. The sequence goes on along the minus strand of JBARZM010000154.1, from coordinate 8,105 downwards.
GCCAGAGTCGCCGCGAACCAGATCCAGTACGAGTAGCCCATGCCTTCTCTATAATCGGTGTTGGCAGTCACCAGGATACCGGCTGAAACTACTAAAACTACGAGTATCCAGAAGACCGTAGTAAAGCGCGTCCCGGGTCTGTACTCCTCGGTCCGTTCGGACTCGCCGCGGTCCACAACGCACTACTCCGTTTCTGCTTGCACCTTCTCTTTCGGCTTCTTGCCGAGTCCGACGAACTCCGTCTGCGGCTCGACGTTGTCGCCGAGCTCTTTGTCTTTGTACTGGTAAACGCCGCGGCAGGTGTGGCCGCCGGTGGTCCGTTTCTCGGTGTAGGAGAGTTTCACGTTGGGGTTTATGGCGCTAACCATTGCTTTTTCGTAGGTGGAGAAGGCGGCGCAGGGCTTTACGTCCCAGCCGGGGACGCCGTCGTGGCCCATCCCCCCAAACCACGGACAGCGGTCGGCGTTTATGACGTACTCGCCGTCTTTGGTTTCGGTCAGTGTGATCTCGATGTCGAAGAAACGGTTGGCGAGCATGACCACGTCCACGGCGTCCTTCATGGTCTTGACGCCGAGTTGCTCGCCGAGGTCGCTGCCCTGCTTCTCGCCGATGCGGCTCATGGCGAGTTGGCCGACCTTCTGGCCGTTATAGCCGAGGTCGTCGGCGGCCCGGATCATCTCGTCCAGTATTACGCCGGTCCCCGCACTGGCGGCCTTCCACTTGTACCAGGTCGGACCCGGCAACCCGAACTTCATCGCCCATCGGGCCAGAAAGAGCGGGAGCCTCGGTAGACCGTAAACTGTGAGCCACTTCATATGGGATCATCCTTCGAGTCGCTTGCGGGCGTTCGCCAGGCGTTCGCCGGTGGGCGCGCCAACCTCCATTATAACCCGCCTGAATCTTGGTGAGAATCACTTTGTCGCGCCCAAAACGTGGCTATTGTAGAATGATGCCATGGATACTAAACAGAGCCCCGCAGCCTCAAAACACCCCGAACCGACCGACGTGCTCGCCCTCGACCAGCTACTCTCGGAAGAGGAGATCACCGTCCGCGACGAGACCCGGGCGTTCGTCCAGGAAAAAATTTCACCGAACATAAAAGACTGGTACGAAAAGGCGCATTTCCCCCAGGACATAGTCCCGGAGATGGGAAAGCAGGGCCTTCTGGGGATGCACCTCGAAGGCTATGGTTGCGCCGGCAGGAGCGCCACGGAATACGGCCTGGCTTGTATGGAGCTCGAAGCGGGGGACACTTCTTTGAGAACCTTCGTCAGCGTCCAGGGCTCCCTGGCGATGAGCGGCATCCACAAGTTCGGCTCCGAGGAACAGAAAGAGGAGTGGCTGCCGTCTCTGGCGAGCGGCGCGGCGATAGCCGCTTTCGGCCTGACCGAGCCCGATGCCGGCTCCGACCCGGCCAGCATGAAGACCAACGCCCGCAGAGACGGCTCCGATTGGGTTTTGAACGGGTCTAAACGTTGGATCGGGATGGGCTCGATAGCGGATGTTGTTCTGGTCTGGGCGCAGACCGACGACGGCATCCGGGGTTTTCTGGTCCCGACCGACACCTCCGGCTACACGGCGGTGGATATAGAGCACAAGCTCTCCCTACGGGCCTCCATCCAGAGCGAGCTCTACTTCGAAGACCTACGCCTGCCGGAGGAAGCCGTGCTGCCGAATGTTACCGGGCTAAAGGGGCCGTTCACGTGCCTGGGCGAGGCGCGGTACGGCATCATCTGGGGCGTCATGGGCGCGGCGCGCGACTGCTACGAAACCGCCCTCGAATACTCCAAAGGCCGCGAACAGTTCGGCAAGGCCGTATCCTCGTTCCAGCTAACCCAGCAGAAGCTGGTGGACATGATGCTGGAGATAGAGAAGGGCTTGCTGGTCGCCTGGCGCATCGGAAAGTTGAAAGACGAGGGGAACGTGCGTCCCGAGCACATCTCCTTCGGGAAGCTAAACAACGTCCGGGAAGCGTTGGATATAGCGCGGGAGGCCCGGACCATCCTGGGCGGCAACGGGGTAACGCTCGAATATCCCGTCATGCGGCACATGAGCAACCTGGAGAGCGTGCTGACGTACGAGGGGACCAGCGAGGTACACACCCTTATTCTGGGCAACGCCCTCACCGGCACGCCCGCCTTCCGATAACCGCTTCCGGCTAGCCTCTCGAAACGCGGCCTTTCAGGGCCGTCATCGCCAGGGTAAAGCTGATCGCCCCGACCACGCCGATGGCCGCCGTTCCTTTGAGCAGTGAACTTGCCACCCAACCGTCGCTGATGAGCGAGCGAAGGGCTTCGAGCAGGTAGGTCACGGGGTTGTAGTCGGCGATGGTAGAGAGCCAGCCGGTCAACGCCTCCTGGGGTAGGAAGGTCGTGGTCAGGAAGGCGAAGGGGAAGAACAGGATAAAGCTTGAGTTCACCGCCGCCGGGTTGCCGGTCTTCAGGGCGATGGCGTAGGGGAAGCCGGTAAAGGCCAGGCCCCAGGCGCCGGCCATAAGTAGAAAGAGCAGCAGGCCGGGCAGTCCGGTCGTGAACCCCACGCCGACGATAAAGCCCAGGATCAGGACGGGTATGGATAGGGCCACGACCAGGGCGAAGTCGGCGATCATGAGTCCCAGTAGAAGCGCGAGGCGGTTGATCGGGGTGAGCAGCAACCGGTCGAAGTAGCCGCCGGTGATGTCGGTGACGAGCGCGCTGGCCCGCGAAACCCCCGTTACGGCGAAGATTATCGCCACCGGCAACTGAAACGCCTTGAAGTCCCCGACGCCGGTCTGCCCGGCGATGTCTCCGAGCGCCCCAACGTTCACGACGAAGAAGAACACCGGGATGATGAGGGCCGGGATTATGGCTTCGGGCTCGCGGGGAATTTGCCGCAGCGCCCGGATGGCGACGGAGATCAAATCTCGCAAGAAACCCGCGTGAGACGCGGTTACGTCTGCGGAACGAGTGCCGGGCGCGCCGGCGCCAATGTCCGCGCTGGAAATGTCTGTCATCGATCCTCCTCTACAGCATCCGCGTATGCGGGCTCGTTCTGATCCTCTGCATGGGCGGCGATTCGCTCCCCGGTGGCGGAGAGGAATACGTCGTCCAGCGTCGGGGTACGCAGCGATAGGTCCCGCACCCGCAGTTCGTCCCCGACGCTGTTTAGCGCGAGCGCGACCGGACTTACCGCCGTGGGGCCGTCCTCCACCGAAGCCGTGACCTCCGTCCCGTTCACGTCGACCCGTTCAACCTGAGGTACAGATTCAAGGGGGCGGCGGGCGACTTCGGGGTCGCCTTCGACGTTCGCCACGATGAGGTCCGTGCCGATGGAACGCTTCAGGTCTTCGGGCGTGCCTTCGGCCACGATCTTCCCGTGGTGGATGATTCCTACCCTTTCGGCCAGCTCGTCGGCCTCTTCGAGGTACTGGGTGGTTAGAAAGACCGTCATGCCGAGATCCCGGTTGAGACGCCGCACTTCCTCCCAAACCTTGGCCCGGCTGACAGGGTCGAGGCCCGTAGTAGGCTCGTCGAGGAAGAGTACCTTCGGGTTGTGGACGAGCGCCAGCGCCAGGTCCAGGCGGCGTTTCATTCCCCCGGAATAAGTCCCTACCCGGTCGTTCAACGCCGGCCCGATGTCCACCAGTTCGCTGAGATCCGCCAGCCGCCGCCCGATGTCGTGCCTGGAGAGCCCGTAGAAGCGGCCCTGCAAACGCAGCATTTCGACGCCGGTCTGTTTATCGTCGAGGGCGGCGTCCTGGAGCGCCACCCCGATCCGCAACCGGACCGCTTCGGGCTCCCGGATCACATCGCACCCCGCCACGGTCGCCCGTCCGCCGGTAGGCGCCAGCAACGTGCAGAGCATCCTCACCAGCGTCGATTTACCCGCGCCGTTCGGACCGAGAAAACCATAAATCTCACCCTCACGTACAGATAGGTCCACGCCATCCACCGCCCGATTCTCCCCGAAAACACGCTCCAGAACTTTCGCCACAATGGCTGACCCATCGGAAGAAACACCGTTAGACTCTAATGTACCCGCCAAAAAAACCCCTCTCAAACCGGCTTCGACGACTGCAGCCCTAAAGATAGTTAGTTTATCTAATTATCAGACGTGCTAATATTACGGCATGAAAGAAAGAATTCAAGAGGAAAATTTCACGGAAGCTGACGAGCTATCGTGGGCCTTACGCGATTTGACGCGGGCCAATGCGGAGGTCGCCCGAGAGTTGGCCCGGCGTTTGGGTCTCGGCGTGAACGATGTGACCGCTCTTGACCACCTGCATCAGGATGGGCCGATTGGGCCTGCCGAGTTGGGGAATCTTTTAGGGATGCGGTCGGCTTCGGCCACCGCCCTGGTGGACCGATTGGAGGCGGCGGGGTATGTAGAGCGGCGGGCCCACCCGACGGATCGGCGGCGGTTGGTGATAGAGCCTACGCGGCACGCGGTCGAGGAAGTGTTCGGCGTGATCCGTCCCCTGACCGCGAGCCTTGACTCCGTGGCCGAGGAGTTTACGCTGGAAGAGCGCCGGACCGTGGCCCGCTACCTGGGCCGGGTGTCCGAGGTCCTAAACTCCTACGGCCCGGAAGATTAGAGCTTTCAGCAGAAAAAGCTTGCCGCTGAAACCTGGCGCCTAAAACCCGAAGCCTAGTATCCGGGCCGGCCCATCCTCTCGTAGGTGATGTTCTTGCCGGCTTCGACGCCGGGCTGGTTGAAGGCGTTGACGCCGTAGAGCGAACCCGAGATGGCAGTCTGGACCTCCAGGGCCTGCAGCAGGTAACCGATATTCTCGGCGCTTACGCCGCCGAGTTTGATCGCGCAGTTCGGCCTTCCGGCTTCGGTTAGCGCCTTCTGGGTTGCGTCGCACTCTACGTTCAGCAGTTCGGCCATCGAGTGGCCGCCGAGGTAGCCGACGCCTTCGATATCCTCGTAGGCTTTCGGGATTTCGAGGTCTCGCGGGTGGTTCTCTACCTGCAGGATCTCTATTACCTTGTCTTGCGGGCCTTCCATGTAGAGCTGGACCTGGGAGTGTTGGTCGGTGGTGCCTACCGCCCCGTGGGGCGTGGAGCCCTTGCCGTCCTTGCCCAGAGATTCGGCCCAGAGCTGGACGAACCAGGCGGCGGTCCGCTCCAGGGCGTCGGCGTAAGCCATCATGACCCGCACGTTGCGGCCCCGGGCCGTGTCCATCAGGTAGTGCATCCCCGCGCCGACGACCGCCGGGTGTTCGGCGCCCTGCTCGTTTACCTCGTCAACGCACTGGGCCGCCCCGGCGAGTAATGCGTTTATGTCTATACCGGCCACGGCCGCCGGTAGTAGCCCGACCGGCGTTAGCACGGAGAAACGTCCCCCGACGTTCTTCTGGATCGGGAGCGTCTTGATATCTTCCCGGTCGGAAATCTCGTTGAGGAATCCCTCTTCGGGGTCGGTGGTGAAGATCGTTTGTTCCCTGTACCCATCGCCCAAAGCGTCTTCCAGAAAACCCCGGACGACGAGGAAATTCGCCATCGTCTCGGCGGTCGAACCGCTCTTGGTCACGGCGTTTACCCAGGTATTCTCCGGATCGGCGACGTCAAAGATCGCCGCCAGCGATGCGGGATCCGTGTTCTCCGCGAAGTGGATGCGGGGTCCGCCCCGGTCTGTTAGCTGGTTGTAGTAAGGATGTTTGAGGGCTTTCTGAAGCGCCATCGGACCGAGGGCCGAGCCCCCGATGCCGGCGTGGATGAAGTCCGTTGCCCCGGAGTTCCGGATGTCGTCGGCCAGCGACTGGGACATCTCGGCGTACCGGTCGGTTTTCGGGAGTTGCATGAAGCCCAGGTCGTTCTCCAGCATCTCCGCTGCGGCTTCCCGCAACCTGGGACGCATCTCGTCCAACTCGCCGTCCTGAATGCCACCCTCTACTTCGATGAGGTTCTGATAGTCGAACTTTACCTCGGCCATGCTCGCTCTCCTCCGTCTGCCTGTAGAACCCAGCCAGGGTATTTTATTGTCGTCTACGCCTCGAAGCTACCCCAAGCTCGATACCGCGCCGAGGGCGCCGAAGGCGGCGCAGACGCTGGCGTGAAGCTATAATTCACGAGCGTAATGCAGAGTCCCGCCCCCATAACCGAGGTCGTGCCCCGCCTGAAAAGGGAGTATCCGGATGCCGCCACCGAGTTGAACTCGTCGGGTCCGCTGGAGCTTCTGGTGGCGACGATCCTCTCCGCCCAAACAACGGACGTGCGCGTGAACCAGGTCACGGAGAAACTTTTCGCGAAGTACCGCTCCGCCGAAGACTACGCGGAGGCGGACGCAGAAGACCTCGAAGAAGACATCCGCCCGACCGGTTTCTATCGCAACAAAGCCCGCTCGTTGCAGGGCATGGCCCGGGCCCTGATCGAGGCCCACGACGGACAGGTGCCCAGGACTATGCCGGAGCTCGTCGCGCTCCCCGGCGTCGGTCGCAAAACGGCCAACGTGGTCCTCGGCAACGCTTTCGGCATCAACGAAGGCGTCGTAGTCGACACCCACGTCCGGCGGCTCTCCAACCGTCTCGGGCTCTCCGCGAAGAAAGACCCGGAGAAGATCGAACAGGACCTCCTAGAGTTGGTCCCCGAAGAAGACCGGACAGTGTTCTCACACCTGCTGATCCTGCACGGCCGCCGCGTCTGCAAATCCCGCAAACCCGACTGTCCCAACTGTTCCCTAAACGACGTTTGTCCTTCATCCACAGTTTGAGCGCCACTCCATATGGAATATAATGGCCTGATGCGGAAGGGCGGACATCGGCGCGTCACGCGGTCTTGAAAACCGTCGAGGGTAAAACCTCTGGGAGTTCGACTCTCCCCCCTTCCGCCACCCCGGGGCATGACCGGGACGCGAGCAGCCAGGCCCGGATATTAAAATTATGAAAAATTGTTAAGATAATAGAGACTTTTTCGTTTGAGGTATGTACACTACGGGTAACTCCTCACGAGAAGAGGACGAATGCAGGCCATTTGTAGAACGAGTAAATAGAAAAGGAGGGACTGTATGAAGAGATTGACTCTATTGTTTGCCACGGCTCTGGTTGTCGTAGCTCTCATGGCTCCTGCCGCGTTCGCGCAGGGTACCACGATGGGCGGCAGCACCATGATGGGCGGCAGCACCGCGATGGGCGGCAGCACCATGATGGGCGGTAGCACCATGATGGGCGGTAGCACCATGATGGGCGGCAGCACCGCGATGGGCGGCACGGCCGCCGGAACCGGCGCTAGCAGCCTACCGGAGAGCGGTGGCCCGGCCATTCTGCTTCCGGCGGCCGCACTGCTCTTGGGATCCGGTATCCTGACCTACGCGGTTCTGCGTCGCAGGTAATACAGCACCTGTAGTATCTAGCCAAGCAGCTACAAGGAACCCGCGCTTCTACAGCCTGGGGTTCCTGCCAGAGACGGGGGAGAGCCTGCACTCCCTCGTCTATTTTTATGCCCTGGCGCCTGTCCCGCTTACGGTAGGACGTCCCCGGTCGGATACCTCCGGCCAAGCACCTCCGGCAGACTTTGCCGGTTCGGTCGCGGGAGCGCGTGGTATCTTTATCCGGTCCCCGGAGAGCCGGCCGTTAGAAGTGGAGGTTTGGGATGGACTCAGAGTCACGCCCGAGCATGGAGAACACCATCATGGAGGCCATCGGCATAGAGGTCGTCGAGACCTCGGGGGATCGGGTCGTCGCAACCATGCCCGTTCACGGTCCCACGAGACAGCCTTTCGGCGTCCTGCACGGCGGCGCCTCCGTGGTGCTGGCCGAGACCGTCGCGAGCATTGGTACTTTCGACCTCATAGATCAGGAAAACGAACTCGCGGTGGGGCTGGAGATAAACGCGAATCACGTCCGGGGCAAGAGCGAAGGGGTCGTGACGGCCGTCGGCACGCCGCTACACAAGGGCCGCAAGGTCATGGTCTGGGACGTCCGGGTAACCGACGAAGAAGAGAAACTTATCTGCGTTTCGCGCTGCACCGTGGCCGTGGTTCCGAGGGACTAGTGAGAGAGTGAGCCGCCCAGGACTCGAACCTGGAACCTAAAGATTAAGAGTCTTTTGCTCTGCCAATTGAGCTAGCGGCCCGTGAGCCGGGATTATAGCATTGGCCGGCGGGAACAGAAAGATTAAAGTTTG
>JBARZM010000153.1:0-4496 GCA_049650095.1 Rubrobacteraceae bacterium | reverse complement strand
CGGAGGTGCGTTTTGAGCGGGAGTTTGGGAGGAAGGTTCCTCCTCGAACGTGAGATAGGCTCCGGAGGCATGGCCTCGGTCTATCTGGGCGCCGACGAGGTTTTGGGACGCCGGGTGGCGGTGAAGGTGCTCAAGCCGGAGTTCCAGGACTCGGATATCGGGGCGCGCTTCCGGCGGGAAGGACGAACCGCGGCCAAACTCTCTCACCCGAATATCGTCCAGGTCTACGATGCGGGCGAGGACGAACTTGACGGCCACGAGGTCTCTTACATCGTCATGGAACACGTATCCGGTGGTGACCTGCGTCAGAGAATATCCGGGCGCGGCGGGCTCTCGACCGGGGAGATTTCCACCCTGGCCGGTATCGCCGCCGGCCTCGCCCACGCCCACGAGCGCGGGATAGTACACCGGGACGTCAAGCCCCACAATATTTTGATGGACGGCAAAGGACAGCCGAAACTGACGGATTTCGGCATCGCCCGGGCCCTCGACGCCGCGCAGTTCACCCAGACGGGCATGTACCTCGGCACCGCCCGGTACTCCTCTCCGGAGCAGCTACAGGGCAAGGAGACCACGGCCAAGAGCGACGTTTACTCTCTCGGGGCGACGCTCTACGAGGCTGTTACGGGCGCCACGCCTTTCTCGGGAACCCCGATAGAGATCGCCAGCCAGCACGTCTCCAAGCCCCCGGTGCCGCCGGGGAAGCTTGCCCCGGTGGACCAGGACCTGGAGACCCTGATCCTGGAATGCCTGGCGAAAAGTCCCGAAGACCGGCCCACGGCGGCCATCGCGGAGAGTCGCCTCAGTAGCCTGTCCCAGAGTACCGGTGGCGCCCAACAGCCTGCGGTGGCCGCCGTGGGCCTGGGAGAGACCGGCAAAACCGCAAAGGCGTCGGACTCGGCGACTGCGGTCCCCGCTGCGGGGTCCGCGGGGACCGGCTCGCGCGGGAGCGGGACACCGAGGTGGGCGCCGGTAGCCGGGGCTTTAGCCGTCCTGGCGCTGCTAGGAGTCCTCGGGGGTTACGCGTTGCTTGGCGGGGAGGACCGGCCCGCGCAAACTCCGGCCCCGCAGACCACCGAACAGGACGTCGCGGGCGCCGGGGATACCGGCCAGGTTCCTGGCGCGGCTTCAGGGTCCACCACGGATCGGGCCGTTACCCGGCGAGAGCCGGCCGAGGCTTCCGGATCGCAACAACAAAGCGACCCAGAGAAAGCCGCGCAGGCCACGAGGGATGTGTACCAGCTTGCGGCCGACGGCGACTACGGGGAATCCTACGATTTGCTCTCGCAAAACTTCAAGCAGAACCAGGCTGCCACGCAGTCAGCGTGGAGTGGTCAGTTCGACACTCTAGAGCAGATCGACTTTCTGCAAGGACCGAACGTGCAGGTCTCGGGCGACACGGCCCAGGTCACGGGCGTCACCCGCGCCATACACAGCGACCGTACCGAGAGGAATACCGCGACTTGGAGCCTGGTAAGAGAGGGCGAGGGGTGGAAGCTCGACGGCATCATCTCTATCGACACGGAGAGGGTAGGTTGAGGAAAACGCGGTACAAAGGACGTACTGGGCCTTTAGTAGAGAGGGAAACATTCTGAAAACCGCCATTACAGCACTAGTTTCGGCCATTATCGGCGGGCTCGTGACCGCACTGCTCCTGATAATCGGGACCTCCGGGCTGCTAGGGAATACCGGGGACGTGACGATCCGGGAGGCGAGGCCCTCCGAAGCCGCGCAAGGCTCCGGCCCGGACGGGTCGACGCCGGTTCGGGACGTCTACACGCAGGATGGGCCGGGCGTGGTGAGCGTGGACGTGGCTTCGGAGAGCGGCCCGGGCGGCGGGTCGGGTTTCGTATTGGATCAGAACGGCTACATCGTAACCAACCAGCACGTAATCTCCGGGGCCGATAGGATTTCCATCAAGTTCGCCAGCGGCGCCCGGCGGGACGCGGAGATCGTTGGGGAGGACCCTTCGACGGACTTGGCGGTGCTCCGGGTGGACGCGCCGAAGAGCACCTTGAAACCCTTGACGCTCGGCGACTCGGACGCGATGGACGTGGGGGAGCCGGTGATCGCCATCGGCAACCCGCTCAACGTGGGTATAAGCGTAACGACCGGGATAGTAAGCGGTGTAGGCCGTCCCATCAAAGCCCCCAACAACTACACCATAAGCGGCGCCCTACAGACGGACGCGGCGATCAACCCCGGAAACTCCGGCGGGCCGCTGTTGGACTCGCGGGGGGCGGTGATCGGGGTGAACTCCCAAATTATCTCCGACACCGGTAGCTTCCAGGGCGTGGGTTTCGCCATCCCGAGCAACACGGTAAAGAACGTCGTGAAGCAGCTCATAACCTCCGGCGAGGTCGAGCACGGCTACATCGGGGTGCAGATGTTCTCCGTCGGGATCGAGGAGCTCGTGGCCTACTCGGGGCTCTCGAAGGAGAAGCTCCGCAGCGAGTACGACCTGCCGGAGAACGGCGCCATCGTAAACGGAGTGACCCAGGATGGTCCCGCCGCGAAAGCCGGCATAGAGGGCGGGAAAGAGCAGGAGATCGAAGGTCTGCCCGTGCCGATGGGGGACGTAGTAACCGAGGCCTCCGGAGAGCGAGTCTCCACCCCCGACGACGTGATAAGGAAGGTAAACGCGCTAAAGCCGGGCGAAAGCCTGAATCTGACGGTCGTTACCCCCGGCGAAGAGCCCCGTCAGGTCGATGTCGAGCTTGGCGTGCGGCCCGAGGGCGAATAGGCTACCAGCGAATAGGCTACCAGCCTTGGTGTTGCTTCCGCCGGGGCGTGGTGCTAAAGTGCCGGGCGGTTGCCCGCTGGTGGCGGCCGGACGTTGTAGAGTTCCTTGGAGGTATCGTGGCGCGCGGCAAGGTCAAGTGGTTCTCTGACGAAAAAGGTTATGGGTTTATCGAGAATTCCGAGGGTGGGGAAGACCTCTTCGTTCATTTCTCGGAGATTTCCGGCGAGGGTTTCAAGACGCTCGAAGAGGGGAGTGAGGTAGAGTTCGAGGTAGCTGACGGGCGGGGAGGCAAGAAGCAAGCCTCCAGGGTCAAGGTCGTAGGCTAGAGGCTTCCGCCGGATTTACGCGGAATGAACCCGTAGTCACCGGGTCCATTGGAGGGAGTCTCCTTCCGGCTTCCCGGTTTTTGGGAGGAGAGAATGCCGGATAGCGTGGACGGTTTCAAAAGCGCCGCGGCTTCGGAAGCGGTCGAACGCTACGTAGAGAGTGGAATGATCGTCGGGCTCGGCACGGGTTCCACGGCTTTGTGGGTAGTCAAGAGGATCGGCGCGTTGCTCGCTTCGGGCGAATTGCGGGACGTAAAAGGGGTGCCTACCTCACGACGCACGGCGGAGCAAGCCCGTCAGGAAGAGATACCGTTAGTAGACCTCTCCGAGGCGCGTCCCGCGCTCACCATAGACGGTACGGACGAAGTTTCCCCGGAGTTGAACCTCATAAAAGGACTGGGCGGGGCTTTGTTGCGGGAGAAAATCGTGGCGGCCTCCGGAGACGGCCTGATCGTGGTGGCCGACGAGTCCAAGCTGGTCGAAACACTCGGGCGCGGGCCGCTACCCTTGGAGGTAGAGCCGTTTGGCCTGGAGTCGACTATAGAGTCCATATCGGACCTCGGCTGTGAGCCGTCTCTGAGAATCGCCGACGGAGAACCGTTCGTTACCGACGGCGGGCATTACATCGTGGATTGCGTCTTCGCCTCCATCCCGGACCCCGCCACCCTCGAAGACGAGATAAAACGCATCCCCGGCGCCCTCGAAACCGGTCTGTTCGTCGGGATTTGCCGGGCGGCGGTTATCTCCAGCACGGGCGGAACGGAGGTTCTAGAGCGTTAGCCTGTCTACCGGGTTTACGCCAACGAAGCGGTGTCCACGACCCGGGCGGACTCGTCCTGCAGGCTCACCGGAGACGCTTCGTGAAGACCCGCCCTCCTGCGCGTCCACGATGAGGAGGGCGGGTCTTTTTTGGAAAGGTCTGGCATCGGCCAAGTCGCAGGTTGCCGCAGGTTGCTACGAGGCGGCGCCGAAACCGGCCCGGCTGCCGGAGCGGGACTTGCGCTCCTTCTCCACGACCAGCTTATAGATCGAATCGAACTCCACGAATACCGTGGCCTTGCCTTCCTGCATCTTCGCCAGAAGGTATCCGTCGGCGAGTTCGACCTCGGATAGGTCGTCCGGCTCGACCGTGAAAGTGTCCCGGCGGTCCCAGATGACCAGGTTGGCCTCTTCTTCGCGGGCTTGACCCAGGACCTGTTCGATAATCTTCTTGTCCATGCCGCATACTCCTGACTATAAAACGTTCAACGTGCCGTCGCTCCTATTCTACTTTAGAAACCCCGATTGCAGGGCGGCGGGGGCTGTAACCTGGATCGCCTTTGTTCGGAGAGCTTGTAGTATCATTACCGGCCTTATGGCTATATCCAAATCAGCGGGCGAGATACTAGAAGCCGTAGTCGAAGATGGGCAACAAGAGCTCGAACGGG
>JBARZM010000152.1:0-4448 GCA_049650095.1 Rubrobacteraceae bacterium | reverse complement strand
ACCAATACCACCAGCTCGGTGTCTCGCACCTCGTAAATAACCCGGTACTCGCCTCCGACACCACCGACGTCGATACGCCGGTAGATACCGTGCTTGCCCCTTAGCTGCTTGCTGCTCGGCGACCGGGGCTCGTCCGCGAGATCCTCTATGGCGTTCTCGACGCGCTCGCGGGCCTTCGGCTGTGGAATTTTCGCCACGGCCTTCTTGGCGCTCTTTTTGTACGCGAGGGCGTAGCGCGGAGCGTAGCGCGGAGTATCTCCTGAAGTAGAAACGTCAGTCTAGGTGGTGCGGGAGGTGGTACGCCCGAAGGGAACGATCTCATCGTCCTCATCGGCAACCACCCGATCTGCGGCCTCGGCGTCCTCGTGGTCGCGGTTTTCTTCCAGGAGCCGATCCAGGAGTTTGAGCTCGTCCAGGGAAATGAGCGCCGCCAACGGCTTGCCGCGCTTCGCAATGACAGTCCGCTCGTGACCGTAGGCCGCCCGGGCTACCAGATCCGGCAACTCTTCACGAGCCTCACCACTGTTTATCTGCCTGGTTGCAGGCTTCACGCCGCCTCCTTTGCCAAGTTTTCGGACAACTTGTACACCTTGCACAACAAGTTTAGCACGCTCCGGAACGCCTCGACTTTGTTCTCTTTCCACGAGCGTCAGATAATAGTTGGAAGACCATAGCCGAAAACGAAGGCGTTGATCGACTTCGCCGATCCTGGAAAAGCAAAGAAAAAGCCCGGCTGTTTGGCCGGGCTTGTAGTAGCGGGGATAGGATTTGAACCTATGACCTTCGGGTTATGAGCCCGACGAGCTACCAGACTGCTCCACCCCGCGTCGCACAGAACAGTTTAGCACCGCTGAAATGTTTGTAAAGGTCGGTCCCCGCGTGGTACCTTGACCCTCGTTATGGGTATCTTTTTTCTGGTCCTGATCCTGCTCGGCGCGTTGCTTTCCCTCGTCGGCCTGATAGTCGCTATCCGGGCCTGGCTCAGCTTCCGGAATACGCGCCTGGCCTTCCAGGACCAACTCTCGGAAGACGTGGCCCGACTCACCGCCCGAACGGTTGAGATGGAAGAAAGACTCGCCTCACTCGACGCCCGGGCCCAGCGGCTACCGATACAAATCTCCGAACTCCAGCAAAACCTCACCAGCCTCCGGGTCCTTACCGGCGCCCTGTCCGTCACGCTGGCGCAAGCCCAACGTGCCCTCTCTTTCACAGAATTAAAGACCTTCTCCTCCGCCCGTCTTACAGACCTCCTCAAAACCCGCTCCAACTAGCCCCCACCCATCCGGGTGACCGTGGTGTAAACTATGATGTGTTTGTTGCACATATATGTACGCGGAATCTATTTACTTACGAGCAAATTGGAGGTGCGAGATGGCCAACGTGGAGACCAACGGCAAGACCAACGGCAAGGCTGGTCTGGAAGGCACTACGGCGGCGCGGACGGCGATCAGCGACGTGGATGGCGAGCAGGGTCGGCTCATTTACCAGGGCATCGACATCTTCGAGCTCGCCGGTCATTCTACGTTCGAAGAGACGACTTACCTGATCTGGAACGGCAGATTGCCAGACGCGGAGCAACTAAACACCCTGAATCGGCAACTATCCGAAAACCGTCGTCCGCCTCAAGAAGTCGTCGAGATCCTAAGTAACCTCCCGAAAGACGCCCCGCCCATGGACGCCCTGCGTACCGCTGTTTCGGCGATGGGCATCTACGATCCGGACACCGGGGACGAGTCGCGTGAGGCGAACGTCCGCAAAGCCCTGCGGCTCGTCGCCCAGACGCCGACGCTCGTCGCCTACATAGAGCGACTCCGGAGCGGGCAAGAGGTCTTAGAGCCTCGCGAGGATCTTCCGCTCGCGGCGAACTTCTTGTACATGTTGACCGGCGAGGAGCTCACCGCGGAGTCGGCAGAGGAGTTCGACGCGGCGCTCGTGCTCCACATTGACCACGAGCTAAACGCTTCGGCGTTCGCCAGCCGGGTCATCTCCGCCACGCAGGCGGACATGTACTCGGCGGTAACGGGGGCCATTGGGGCGCTATCGGGAGCGTCGCACGGTGGGGCGAACCAGCGGGTTATGGAGACTCTGGAGGAGATCGGCACGCCGGAAAACGCCGAAGAACACGTCAAAAACATCCTGGGCCGGGGAGACCGTATCATGGGCTTCGGGCACCGGGTGTACCGGGTGATGGACCCCCGGGCCAAGGTCCTCAAGGGCATGTCCAGGAACCTCGGCGGGCGGCACGGCAACACGAAGTGGTTCGAGATCAGCGAGATAGTAGAGGACGTCGTGATCCGGGAGAAAAACATCTTCCCGAACGTGGACTTCTACTCGGCCAGCTTCTACCACGAGCTCGGCATCGCCACCGACCTCTTCCCCGCCATCTTCGCCATGAGTCGAATGGCCGGGTGGACCGCCCACGTCCTCGAACAACAGGCTGATAACCGCCTGATCCGACCCCGCGCCGAATACACCGGCCCCCGCAACGTCCCATACGTTCCGCTAGAAAACCGCTCCTGAAGGTCCGGGGTGTTCCGGCGTCGGGACACCCCTTATACTCACAGCATGGACGAAACAAACGAACGTCAGCAGGCCGCCGAAGCGCCGGAACCAGCCGGTGAAGAGTGTGAGTTCTGCGGCTCCGAGATGTACGGGCTTCACTGCAAGCTCGTCTGTCCCAACTGCGGCTACCGGCGCGACTGCTCCGATCCCTAGATCCCTTCTTTGCTCCCGAACTTGACGTGCGTACGTCGGGCTACGACCATGTGCGCGAAGGTATAGCTTACGGAAAGGTACATCGAGGAATATGGACATCAAAGCGGCGGTAGCATTCGAGGCGGATAAGCCTCTCAGTATCGAGACCGTACAACTAGACGGACCACGAGAAGGCGAAGTGCTGGTCGAGATCAAAGCTACCGGCGTCTGCCACACCGACGAATACACCCGCTCCGGCGCAGACCCGGAAGGCCTGTTCCCATCCGTGCTCGGCCACGAAGGCGCAGGCGTTGTAGTGGAAGTCGGGCCGGGCGTCAGTAGCCTCGAAGTCGGGGACCATGTGATCCCGCTCTACACTCCGGAATGCCGGGAGTGCGAATACTGCTTGAACCCAAAGACCAACCTGTGCCAGAAGATCCGGAAAACTCAAGGAAAAGGCCTGATGCCCGACGGCACGAGCCGCCTCTCTCTGAACGGTGACGCACTTTACCATTACATGGGTACATCCACCTTTGCCAGTCACGCGGTCGTGCCGGAGATAGCGTTGGCGAAGATCCGGGAAGACGCCCCGTTCGACAAGGTCTGCTACATCGGCTGCGGCGTTACGACGGGCATCGGGGCGGTTATCAACACGGCGAAGGTCGAGCCAGGTTCCAACGTGGTCGTCTTCGGGCTCGGAGGCATCGGATTGAACGTCATCCAGGGCGCGCGGATGGTCGGGGCGGATAAGATCGTGGGCGTAGATTTGAACCCGGCGAAGAAGGACCTGGCCGAGAAGTTCGGCATGACCCACTTCGTAAACCCCGAGGAGGTCGAAGGAGACCTGGTTCCTTATCTGGTGGATTTGACCGGTGGCGGCGCGGACTACAGCTTCGAGTGCATCGGTAA
Source organism: Rubrobacteraceae bacterium (assembly GCA_049650095.1). Lineage (GTDB taxonomy): Bacteria > Actinomycetota > Rubrobacteria > Rubrobacterales > Rubrobacteraceae > SIRX01. The sequence continues at coordinate 845 of JBARZM010000152.1, read as the reverse complement.
CGTGAACGTCATGCGCCAGGCCTTGGAGTGCGCCCACAAAGGCTGGGGCGAGTCGGTAATTATCGGGGTGGCGGGGTCGGGGGAGGAAATCTCCACGCGCCCGTTCCAACTCGTTACGGGACGGTCGTGGCGCGGCTCGGCGTTCGGCGGGGCGCGGGGCCGGACTGACGTGCCGAAGATAGTTGAGTGGTACATGGAGGGTAAGATAGACATAGACCCCCTCATCACCCACACCATGCCGCTCGAAGACATAAACGACGCCTTCGACCTGATGCACCGCGGAGAATCCATCCGCAGCGTCGTCACGTTCTAGAAAGGCCGGGATGAAAGACAAACTAACCACAAACGGCACCCACCGCTGCTTCGGCGGCACGATAGGCTTCTACAGCCACGACTCCGGGGCTACCGGAACCGGGATGAACTTCGCCGTCTACGAGCCGCCCCAGGCTTCGGACGGTCCCGTGCCGGTGCTCTACTACCTCGCCGGTCTCACCTGCACCGAGGAGACCTTCATGATCAAAGGCGGGGCCCAACGCCTCGCCGCCGAACACGGCCTGATGCTCGTCGCCCCCGACACCAGCCCTCGCGGCGCAAACGTCCCCGGCGAAGACGACGACTACGACTTCGGGACCGGCGCCGGCGTCTACCTCGACGCGACCGCCAAACCCTGGTCGGAGAACTACAACATGTACACCTACGTTACGGAAGAGTTGCGAAACCTGATCCTGGAGCACTTCCCCGCCAGCGAGGACGCCCAGGGCGTGTTCGGCCACTCGATGGGCGGCCACGGTGCCCTCACCCTAGCCCTCAAAAACCCGGACCTCTACAAATCCGTCTCCGCCTTC
>JBARZM010000151.1:0-24799 GCA_049650095.1 Rubrobacteraceae bacterium | reverse complement strand
CCTCGGCAACGCGTTGATGGCCGCCTCCGTGATCTCTTACGGCGCGTACGCCGCGCAGGGTCGCTCTCTCGGCGCGAACCACCCGCCCATACTCATCACGGCCGCCAGCTTCGCCACGGGCCTCATGTTCTTATTGCCCTTCGCGGCCGGTGAGTTCTACCTCTACGGCGTTCCCGGGCTCGGCACGGAGAGTTGGCTCGTGCTCCTCTACCTCGGCATCAGCACCACGGCCGCCACGTTCCTGCTGTGGAACTACGCGCTGCGGCACCTGGAGGCCGGGGCGGCGGGGCTTTACTTCAGCCTGATCCCCGTTAGCGGCCTGGCGTTCGCCGTCCTCTTCGGCGGCAGCGTCGGGATGTTGGAGATCGCCGGCGGGACGCTCGCGATCAGTGGCGTCCTGGTAGGCGACTACCTGGTGCGCCGGCAGAAGCCCGCATACCCACCGTCCGAAGCGTAACCTATCCCAGCCCGTCGGGACAGCAGGTAAAATTGCCCGATGTCATCAGATACCGGCCCCGGAACCGTGGGACCAAAAGAGGTTCGCGAATACCTGGCCCAGCGCCTGGCAGACCCGCCGCCCCCCGAGGCCGTCAGTTTCCTGGCCCGGGGTGAATACAGCCTAAACTTCCTGGTCCGCGGGAGTCGGGGAGACTCTGTGGCGCGGCTCGTAACGGGTACCCAGATCGGGCTGCCCCTAAAAGAGCAGGCCATCTACGAACACGGGGCGTTAGAACTGCTCGCCAGCTCCGGGGTGACGCCGAGGCCGCTCTTCGTGGACCCCGCTCCGCAGGGCCTCCCCTACCCTCTGATCCTCGAAGAGTACCTGCCGGGCCGCCCCCTCGACTACGCCACCGACCTCACCGCCGCCGCCCGCTGCGTCGCCGCCATCCACGCTCTTGGCACGCCGGAGAAGCACCATCTCCAGACCCATCCAGACCCGGCGCCCGCCATCCTGGCCGAATCCCGGAGTCTGGCCGAACCTTATCTAGAATGGGACGACGCCCCGGAAGACAGCAAAGCCGCCCTGAAGAAAGGGTTCGGGAGGATAGAGAAATTCCTGGAGCACGACGACCTCTTCACCGGCGACTACCTGGCCCTCGTCAACTACGATCTCAACACGCACAACTTCGTCGTGGAGGGCGATGTGGCGAAGCTCCTCGACTGGGAGAAAGCCCGTATTGCGCCCCGCACCCAGGACCTGGCCCACTTCCTGCTCCCAACCACGACCCTCTGGCGCGACGATACCGCGACCCTACTATCGGACGAGCAGGAACAGGCGTTCGTGGACGAATACCTGGAGCACGCGCCCGCGGAAGACCCGGAGCGGTTCCACCTCCAGCTCGGTGCCATGCGGACCATAGTCTCATTGCGGGCCGTCTCGTGGTGCGCCTGGGCCTTGCAGGAGACCGCGCGGAGCACGCGCCCCATCACCAACGAAGAAACCCTGAACAAGAGCCGCCAGTACCTGGAACCAGAGTTTCTGGAACGTCTCTTCGGGGAGTAAAGAGACCCGGCGCTGTTCTGGGCAAGACTCAAGAAAGCCGTAAGAGAAAACCGGAGGTCTAATACCCGCACTCGTGCTACGCTTTTCGGACTATGGAAGGTAGTTATGCCTGAATATTCCCCGCGGGTCATCCTGGACTGCGACACGAAGAACGAAGTAGACGACCAATTCGCCATCGCCCACGCCCTCGGGTTGCCACCCGGCACGCTGGACGTGCTCGGCGTCGTCTCCGTCCACAACACCACCGCCCACGGCCCGGCCTCCCGGGACCTCTACCAGGAGGAAGCCGAACGGGTAGTCGCGCTCTGTGGTGGCGATGTGCCATGCATCCCCGGCGCCGAACATCCGATGGACGGTCGTCACGAGCCGGTAAAAAGCGCCGGGCTGGACTTCTTGATCGAGGAGGCAAAAAGAGACCCGCTAACGATCATAGCTACCGGACCGGCGACAGACGTCGCCTCTATGCTGCTGGCGGCCCCGGAGGTCCGGGAGAACATCCGGGTGGTGTGGCTCGGTGGTTTTGGGGGCGCGAAGGACTACGAGAAGTTCAAGATGGGCGGCGAGTTAAACGGACGCGCCGACATCGCCGCCTGGCGCGCGCTCTTCGAGGATAGTGTAGAGCTATTGCAGGCGCCCGGCTGGTCCGGTCCGCACAAGATATTGGTCGAGGCCGCGGCGTTCGCGGAGGAGTTGCGGGCGCTTGGCAGCCCCGTGGCGGATTACCTGGCGGGGATACTGCTGGAATGGGTCTCGGGCTACGACGGAAACGTGGACCCTCAGGGACAAAAGATCATCTGGGACGTGGCGTGCGTCAGCGCGGTGGCGGACCCGGAATCGGTTGCCCTCGGCCGGCTCGCGGTCCCGGCCCTGGACGCCGCCGGGGCGCACGACTTCTTCCGTCGAGGCCGGGAGGTGGACGTAGTAACGGACCTGGATGAGAAGCGGGTGATGGGGAGTTTGATGGCCGCGCTAAGTCGCAATCCAGCCGGATGACGAGCCCTGAACTACCTGATCCAGAGCCGTCTGTACAGCGTATAACCCGGAGTCCGCCAAGAAAGGAACTTTCAGGCTTGAAACCCAGAACCCCACTGCTGGTCTCGCTGGTCGCGGCCGTTATAGTCCTGTCCGCGGCCTGCGGAGGAGGTAGCCCCGGGGCAGGGTCTTCCGGCGAGGAACGTTCTTTCTCGGAGCTCGAAGAAGCCGCGAAAGGCACGACCGTGAACTTCTTCATGTACGGCGGCGACGAGGCGACCAACGCCTACGTCGACGATTACGTCGCACCCCGGGTAAAGAAGCAGTACGGGATAGAGTTGAAACGCACCCCCCTCACCGATACCGCCGACGCGGTCAACAAGCTCCTCAACGAGAAAAGCGCCGGCAAGGACAAAGGGACGACGGACCTCGTCTGGCTCAACGGCGAGAACTTCGCCACCGGCGCCGACGCGGACCTCTGGTTTGGGCCGTGGGCCGAAGAGTTGCCCAACGCCAGGTACGTGGATTGGGAGAGCCCGGCCATCAGCCGGGACTTCGGGTACCCGGTCGAGGGCCGCGAAGCCCCCTGGGGCAAGGCCCAGTTCGTCATGATCCAGGACTCGGCGAAGGTAAAGAACCCACCGAGAACGATGGAAGAACTGCTCGCCTGGACGAAAGAGAACCCCGGACGCTTCACCTACCCCGCCCCGCCGGATTTCACCGGAAACGCGTTTATAGAGCAGGCATTCTACGGAGTTACCGGAGAGGTCGAGCCCTACCAGGAGCCCTTCGACCAGGAGGTCTTCGACGGACGGGCGCCCGGGGTCTACGACTTCCTGAACGAGCTGGAGCCAAACCTCTGGCGCGAGGGAGAGACCTATCCCGAATCATCGGCGAAGCTCGAAGAGTTGTACCAGAACGGTGAGGTTTACCTCTCGATGAGCTACAACCCGCAACTCGCGCAGCGGCAGATCGAGAAGGGCCTCTACCCGGAGAGCACCCGCACCTACCTGCTCGACGGCGGCACCCTGAGCAATACCCACTACGTCGCGATCCCGTTCAACTCGCCCAACAAGGCCGGGGCGCAGGTCGTAGCCAACTTCCTCGAAAGCCCCGAGGCGCAACTAAGGAAGCAGGAGCCTGGCGGCTGGGGAGACCTAACCGCCCTACAGATCGACCGGCTACCCGAAGACGTGCGGAAAGCGTTCGCCGATCTCTCCGGTAAAGCCGCCCTCTCCACGGAGAAGCTCCAGGAGAACCGGGTGCCCGAGGCCCGGACGGAGTGGTTGCTGGCTTTGGAGGACGGCTGGCAAGAAGAAGTGCTCAAGAAGTAGCTTTTGGGCGGCCGGTTGAAGATAGCGTTGCTCCTCGCCCCGGCGTTGTTGGTGATCGGGGTGCTCTTCTCCGGCGGCCTCGTCGCGGCGCTGATCCAGTCGTTAGGCTATCTGCCGGCTACCGGGCAAACAGAGGTGGGCTTCGACGCCTACCGGGAAGTCCTGGGAGACAAAGACTTCCTCGATTCCCTCGCGCTCACCTTATACGTCGCCGGGGCTTCCACCGGCATCTCGACGGTGTTGGCGGTGCTGGCAGCGCTGGCTTTGCGGCGGAGTAGCGGCCGGATCTCAGCGGTCGTGTTCCAGCTGCCGATCACGATCCCGCACCTCGTCGCCGCGGTCGGCATCGCGCTCGTGGTCTCCCAGACGGGGATGGGGGCGCGGCTGGCGGCGGCGTTGGGACTTATCGGGGAGCCGAGGGAATTCCCCGCGCTGCTCTATGATCCGTATTCCGTGGGCATTATCCTGACCTACGTGTGGAAAGAAGTACCGTTCGTCGCGTTGGTGGTGCTCGCCGCCCTTCGGGGCGTCGCCGGTGAGCTCGAAGAGGTTGCCCGGACGCTCGGGGCGAACGCCTGGCAGCGGTTCTGGTACGTGGTATTACCCGTTATCTCGCCCGGAATCATCGCGGCTAGTTTGATCGTCTTCGCCTTCACCTTCGGCGCCTTCGAGGTGCCGTACTTGCTCGGCAAGTCATATCCGACGATCCTTCCCGTGATGGCCTACAACGAGTACCGGGACCTGGACCTTGCGGCACGCCCGGCGGCCATGGCTATAAACATCCTGATCGCCCTAATCACCGCGATTATCGCGGCGGCTTACCTGCGCCTGGCAAGAAACTTGGGACGTAGGTGACCCCATCGGGTAAGAGGGGGAGCAACACCGGCCTCGCCATCGTGGCGACGCTCGTGGCGCTTCCATTTCTGCCGCTTTTTCTGTGGACCTTCGCCGGCCGATGGCGCTTCCCGGACCTCTTGCCTTCGGAGTGGTCGTTGCGGGGCGTGTACTACCTGATCGAACCCGGCGGACAGGTGCTCGGGGCGACCGCCAGTAGCCTCGTTATAGCCGGGGCTGTCGCGGTGGCTTCCGTCGCCGTGGGCCTTCCGGCGGGGATGGCGCTCGGCGGGTACGAGTGGCGGTTCAAGGGAGTTGTGATCTTCGTGGTGCTACTCCCCATAATCGTGCCACCTTTGGCTTCGACGATGGGCATCCACCTGACGTTTATCCGGCTCGGCCTGGCGGATACCGGCTTCGGAGTTTTCCTGGTTCACCTGGTGCCGACCGTCCCGTACACGGCGATCATCTTGACCAGCGTCTTCGCCGAGCGGACCGGAGACCTCGAAGAAGCCGCCCGCACCCTCGGCGCTTCTCCCTGGCAGGCTTTCCGGCACGTTACGCTTCCGGAGGTTGCCCCGGGCGTGGCGGTGGCGGGGCTATTCGCGTTCCTCATCTCCTGGGGCCAGTACATCCTGACCGTCCTGATCGGGGGCGGCAGCGTCGTTACCCTGCCGATGCTCCTCTTCTCCGCCGCCTCGGGCAACGACCCGGTTATAACCTCCGCCCTCGCCCTGGTCTTCGCCCTGCCGGCGGTTCTCGCCCTCGTAGTCGCCCTCCGCTACCTGAAACCCGGCGGGGCGGATGACGGAGGCTTCATCGGAATGGGGAAAGTCTAGTGGGCGCCTCTCTGGAGCTAAAAGGCGTCTCGCACCGCTACGGGCGCGGCGAGCCGGCGCTCTCGGATCTCTCCCTGGCCGTCGAACCGGGAGAACTCGTGGCGCTCCTCGGCCCGTCCGGGTGCGGCAAGACCACGGCGCTGAAGATACTGGCCGGTCTTTTGTCTCCCTCGGCCGGGGACGTAATGGTCGAGGGAAGCTCGGTCCTCGGTACCCCGCCAGAGAAACGCCGGGCGGCGATGGTTTTCCAAAAACCGCTCCTTTTTCCGCACATGGACGTGGCCGGCAACGTCGGGTTCGGGCTCAGGATGCGTGGCTCCACCAAGGGTTCGGACCGGCGGATCGGGGAAGCCTTGCGGCAGGTTCAGATGGAAAGTCTCGCCGACCGCAAGCCCGGCGAACTCTCGGGGGGGCAGCAACAGCGCGTCGCGCTCGCCCGGGCCCTCGTTACCTCGCCGAAGCTACTGCTGCTCGACGAACCGTTCTCGGCCCTCGACGCCAACCTCCGCTCCGAGATGCGCGGGCTCGTAAAGCGCCTGCAACGCGAGGGCGGCTACACTACGGTCTTCGTCACCCACGACCAGGAAGAAGCCGTGGTGCTCGCCGACCGGATCGCGCTGCTCTTCGAGGGCGAGCTCCAAATGTACGACCGGCCGCAGGCCTTCTACGACCGGCCCGCCAGCCGGAAAGTCGCCCGGTTCTTCGGCGCCACAAACTTCCTCGAAGGCTGGTCGGCGGGCGGCTCGGTCCACACCAGCCTCGGAGACCTCCGCCTGCAACATCCCGGTCCCTCCGGCGACGTAACGCTTACCATCCGGCCGGAGGCCGTGCGGCTCGAAGAAGGAGAAAATTCCTTCGCGGCGGAGATAATCTCCGCCACCTACCTCGGCACCCAAGTCCGGTACACGCTAGAGTCCCACGGCATTCGACTCAAGGCCGCCCTGCCGCCTCACGTCCGGCTCGAAGCCGGGGACGAAGTGCGGGCACGGTTGCCAGCGGAATCTTTGTGGGCGTTTAGAGACTCGGCGGCCGTTAGTTGAACACCGTCGCCGGTTACGCTCCCCGGGTTGCGGCGGCGCGGGCGATGATGCCTTCTACCACCTCGGTCTTCGCCTCGGCGTAATGCTGCATGCTCGGCCAGGTTTCGTTCGCCAACCCGCGCTTCGTCCGGGCGTAGAGGTCGCGCTCTTCATCCTCGTCGCGGAGACGGTTTCGTAACAACAAGTAGCGGTCGATCTCCGGTGAGGGGGGAGAAAAGACGTGTACGTGTACGTCCTTATCCGCGGTCCGCAACATCCGGTGCTCGTGGAAATCCCGCTCGCGCACCCGCAGCCCGTAGCCGGCTTCCTCAAGGGCCGGCACATACGAAGGCTCATCACCCGAGTTTTCGACCACTAGCAGGATGTCTATTATAGGTTTCGCCGCGAGGCCCGGCACCGAAGTGGAGCCGATGTGTTCGATCCGCAAAGCGGCTTCGCCGAGCGCCGTCCGGATGCGGTGGGCTTCCCGGGCGAAGCGATCGGGCCAGTCGGGGTCGTAGTCCACCACTACAATCTCCGGTGACTCGGCCTCCCCGATGATCGCGTTTCGCAGGCGTTCTTCTGTGGGGTCGTCCGACATTACTTGCCCAGCGCGTCTTCGATTATCTTCCGGTGGTCGAACGCCAGATCCACCTCCGAAGGATCGAAGATAGATACTTCGTCGGCGTCGGTCGCCGCCTCCGCCGCTCCTCCCGTTACGCGGGCCAGAAACGTCACGCTAACGTTGTGGCCGCGAGGGTCGCGGTCCGGCTCGGAGTAAACGCCGACGAGCCGCTCAAGCTCCACGTCGAGGTTCGTCTCCTCTTTCGCCTCCCGGACGGCGGCGTTCTCCACGGTCTCCCCGACATCCACGAAACCGCCCGGCAAGGCCCACATGCCCTCGTAAGGGTCGGTGCCACGACGGATCAGGACCACACCCCCGTCCGAGGGTATGACTACATCGACCATCAGTTTCGGTGTCTCGGGTCCCGGCATAATATCGTCTCCTATCTCCGTACTCGTCGGGCGTGCCGTTTGGCTTGTGTGGTTTTCGGCCTTTCGGGACGTAATATTACCCGGATGGACGGTGACCTTACACGAAAGCGAAATACCAGGATGGCGACGAGAAAATCAGGCCACCGGTAAAAACGATGCCTCTTCCACCAAAGCAACGAAGACCCACCGGCCGACGGAGTGAGATCCTACTCGCAGCGGTCTTGGGCGCGACGGTTTTCGTTTTCTACCTACTTACGCTCGCGCCGACGGTTCTCTACTACGCTCCCGAGAATTACGACTCGGCCCACTTGCAGGTGGTCGCCAACGTCCTCGGGATACCGAGTTACACCGGCTACCCGACCTACGTCATGCTCGCCCATCTCTTCACTTACCTGCCCGTCGGGGATGCCGCCTACCGGGTAAACCTCGCCTCGGCGGCCTTCGCGGCGCTGGCCGTGGCGATACTGTATTTCCTATGCCGGAGGGTTGGGGCGGGGAAGGTTGGGGCCGTGGCGGGCTCTCTGGCGTTCGGCCTCTCGGTCACGTTTTGGAGCCAGGCGGTGATCTCCGAGGTCTACACGCTGCACGTGCTCCTGACGACGCTCTTTCTGCTCGCGCTGATCCTCTGGAGCCGGAACCGCGAGGAACGCTACCTGCTGCTCGCCGCGCTTACCGGGGGCGTGGCGATGACGAACCACCTGACCAGCGTCTTTCTACTACCGGCGGCGCTCGTATTCGTCGCGCTAGTCGAAGCCCGGGCGCTGTTGCGTCCGAAACTCTGGTTAAAGACGGTGGGGTTGTTTCTACTCGGCCTCACGCCGTATCTCTACCTTCCGCTGCGGGCCGCCATGGACCCGCCGCTCGTTGGCGCCGGTCCGGCGGGAGATCCCTCGACGCCCGGCGGGTTCCTGGATCTGGTCTCCGGCGGTGAGCATAAGGCCCGGATCTTCGCATTCGGGCCTGCCGAGTTGCCGGGACGTATCGGGGTCTACGCGGGACACTTGCTGGATAACCTAAACCCCGCGTTGCTGGCGTTGGTTCTTGTAGGAGCGGTGGTTTTGTTTAAGAGGGATCTGGCGTCGCTGGTCTTGCTCGGCCTCGTGTTCGTTCTGAACCTGGGATACGCGCTAGAGTACGATATCGAAGACCTGGAGATATACTTCATCCCAACCTACCTGATGCTCTGCATAGTCCTGGCGGTCGGGGTAGATTTTATCCTCCGTCGGGCGCGCGGAAGATACGTCGGAGGGTTCAGCGCGGCCCCATTGGTTGCGTCGCTGGTTGCGGCGCTGGCGCTGGTCGCGGTAATAGTCTCCGTTCCGGGTTCCTACTCACAGGCCGACCGGAGCGAAGACTATAAAGGACGTGAGATCGTGGAGGCGGTGGCGAACGGGACGAAGCCGGGTTCGACGGTTCTCTACCATGGCCGCTCGCTCCACTACATGCAACTCGTGGAAGGTCGTAGAGAAGACCTGAAACTGGTGGACCCTTTCTACACCGCGGACTGGGTAAAACGCACCGAAAGCAACCTCGCGCGCGGGCCGGTCTACGTACTGTACCCTGGCGCGACGAACACCCGACTCTACAAGGAGGCCGGCTATGACCTGGAGCCGGTGGAAGAGGGTATGCTCTACGAGGTGAAGCGGCGCCGGTGAAGATCCTTTGCATAAGCGACCGGGTGGAGCAACTGCTCTACGGGCCGGGCCTCGACGCGTACGCCGGTGACGTGGAAGCCGTGATCTCGTGCGGAGACCTGCCGTTCGCGTACCTGGAGTACATCATCACCTTTCTTGGCGTGCCGGTCTACTACGTCCTCGGCAACCACGATCCGGGGCCGGACAGCAAGGAATACCCCGGCGGTTGCACCCCGCTCGACGGGCGGCTCGTTGACCTCGGCGGCGTGGCGCTGGCCGGGCTCTCCGGGTCTCCCCTCTACTCCTACGGCCCGAACCAGTATTCCGAACGCCAGATGCGCCTGCGGGCCTACGCTTTGTCCATGAGGATCTGGCGCAGGAAACTTCTCGGCGACCGGACGCCGGTAGTCTTTGTCACCCATTCGCCGCCACGCGGCCTCGGAGACCGGGAAGACCGGGCCCACGCCGGCTTCGAGTCTTTCGTGGATCTGATCGACCGCCACAAGCCGAACCTCTGGTTGCACGGGCACGTCCATCTCTACGGTCCCAACGACCACCGGGAGACGCGTCGCGGCGATACGCGAGTCTTGAACGTGTACGGGCACCGGATATTGGAGGTGTAACGGGTTTCTCTTCCAGCGTCAGTAACGGTAGGTTTCCACCTTCTCCCCAAAACGTAGCCACTGCCACACAAACGTGCTCTCAGAAAAGAGCATATGGGTAGAGACCTTGCCAACAACTTTGGGTTCTGTTGACGTCTTGGTGAAAGCGGTCCGAAACCGGCCGAGAAGCGCGGATGGAGGACCGATCGCAGCATGGTAGCAACACGCTGTTACCGCTTGACGGCCTTTTGAGGAGGTTCGAGGGACCGATTCGGAGTCCGATTTCCGCGCCTCACCAAAAGATCGCCAGAGCCAGGTTATTGGCGAGGTTTCGGTAGACCCGGCGCGTGGCAAGGTCTGGGCGAAAACATGTATGGTAGAGTGTATGGCATGAAGAAAACTACCGTGTATCTACCGGAGGATCTCGAAGCCGCCTTGAAACAGGTTTCGGCGCGTCAGGGGCGGAGTGAGGCGGAGATCATCCGCGAGGCGGTGCGGGGATTTCTCGACTCGGCGCCGGCGCCCCGCCCCCGCTTGCCGTTGTTCCACAGCGGCGACCCCGGGTTGGCCGAAAGGGTAGATGAAGAGCTCCGCGGCTTCGGCGGATGACGATAGTTCTAGATACGAGCGGACTACTCGCTGCCGTGGATGCGGACCAGAGGTTTCACCCGGCAGCCAGAGAGGCCCTCGAGCGCAGCCGGACCGATTTGGTCCTCTCGCCGTTCGTACTGGCCGAACTCGACTACATGGTGCTCACGCGAGTGGGCCGCGCCCAAGAACTTTCTTTGCTCGACGAGGTTGCGAAGGGTGCTTACCGGTTGGATCCCTTCTCGGCGAAAGACGTGGCCGAAGCCGGGAAGCTTATCCGTGAATACAGTGACCTAGATATAGGACTCGCCGACGCTTCGAACGTGGTACTCGCCGACCGGCACGAGACCCTCGATATCCTGACGCTGGACGAGTGGCACTTCCGGCCGTTGCGTAGCGGCAGCGGAAGACCTTTCCGGCTGCTGCCCTTCGACGCCTGACTTTCAACGGGCTCGGCGGCGCGGGCAAGCGTGAGGGCGCCTTCTTTTTTGGCGGCCTTCTTCGTCTTCGGGCATCTATCTTCCTTGTCCTGGCGTTGCCCGGAGTGTAGATTCTCTTTCGTGCCGGAGTACATGGATATGGGAGAGCAGGCCGACGCAGATTTCTCCCGCGCCCGCAGAAAGGCCTTCCTGCGCCGCGTCGGGGCTTTTCTACGCAAAGACCCCGGCTCCAACCTGCTGCTGTCCTTCGAAGAGGTAAAGAAGGCGCTCGGGGCGGTCTCACAGGTCTACATTGGGATGCGGACCGTTCCGGTCGAGAAGATCATCGGCAGCGTCGGCCGGCACCGGGATTTCGACCGGGCTTTTCTTCCCTCGAAGGGTGGGATGGGGACGCGCTGGAAGAAGATCGACGCGATGATGCGCCGGGCCGAGGAGTTGCCGCCGGTGAGCCTGTACAAGATCGGGGACGCCTACTTCGTCCAGGATGGGAACCATCGGGTCTCGGTCGCCCGCCAGCGGGGCGTGGAAATAATAGACGCCGAGGTAACGGAGCTTCGCAGCCGGGTACCGGTTGACTCGGCCCTAACGGCGGAGAGCCTGCTGCAGAAGTTGGAATACCGGCATCTTCTGGAACGCCTGCCCCTGGACCGGGTGCTGCCGGAGATAAAGGTGGATTTCTCCAACGTCGCGGATTACCGGAAGCTGGCGACCTACATCGAGGCGCATGGTTTCCGGCTCTCCCAACTCTGGCGGCGCTACGTCTCGCAGGAGGAGGTTCTGAGGGACTGGCACGAGTACTCGTACCGGCCGATAGCGGAGATGATCCGGGAAGAGCGCATATTGGACGCCTTTCCCGGCCGCACGCCGTCGGACCTGTACCTCTGGATCGTGGAGCACCGGGAACGCCTCGCGCTCGACGCCCGCGACGAGACGGTCTCCCCCCGGGCCGCCAAGGACGCCCTACTAAAAAAGGGCCGGCGCCGGCCCAAAGTCTCCGAAGACCCCTGAGACCCCGGCGCGAGGTTGTAAGATATCCTTGTAGTCGGTAAAGGTTTTGTAATTAGTTTTCGTAGTTAGAGAAGGGTTCGGAGGTATTCGCTTGGGAGCTTTCGCGGTCATCTGGTCGCCGGTTCGGGTCTTGAGGGAGGTAGCCGGGGAGCGGAACCTCCTCGCGGGGTTCCTCATCGTGGCGTTGAACGCGGCCTTGGGGCTCGGGGGTGTTGCGATACTCTTGTTCGGCGGCAACCTCCAGGCCCAGTTAGAGGCGAGCGGGGCACAACTACCGGAGGGCTTCTTCGAGAGCTTCGCGGTCATAGCGCTGGTCTTCACGGTGCTGGTGCCTTTCGCGTGGTGGCTTTTGGTCTCGCTGGTCATGCAACTCGTGACGCGGTTCTTCGGTGGCGAGGGCCCGCTCTCCTCGATGTTCGCCGTCGTCGGGACGGCATTCGCCCCACTCGTCCTCTCGGCGGTGGTCACGATACCGTTAGGACTTCTGCAAGCCGTCCTGGAAACGGGGAGCGCGGCCGGGACGGCCATCGGGCTGCTAAGCAACCTGTTCACCCTCGCCTTCCTGGTTTGGCACGTGGTCTTGATCGTTATCGGGGCCGCGCTCGCCCGGAACATAGGCTACGGGGAGTCCACGGGCTCCTGCGCCATATCTTGCGGCGGTTGCCTGGGCGTTATAATCCTCGTGATCGTGACGCTGGCGGTTATCGGAGCCCTTTTCGCGGGCGTCCTACAACAATAGAAGACTTGTGAGGAGCAGAGCAACTTGAACCCGGACAATACAACGAATAGTCCAGATTCCCGTCCCGAAGACCGCCCCCGGCGTCGGCGTAAAGGACTCATCATAGGTGGCGCGGTGGTCGTGGGACTGCTGGTTTTGACGCTTGGCACTATAGGTTTGGTCCTCGTGGCCGGGTCCGGGGAGGTCGGAGGGGGCTCCGTCTCAAGCGCCCCGGAGACCTACGAGGAGGAGTACGTCTCCGGCGAGGGACAGGACAAGGTGGCGGTCATACCGGTGGAAGGGGTCATCGGGCCCGCCGACAGCGGCATCGGCGGGGCGGTGGCGACGACCACGCCAGAAGGGATGCGGGACGCGCTGCTGCAGGCCAAAGAGGACGAGAGCGTGGCCGCGGTGGTCCTGGAAATAAATTCCCCCGGTGGCGGGGTTACGGCGAGCGAACGGATGTACCAGGACATCCTGGATTTCAAGGAATCTTCCGGTAAGCCGGTGCTGGCTTCGATGGGAACGACGGCGGCCTCCGGCGGCTACTACATCGCGACCGCCGCCGACGGCATTCTCGCCGGCGAGACCACCTTGACGGGCTCGCTGGGCGTCATACTCCAGCTCCCGAACCTTACCGAAGCGGCGGATAAGGTCGGCTTCAAACAGAACATAATAAAAAGCGGCGAGTTCAAGGACATGGGCTCGCAATTCCGGGACGTAACGCCCCAGGAACGCGAAATCTTCCAGGAGATCGTGGACGAAAACTACGACGAGTTCGTCGAGGTCATAGTGGAGGGCCGGGATCTCCCCGAGCAACGCGTTCGCGAGCTTGCCGACGGCAGGATTTACTCCGGCAAGCAAGCCGAAGAGCTAGACCTGGTAGACAAGCTCGGCGACCTGGAGGCGACGGCCCGCGAAGCCCGTGAGAGGGCGGACGTGGGCCAGGCTACGGTCGTCCGCTACGTCCAGAGCCCGGGACTGGGAGACCTGCTAAGGGCCCGCCTCGCCCCTCAAGAACCCGAGGCCGTCCAGCTCATGAAAGCCGCCGGGGTGAGCCTCGAAGCCGAGCCCCAATACCTGTACCTGGCGGGCGCGTAACGCCAGGCGTGATACCAAAGGAGTACCGGCTCAAGCCGGGCTCCGGGTCTCTTCGGAGATTGCTTCGTAGACCGTGACGAGCTCCTCCCGGCTACCGCACACGAAGTCCACCAGATCCAGCTCGTCCGCCACGAACGACAGTCGACGCTCCTCCGCCGGGTTCTCCTGCTCGGTGACGCCGACCGCGAAGCCGTAACTCCCCTCTTCACCGACCTCTCCGTAGTATCCGGCGTAAACCTCCACCCCATCCTGGGCCGCCTCGTAGAGCGCCACGAGAAGCTCCGCCGGGTCCCCGCCGAACGCCGGTAGGTCCTGGTCGTCGGGAGAGAGTTGCTCCAGTAGATAAGCCTCGGCCGTGTCGGTATCCGGAAACCGTTCTACCAGCTTTTCCTCGTAATTATCCTGGTCTTCAGGCAACTCTTCGAGGTAATCGTAGAGGTCCATCGCCGCGTAGTAGACCCAGTCTTCGTACCCCCGAACGTCCATGTTCTCCTCCTCGAAATAGCCTTGCGTCCCTACATCCCGCCGAGCTTACATCAAATCACGCCGAACGGAAGCGGACGGCGCCGGCTCTCGCCACCGGCGCCGTCCGCCAAAAGAATCGTTGGCCGGGCGTAGGACTTAGCGGTACTCGCGTCCGAGACCTAGTACCTCAGCCGCTTTCCACCCCAGAACCCGTCGAGGTATTTCATCTCGATAACACTCACTTTACCAAAGTAACCGCTCGCCATGATAACTCGCCCGTTCCCGACGTATATAGCTACACTATCGTGGGGTCCCAAGTAGCCGTTGCGATCCTCGTCGAAGAAGGCCAAGTCTCCGGGTCGGAGTAGACTCTTGCTCTTGAACCTGGTGCTTAGCTGTTTTGCACCGTACCACTGGTAACGGGGGTGATCCGGTAGTTTGCGCCACTTGTAGTAGACCAGCCTAGTCAAACACGAGCAGTCTACCGCCCTGGCACGGGCGGTGCAGCGCCCGTTGTTGTAGTCGTAGGGTTGACCCAGACGTGCCTTGGCCCGCCTAACCAGGGCCCTTCTTGGAATGTTCCGGCCGGCCGCCGCGGCAAAAGACACGCCACCGTTGCTTGCCTTGGCAACCGTGCCGGTACCCTCACTGCTGTTGCCGACCTTCGGGGCCCCTTTCGGAAAGGCCTCCGTCCCCCGCACCACGGCCACCGCGTCGGCTATTACCTTGCCGCCTTTGTCCGAACCAGCGGGGATCTTTACCGAGTACCGGCTGCCCTTTCGCATCTCGTACTCTCCGATTGGAACCCAGTATCCACCGTCCCGGCTCTGGTCCACGGTTTCGACCTTGACCCCTTTGCCCGTACGGATTTTTATGTCCACTGAAGACGCGGCGCCGTTTACCACGGGCCACCAAGCGAACACGGAGTACGTATCGGTGGCCGGTATCTTGAACTTGTACCTCGCGGAACCCCTGGCGTCACCCGGCGTTAAATAGTCAGCCCCATAGATATCGGTGCCCCTATCCGAAGTCTGCCAACCTTTCGCCTTTGTCCCCTGACTCGAAGCATTATCAACAGTCTGGGAATAGGGTGGAAAGTTCTCTTCGGGCTGCTTGGGACCTTTTGTTAGAACCCCCTGAGACGGTGTTCGGGCCTCGGAGGTTCCCTGAAAAACTAGCATCAATACAACCGAGGCGACTAGAAACGCCAGAAGTAGAACGAACGCGGTTGCTGTATACCTGCTCAAGCTCAAGAGGCCCCCCCTCTGGATGTTTTGAAAACCAGATCACATGTTAACCGACTAGCGCAACAGAACGATAGACCTTAGAGGATTTTTTTAAAATTTCTTAACATAATATTTCATTCCGGCAACAACCCCATGCCACCGAAATGGTTGGCACGGGGCGGAGGCGGCTCTTACGATTCGTTCTCCGAGAACCAGCGCGTGATCTCTACTTTGTTCTCGGTGAAGAACCTGACGCCGTCTTTGCCGGTGGCGTGCAGGTCGCCGTAGAAGGAATCTTTGACGCCGTTGAACGGGAAGAACGCCATCGGCGCGGCTACGCCTACGTTTACCCCGAGCATGCCGGCTTCGACGTTTTCCCGGAACTTTCTAACGGCCGCGCCGGATTCGGTGAAGATAGAACAGGCGTTGCCGAACCGGGAGCCGTTGGTGAACTCTATAGCTTCTTCCAGGCTGTCCACGCGCACCACGGAGAGAACGGGGCCGAAGATCTCCTCGCGTCCCACCCGCATATCGCCGGTGACGTTATCGAGCAGGGTGGCTCCCATGAAGAAGCCTTCGTCCAGGGGTGGTTCCCGGCCGTCGAGCACTACTTCCGCGCCCTCTGATTCACCGAGGTCTATGTAGTCCCGTACCTTCTCGCGGTGCTCGTCGCGGATAACGGGCGTGAGCTCGCTTTCCTCATCCTGGCCCGGTCCTACCTTCATGGCGGCGGCTTGCTCTTTGAGCGCGGCGACCAGCGGGTCGGCGGCTTCTCCGACGGCGACGGCTACGCTACCGGCCAGGCACCGCTCGCCGGCGTTGCCGTAGGCGGAGGAGATCATGTTCTCCACCGTTTTGTCCAACACCGCGTCGGGCATGACGATCATGGAGTTCTTCGCCCCCGCGAGCGCCTGCACCCGTTTGCCGTGGGCCGTGCCCCGGGTGTACACGTGTTCGGCGACCGGCTGGGAACCGACGAACGAAACGGCTTCTATCCCGGGGTGCTCCAGGATCGCGTTCACCGCCTCACGGGCGCCGTTGACGATGTTGAAGACACCGTCGGGCAGCCCGGCCTCCGCGAGCAACTCCCCGAGTCGCTGGGCCGCGAGCGGCGTCCTCTCGGAGGGCTTCAGGATGTAAGCGTTGCCCGCGCCGATGGCTACCGGAATGGTCCACAAAGGCACCATGCAGGGGAAGTTAAACGGGGTGATCGCGGCCACGACACCCAACGGGTAACGGTGGGATACGTTGTCCACGCCCCGCGCCACGTCCCGGACGCTCTCGCCCATCATCAAGGTCGGCATCCCGCAGGCGAACTCCACCACCTCGATGCCGCGCCGTACCTCGCCGCCGGCGTCTTTCTTGTCTTTGCCGTTCTCCAGGGTGACGAGGTCCCTTAGCTCCTCGAAATGCTCTTCGAGGAGCATCTTGAAGCGGAACAGGACGCGGGCCCGCTCCCCGACCGGGGTCGCGGACCACCCCTCGAACGCCGCCCGGGCCTTCTCTACGGCCCGGTCCAGGTCGTCGGCCGTGGAGAGCGGGGTCTGGGCTATGACTTTTCCGGTCGCGGGGTTGTATACGGGCTCAGTCTCTCCCCCGTTGCCGTCCTCCCAAGTCCCCCCGATGAGGTTTCTGACCGTATACTCTTCCACCTGTTGCACGCCGGACTCCTCTCCCGCTTTTGGTTTGCCTCCGGCTTACCGGTTTTGGCCGAAGGCTTCCATGTTTTTACGGTACATCTGGTAGGGAAGGTTCATCATCTCCGTGTAGGAGCCTATCGTCTCCTGAAACATCTTCTGGAAGGCGTCCAGTTGTTTCTCAGATCCCTCCATCATGCCTTCGGCCATCCGCAGGTTTTCGTCGGTTTGGGCCTTTAGCTCGCCTATTACACCCTCGAAAAAGCCGCGGCTCGTCTCCACGTTCTTCTCCTGCAGGGCTACGGTCCGGTCGATGACCTCTTTATAAGACTCAAGACTCTCCGCCAGGGCCCGGCTGGTCCGCTCCTGGCTCTCCACCGCCTCTTCGACGACCTTGGTGTAGGATTCCATCGCGCGGGTCAGGGCCTGGTTGGTCTCGGCCTGGCTCTCTATCAATTCGGAGAGGTTTTTCACCCATCCCTGGGCGAGCCCCACGTTCCGCTGCTGGGCGTCGACGGCGTTCTGCGCGACCTTCCGGTAGGAATCGCCGAAAGCCTCGGCAATCTTCTGCGCCGCCTGTGTGTAGTCTTCCGCCGCCATCGCTACCTCCTGTCGCAGCCATCAACTCAAGACTATTCTACCTACCCCGCAGCCTCTTCGTTTGGCCGGGTGGTAAGGTAGGCGCGGAGTTTTATCCAACAGCAAGCGCAGCAACGAGAGGAAGGTCTATACATGAAGGCGATGGTTACACCGGAGTTCGGCGGTTCGCATAACTTCGAGGAGCGTGATGTGCAAAAACCGGCGGCCGGGCCGGGGGAAGTCCTGGTGAAGGTCGTTGTTTCGGGGACGAACCCGATAGATGCCAAGCTCCGGGCCGACGGCGGCTTCGCGGGCCTCGAACCGCCCGTGGTACTCGGCGCCGACGTTTCGGGCGTGGTGGAAGAGGTTGGTCCGGGGGTTGCGGATTTCGAGGCCGGGGACGAAGTTTATTACACCCCGGAGATATTCGGCCCGGGCTCCAACGGCGGCTACGCCGAGTATCACGTTGCCAGCGCGGATATCGTCGCCCTCAAACCGGAATCCATCTCGCACGAAGCGGCGGCCGCCATGCCGCTCGCGGGGGGCACGGCCTACGAGGCCGTCGTGCGGCGGCTCGGGGTGCAGGTCGGCGAGACGGTCCTGATCCACGGCGGGGCCGGTGGCGTCGGCTCGTTCGCAATCCAAATCGCCCGTGCCGCCGGGGCCCGGGTCCTGGCGAGCGCCGGGCCGGATAACCAGCAGACCTTGAAGGATCTCGGCGCCGACGTCGCCATCGACTACACCCAGCAAGACGTCGCGGAGGTAGCCCTGGAAGACACCGGCGGCTACGGCGTTGACGCCGTCCTCGACACCGTGGGCGGGGACATTATCGTGAATAGCATTCCGGCCACCAGGGCCTTCGGGCAGCTCGCCACCATCATGGGCGCCCAGGGGGATCTCACGCCGCTCTACGTCAACAACCAGACGCTTCACGGTGTTTTGCTCATGCGCGAGCGTCAGCGGCTGGACGAGATGAGCCTGTTGGTAGAACGCGGACAAATAAAGCCGCTCGTCGAAGAAGTCCTCGACCTTCCCGAGGTCGGCGCCGCCCACGAGAGGCTCGACTCCGGGCACGGGCGCGGCAAGATCGTTCTCCGGGTCGAAAATGGATAAAAATTACCATTGACAACGGGCGCTACCTGATTAGCATCCTGCACATGGATACCAAGCGAAGTGTGTCAAAGAAAGCCATCGTCCAAAAGCTAGAGGAAGCAAGAAAACGCACGCGGTTGCTGCTGGACCCCGTCTCCGACGAGGACCTCGGGGTTCAGCACGACCCGATAATGAGCCCATTGGTCTGGGATTACGGTCACATCGGCAACTACGAAGAGCTCTGGCTTCTAAACCGGGCCTTCGGGATCAGCCTCTCGGATCGGGCGTTCTACGACATCTACGACGCCTCCGTACACCCGAGGGAGGAACGTCCCTCGCTCAACCTGCTGGATCGCACCGACGCCGGTCTTTACCTCGACGCGGTACGGAAGGCCGCTATCGAGGCCCTCGACGGCGCGGACCTCGGTAGTGATCCCCTGCTAAAAGCCGGTTTCGTCTACAACATGATCCTGCAGCACGAAATTCAGCACAACGAGACTATGCTCCAAACCCTCCAGCTAATGCCCAGCCGGAGGTACAAGCCCGAGCCACTGGTAGAAACACCCTCCGCCGGGGAGCCTTACGGTGAGATGGTATTCGTGCCCGGCGGCTCTTTCGTGATGGGGACCGACGACTACGCGGTTTTGGACAACGAGCGTGACGCCCACGAAGTCCCCGTACCGGACTTCCACATCGATCGCGTACCCGTCACCAACCGGGCGTACCTGGAGTTCGTCGAGGATGGCGGCTACCGGCGCGAAGAGCTGTGGGAACCGGATGGGTGGGCCTGGATCCAGGATCAAAACATCTCCCTGCCCAAGCACTGGTACCAGCCCGAGCCGCACAACTGGTGGACCCAACGCTTCGGCTACGATGAGCCTTTGCGTCTGGATCATCCGGTCGTCCACGTCTGCTGGTATGAGGCCGACGCGTTCGCCCGGTGGGCCGGCAAACGCCTCCCCACGGAGGCCGAATGGGAGAAAACAGCCTCTTGGGACCCGGAAACGGAATCCAAGAGGCTCTTTCCGTGGGGCGGTGAAGCACCCACGACAGAGAACGCCAACCTGGACCAACTCGCCTTCGGCACCTCGCCCGCCGGCGCATACCCGGCGGGCGCGAGCCCCTACGGAGCCCTGGACATGATCGGCAACGTCTGGGAGTGGACCGCGACCGATTTCACCGGTTATCCCGGCTTCGAGGCCTTCCCCTACCGGGAATACTCCGAGGTGTTTCTAAACCAGGGATACCCCGTGCTACGCGGCGGCTCCTGGGCGACCCGGCCGGCGGCGATCCGAAACACCTTCCGCAACTGGGACCTGCCGATACGCCGCCAGCTCTTCGTCGGGTTCCGCTGTGCGAAGTAGGTCTCGGGCTTCGGGACTCAGCGGTCAGGTATATGCAATGCGGCAATCTCAGGCGTCGCACTTGCGCACCGTTTTTGGGGACAACCTCCTGAGTTTCGAAGCCTAGCGGTGTGCCGCATGATCGGGTACCTCGGCCCCGGTACCACGCTAGCCTCGCTCGTATCGGAGCCGGAGCATTCCCTGCTCGTGCAGAGCTACGCGCCCCGGGAGATGCTCTCCGGCGTGGTCAACGCAGACGGTTTCGGGGTCGGCTGGTACGCGCCGGGGTCCGGTGATGAACCGGCCGTATACCGCTCCAACCAGTCTCTCTGGGCCGACCGGACCTTCGATGGGATAGCGGGCAAGATCCAATCCCAGAGCATCTTCGCCGCCGTCCGGAGCGCCACGCCCGGACTGCCCGTTGAGGAGAGCGGTGTTCCGCCCTTCTCCGCGGGTCCTTTCGCGTTCATGCACAACGGCGCCATAAAAGACTTCCGCCACACCGCCATGCGCCCCCTGCGCGACGGGCTAAGCGACGAAGCCTACTCGGGGCTTCTCGGCGCCACGGACTCGGAGACTATATTCGCCGTCCTGCTCGACAATTATCACGGGGCTCGGGACTTGGCCCGGGCAATGGTCGCCACCATCCGGCGCGTCGGTGAAGTGTGCGAGAAGATAGGTGTTTACGCTTCCTTGAACCTGGCGGTTACGGACGGGAGCGAGATGGTCTTCACCCGATACTCGACGGCGGGGCCGGGCAACTCACTCTACTTTGTCCGCGATGGCCGGGCTTATCCTGGGGCCACGGTCGTCGCCTCCGAACGTTTGGATAGAGATCCGGGCTGGGAGCCCGTCCCAGAGCAACATCTGTTGTCCGCAACGAAAACCGGCGGCGTAGAGCTGCTCCCACTGTGAGGAGATCATGAGCAACAGAAACGGACGGATGAATATCTCGATGCTAGACGCGCCGGGAATGATACTCGCGGAGATGGCCCGCGACGTACGGTCCGGGCTCTTGTCCGAACCCAAGGATCTCTCGCCGTGGCCCAAGTACTTCTACGACGCCGAAGGGTCGAGGATATTCGAGGAGATCACCGCAACCCCGGAATATTACCAGACCGGCGCCGAGCTCTCTATCCTGCGCGGCGCCTCCAGGAAGACCATCTCCCGGACCGGTTGCCGGACCCTGATCGAGCTGGGCTCCGGCTCGTCGAGTAAGACCCGCGCTATTTTGGATGCGCTAGTAGAGGTGGACGGCCCGGCGCGATACGTACCCTTCGACGTGAGCGAAAGCGCCCTCAAAGAGAGCGGCGGGTTACTCGCGACGGAGTATCCGGGTCTCGAAATACAAGGCTACGTGGGAGACTTCGATAAATCCCTTGGCAGCCTGCTAGAGAGCGAGGCCGACTCCGGCGACAGGCTGGTGATCTTCCTCGGCGGCACCATCGGGAACTTTTCCCCCGACAAACGCCGGGAGTTCTTGCAGAACCTTCGCAAAGGACTCTCCGCCGGAGACTACCTCTTGATAGGAATGGACCTGGTCAAAGACCGCGAAACCCTCGAAGCGGCCTACGATGACGCGGCGGGCATAACCGCCCGGTTCAACAAGAACCTGCTCGACGTACTAAACCATCGACTAGCGGCGAACTTCGACCCGGAACTCTTCGTCCATCGCGCGACGTACAACGATACCCACCAGCGCATCGAGATGTGGCTCGACTCCCTGGTGGACCAAACGATAAACATCCCGGCGCTTGGCCTCGACGTAAGCTTCGAGGAAGGTGAAGGCCTGCGGACGGAGATCAGCGCGAAGTTCCACCCCGGGTCCGCCGCCCAGGTATTCGAGGAGGCGGACCTGGAGCTTCTCGACCTCTACACCGACGACCGAGACCTCTTCGGGCTCGCGCTCGCCGCGCCGGGAGGCTGGACAGCCTAGTACTTGGCGATCACCCAAACGGCATGAACGATTCCGGGAATGAAGCCCAAGATCGTTAGGACTATGTTGATCCAGAAGTGCTTCCCGATCCCGACCTGCAGAAAAACGCCGAGCGGCGGCAAGACGATGGCGGCTATTATGCGGATGATGTCCATAAATTCCTCCGATGTAGGATAGTATCTAGCTACGTTGTACCCGTTCGGCAGTCCGCTTACTCTTCCTTCAGCGCGGACTCCATCCAACGCGGGAACCTACTCCAGAAGATTCTCTGCGATAGATCCCACGGGCGGGCGAAGCGGCGTCGGACGAGGCTGTCCACCTGGAGGGTAACCTCCGTGCCGCCACCGAAACTCTCCGCCCAGAACTGAAGCCGGGTCGGACGGACGAGGCGAGGGCTGATCGCGTAGCTCCCGTAGAAGTATTTGAGGTCCCGGTAGGCGGCCTCTTCTCCCGGGCCACTTACCGCCCCTATCGCCCCGGCAAAGCTCATAAACGGCCCGTGATGGACGTTCAGTACACCGGGCTCGAAGCCGCCGTCAACGAACTCGACCCGGAACGGCCACACCTGCCCCTCGACGAACGTGGCCGGATCATTTAGCCAGCCCCAAACCCGGTCTATGGGATACGAAACCCGAAATGTCCGCCGGTAAACGTGCGGCACGAACCCCGCGGGCGCCCCGGTTGGGACCGGCGTATCCCCCGCCCATTCGATGCTCCGACTCACCTTCCGCCTCCGTTCCAAGCTCTGGTCTGCTCCGCGTGTCATCCAACCTCGTGTCGCGTGCGTATCAATCGTGGATGCTTTATCCTGCCAGATACTATAAAAATCGCAACTCGACCTTTGGAGATTCATTCTAAACTATGAGACCTTCATCCTTCTCCACCTTCCGGACTTCGGCTCTTTTCTTACTAACGATCTTCACGGTAGCTGTTTTGGCCGGTTGCGGGGG
Organism: Rubrobacteraceae bacterium; assembly: GCA_049650095.1. Taxonomy (GTDB): domain Bacteria; phylum Actinomycetota; class Rubrobacteria; order Rubrobacterales; family Rubrobacteraceae; genus SIRX01. The sequence goes on along the minus strand of JBARZM010000151.1, from coordinate 1,982 downwards.
CGGGGGCTCCGCTGGATCTCCGGGTGGGACTGACGACGCGGCTTCGGGTGGGGCAAGCTCAGGCTCCGGCGGGGAGCGCGTAACCGTCGGTGGCACGGAGGCGCTCGTGTGGGGCTCCGGGAACCGGGGCGTCGTTCTCTCGCATGGGGCCGCCTACGACGCGGCGAGTTGGTCTACCCAAGCGGAGAAGATAGCCGAAACCGGGCCGACGGTGCTGGCCGTCGAAGACACCTCGGCTGAAAGCATCCAGGCCGCCGCTGACTACCTCAAAAACGAGCGCGGCGTCCAAAGTGTTTCGCTCGTGGGCGCGAGCGCGGGCTCGGCCGGGGTGCTGGACGTAGGGAGACAAAGCCCGGGAGAGGTGGCCCAAATTATCCTGCTCTCCGGGACCGGGGACGTTTCCGGCTTGGGCGACTTTCCGAAGCTATTCACCGCCAGCGAGGGCGAAGGGCTGGCGGATCAGGTCCGCCAAATGGCCGAGGAAGCGCCCGGTGACGCCGAAGCCCTCATAGTAGGTGGCGACGCCCACGCGCAGGCGATCTTCGACTCCGAAGGCGGTGATCGTCTCCTGAAAGCGATCACCGACAGAATAAACCAGTATGGCTAGGTTTGGCCTCTACGACTCGTCGCGGGCGTGGACTTCGGCCGGCGGACTGGTCGCCTCGACGGCGGTGAAAGCCTCCTGGATCTCATACGTGTGCGAGGCGCCTTTCGGAACCACCCAAGAGTCACCGGGCTCCAATAGGACCTTCTGGCCTTCGAGGTGTAGCTCGGCTTTACCCGAAACAACGTAGCCCACGGTCTCGTAGTCGCGCTTTTCCTCGGGCTTCGGCTCCCCGGGCTCCTCGTTTTCCCAAAGCCGCATCGAGAGCGCCTTGCCCGTGGCCAGATACTTCTGTCCCATCTCACCTTTGGGAGAGCTTTCGGCACTGACTTTTTTTACGCTTTTGTCTGTCACGATGTCCCTCTTTCTGATCTTCTCACTCCATAAGGGTTTACCCACTACCAACAATACCCAACCCGACCGCTCACTCCGGAGGCGTGCCTCCGGGCGGCGCGTCTTTGGAATCTTTACGCCCCGGCCGGGAGACCAGGGTGACGCCGGCCAAAACCATCAAGCCGCCGAGTATCTGGGCGAGGCCCAGTCGCTCACCCAAAGCCGGGACGGCTATGACGGCCGTAAAGACCGGCACCAGGTTGACGAAGATGGTGCCCCGGGAAGCCCCTAGTCGCCCGATGCCGGTGTTCCAGGCGAGAAAGGCGACTACGGAGGCGGCTACCCCAATGTAAAGGATGCCGGAGACGACCGCCGGCGTTACGTCGCCCACGGGGCGCGTTAGCAACTCGTAGCCACCGGTGAGGGCGAGCAACGGCAGCGCCAAAACCGCGCTCGCGGTGGTCGCGGCCAGCGGGGAGAGCGTACGCGCCACCTGGCCGCCGACCACGGTGTACGTGGCCCAGCAGAGGGCGGCCCCGAGCATTAGAAGGTCGCCCCGGTTCGGCGAGAGGCTCATGAGCGTCTCTACGGAGCCCCGGGACACGACCCAGGCCACGCCGAGCAAGCCGACGAGCGAACCGGCGAGGCGGCGGCCGGTCGGTGCTCCACCGCCGAGCGCGGCCGCCACGAAAAGCGCCAGGATCGGGGTGGCGCCGTTTATGAGCGCGGCGTTGATGCTCGACGTGTACGTGAGCGAGAGGTAGACGAGGGAGTTGAACAAAAAGACGCCGGTTACGGCCATCGCCATCAGACCCGGCAACACGCTGAGGGCCGGCCGGAGAAACCCGGTCCCCTCCCGCAGGAACGTAAGCGGCACCAGCAAGCAACAAGCCACAACCCACCTGACGAAGTTCAACCCGAACGGTGGCAACACCCCGGCCAGCGGCCCGCCAACGACGAAGTTCCCGGCCCAAAGGGCGGCCGCGAGGATGAGAAAAACGTGTGGCGGTATCCTGCCGTTCATCCTCATAGAATACTAGGACGG
>JBARZM010000150.1:0-4669 GCA_049650095.1 Rubrobacteraceae bacterium | reverse complement strand
GTTCGGGAGGATGGTTCCCGGAGGACCTTCCCCGGTCGAGCCTACCTTCCCTATAACGTCCCCGGCCTCTACCGTATCTCCGGGCTTTAAGGGTGAAGGCTCGACCTGGTGGGCGTAATAGAGCATGTCGCCGCTCTTTACGGGCCCGACGTCCTCGGTCGCCTCTATCATGAGCTCCCAGCCCCCGAGCTCGTTCCAGCCTTCTGAGTCAGAGCCCGAGACGGGCACCACCTTCCCGGCCGTTACAGAGTAGATCGGGGTCCCATCTGGGGCGAACATGTCCGTTCCCTCGTGGCCGCGGCCCCCGCCCCGCGCCGCGCCCCAAGTATCTTCGTAGGAATCGAAGTAGTCTTCCGGCAGCGGAAACACAGCCTTGGAGTCGCCCTGCACCTCGCCTCCCGACTCACCTCCGGACCCGCCGGAATTGTCTGCCCCATTACCGGAGCCGCTGGCTTCTGAGACCGGCCTGGTGGTGTCGTCCTTATCGGAGCCAAAGTTGGTTACCCAGAATTCCCCGTAGGCGGTATCCGGGTTCTCGACCAGTCCGATGCCTATAACGTTCATATCGGGGTTCAACATCATCGCGTTGTGTCCGGGCGAATTCTTCCACGCGGTGAACACTTCCTGGGGACCGGCCTGGCCGCCGGCGATATTCTCTCCGTAGCGGGTTCCGTAGTATCCCTCGGCGTTCATCCGGTCGGTCAGGACTGCCCCCTCGAAATAGTAGTCGGTCGGGCCGCTCACGTGGGCCTCGGGGACCCGGTAGGCGTCGTACTTCGCCATGTCGTGGGCGTAGTGGGCCGAAGCGGTTGAGATATTGTCCGAAAGCTGCAAGGCCTGAAGGCCGTTCCCTTCGCGGTACTCGTTGATAAGGTTCAAAGTGTCGATCTCCACTGAGGAGTAGTCGGTCTCGCCCGGGTTGCCGACCGTGCCGGAGGCTTCGGCGGCCTGGGCCTCTCGCATGGCGAGCGGGAATAGAATCGTGGCGAGACCGGTGGAAGTTTCATTCGCGGACTCGCCGCCGGCGATCTCATCCTCTCCCCCGCCGGATCCCCCGCCACCGGCGCCACGGTATTTCTCCGCCTGCGCCAGCACTTTGTCGACATACCACTGGGCGGGGTTGTAGGCGAGCAGGGCAGAGTTGTAGTCTTCGGGCGCACCCTCCAATTTGAGGTAGTTTGCGGCGCCTGCTATGGCGTCCTCGGGGTCGTAGCGATCCTTCTCTCCGTCGCCATTGCCGTCCGCGCCCACGTTCACCCAGGTTGAGGCGAGGAACTGCATCGGCCCGCCGGCCCCGGCGGAGTTCTCGCCGCCCGAGACCCCCGGGGCGTCGTAGCGGCCGTGGTCGGTCTCTATCTTTCCTACGGCCGCGATCACCGCGGCGTCTAAACCGTAATCCTTGCCGGCCTTTTCGTAGATTGGCAGGTAGTCCTGGGGGACATCCGAAAGCGCCGTCTCGCTCCAGTTTTGGGAGACAAACGAAGGACTTCCCGACGAGCTCGGCGAAAGCCCTGGAGACTCGGAGTTGCCAGAGGGCCCTGAAGCCAGAGACTGCGAGGCCTCCGTCCGACACGAGCCGACTACGGCCCCGACCGAGCTCAAAAGCACGACCACGACGAGCGCTAAAGAGAGCGCCAGTCCTCCGATAAGGGCCAAAAGCAGCCGCCGGCCTCGACGGCTTCTTACGACTTCGAAGGCCGCCTTGGCGGCTACCGTGGCTGCGGCCGGCACGGGCAATTAGCCTAGACCCCGAGCCGTTCATGGCTACGCCGTACGGAACTATGCGTGAATTGCGCTGCCTCACCTTTACATCCGACGCGGGTCCCCACGTGGGTTGCCTATCGCCCGTCTGTCCCGGACCGATTGCCCGAGCTACGGCCAAGCCCTACGGCTGCGGCCAGGCCCGCCACACCCGCCGCAATAGCCAACGTCCCGGTGAGCAGAACCACGCTGGGCGCAGCCCCCAGCGTGGGGCCGCCGGTATCTGGCAACATGGCAACCTCGCCTGATGGCGTGTCCTGGGTAGGCAGGTCGTCAACGGGAGACTCTGTCTCATCGGCCGGTGCCGGCGGCTCGTCGCCCGCAGCAACCTCGATATCGGCCGGCTGGTCCGCAGGTTGATCGGGACCTTTATCGGCCTCCGACGCCGGGGGCGTTGCCGGGGGCGTTGCCGGGGGTGCGGATGATCCGAGGTCCAGAGGTGCTCCAGGGTCCTCCTCAGATCCCTGTTCGGGCTTCTTATCGGCGCAGTCGAAGACCGCCACCTCGTATGAGCCGGCCTTTGGTTGTAGGTCGAGGAGATAGCTTCCCGGCCCCTGGCTTATCACGGTGTCGTAGGAGCCTAGCGTCCGCTGGTCGAACTCTTCGACCGGCTCCTGGGCCTCGGTGTCGAGTATAGAGACGTCCAGGCGGGCATCGGCTGGCTTCTCGCTCTTCAGATCAGCCCGGACCACGAACGCGCCGCCCGTGACCTCGAACGAATCACTCTGCGCGTCGCCATCACCTTCGAAGGGTTCGAGCACCACCTCCGCGCCCGGACAGGCCTCTGGAGGGACGGCAGCCAGCTCCTCAGTTTCGGTCGTCGAGCCTGTGAGGCCTGCGGTAGTTTCCGGGGTAGTATCGTCCTCCTCATCTGTGGTCTTGGAAGGCTCCTCACGGTACTGTTCTCCAACCAGATCCTCGGGCGGCTCTGTCACACTGGTCTCTTCGAGATCCGTAGAGCCCGGCCCGTTGCTCGAGCCGTTCTGCCCGTACTGGTCTTCAGAGGCCGTGGACCCATCAGTGCGGGATCCATCGTCTGCGGGCTCCGAAGACAGCAGGTCCCGGAGACGGCCCATCAAGCCGTCATCGTCCTCACCCTGCCGGCCTTCTTCGGATCCTGGGTTGTCTCCTCCGGCCTCTTTCTCGGTGGCGGCCAGGCATTCGGCGTAGGCATTGTTTGGCTCGACGGTCATCGTCTCGGCGTACCCATCGGCGATGAGGGTGCTATTGAAGAACTCCGGGTCCCCGGTCTCGGGCATTAGCCAAACGTAAGCCAGAAGCCGGCCGTAGGGATCCTCAATCTCCTGGTCGGTTTCGAGTACCACCTCCTGGCCCTCCAGGGCATCCGCGGTGAACTCTGACGCCTCTTTAGCACCCGGCTCCGGGCTACCATCTTCACCTTCCATCTCCGGGGTATTCACGCCGATCAGCCGGACTTTGTCGTAGCCGTCCACTGGCTCCTTGAGCTCGACGGTATCCCCGTCCACGGCCCGCCCGACCTTTGCCGTCTCAGCGTCTTCAGGAGGAGCAGTAGGGCATGACGCTATCTCTTCAGAGGTGGTTCCCGCTTGGGTAGTCTCACCGAAGAGGCTCGTGGCTCTGCCCTCGGTACGTCCTACTCCGGTAGTGTTCTGGACGGTGGTCCCGCCCCCCGGGGTCTCGGGAGCGGTGATCCCTTTCTGGATGGTAGTCCCGCCGGAGTTATCGTTTGAGGGCTTCTGCCCGTCTGAGTTAGATGTTTCCTGCCCGGCCTTCTCGCGCGAGGTGTCGGTCGGCTCATCCCCCTGCGGGGTCTCAGAGTTACCGTCGCAGTCACCGGCGACCACATCACCGGCTCGGGCACAACCATCGCCGGCGAAGACGTCATCCCCCACGCGGACCGTGCCATCGCCGACTTCCACAGCCGGCGTCTCATTGGCCTCCTGAGCCTCAGCGGGTGTAGCCTGGAATGACAGGAACAGCAGGGCTGCCAGTACAGTTACGACCGCAACCGTCCAGGCACTGATGCCAGCCTGACAGACTCGCGTGTGGTAGAGGCCCCGAGAGATAGACTCTGGCTGTGGGTACATAAAGCTCCTTTGCGGTTGATTGGTCTGCGATTGCACGGAGGTTTGCGGGCTCACTTCCCACCCCCGGTAGTGCCTTCGGCACCTATCGTTTGCTGGATCGCCGTGTCCACGGTGGACGCGACTTGTTGGTGCGCCTGCTGTGCCGGGGCCGGTGAAGTTGCACCGGAAGCTGAATTTGTTGGGTCCGGGCTGGGTTGGGCTACAGTCGGCCCGCTGTCGAGCACGTCGGCGGCTTGAGGAGCCGGGTCCAACTGTTGGGTCGGGACTTGCTGGACTGGTTCGAGTTGTTGGACGGGAACCTGGGTGACAGGTTCAGCGTAAGTCTCTGTGGGCGTGGGAGCCGCGTAGGTCTCCGGGAGAGCAGCCGAATCTTCGTATGAAGTAGAGTCAACGGCCCCGCCATAGGCCACGCGTTCCGGCACAGGCTGCGACGCTGGCGCTGCATCGACAGTCGCGTCCTCCACGTAAGGATCGGCGGCATTCTGGAGGTAACCATCCTGGGTGGCATCCTCTACAGCCCCGGTGACGTCTTGTACCGCGGGTACCGCAGGGGCCTCGTAGGACGTTTCCGCGGGAACCGTGGAGGACTCAGTGGAAGGCTCCACGTAGGGGTCAGCGTAAGGATCGGCGATATTCTCCGGTGGGGTTGTGATCTCAGAGATGCTTCCGAGAGCCTCTTGAGTGTAGGAGTTGGCCTGATTGACCGATTCCACCATCCCGGAAGCCTGCATGCCGGCGTCTTGCACCGGGTAGGCCTGGTCGGAAACGTCGGTATCGGCTGTCCACTGACCCTGGACGCCGCCGGCTTCCGGCTGGACCACCTGGTCCCATACCTGCTC
>JBARZM010000149.1:0-8007 GCA_049650095.1 Rubrobacteraceae bacterium | reverse complement strand
CTTCGCCAGCAGGCCGAGGCCAATCGCGCCCTCACCCAGCAGTTCGTGGAGCGGGCCGAGAACCAGCGCGAGGCTTTCCAGACCGTGGTCGAGGAGTCGGTTGACGCTTACATGGACTTCGTGTTCGCGCCGCTTTCTTATTACAAAGAGGGTTTGCAGGTTGCCAAGAAGGCGATCAGCTAAACTAGCACCTTAGCAGTTTACGGGGAGCCGGTGGCGCTGGATGTCACCGGCTCTTACCTGTATCTTATCCGGGCCGCGCGGTATAGAATCGCGGCCAAGGCGCTAAAACCCAAAACCACGAGACCAAGGAGCACGGCGTGACCACCAGTTATATCGAAAACCGCACTGAAAAACGCCCGCAGCAAACGCCGGATCTCATACCAGGCTATTTTGCCCGAATAGACACGGGCAACCTGCTAACGCACGCCGAGGAGATAGACCTCTCCAACCGGGCCAAGGACGGCGACTCCCGCGCCCGCCAGCGCCTCATCGAGAAAAACCTCCGGCTCGTGGTATCCGTGGCGAAGAAGTACCGCGGATACGGACTGCCTTTCGAGGACCTCATACAGGAGGGGAACATCGGGCTGATGAAAGCCGTCGAGAAGTTCGACCCCGACCGGGGCTACCGCTTCTCTACTTACGCGACGTGGTGGATCCGTCAGGCGGTTCAGCGGGCGGTGGCCGACAAGGGGCGGACCATCCGGGTGCCGGTGCATATGACGGAGAAGATCCGGAAGGTATCGAGGGCTTACAACGAGTTGTCCGCCGAGTTGGAACGGGACGTGACCGACGAGGAGATCGCCGAACGGCTGGGTTGGACCATCGGCGAAGTCGAAGAGGTCAAGAGCGCGATCCCCGACGCCTCCAGCCTGGATAAGCCCGTGGGTACTGCGGACGACTCTTCGGAGCTCGGTAGCTTCATCGAGGACGAGAAGGCTTCGGACACCCCGGGCGAGGTAATGCGGGAGATGGAGACGGTGCAGCTCAAAGAGGCCGTCGAGAAGCTCCCCGAGCGCGCCCGCCACGTCCTGGTCCGCCGATATGGCCTGGACGGGCAGGAGATCGCCACGCTCGCCCGCCTGAGCGAGGAGCTGGACATCTCACGCGAGCGGGTGCGTCAGATACAGCGTGAAGCCGTACAGGCTCTCAAAGAAGGCGAGTACGGCAAGTCCCTGGATGGGGATTTCGCAGCCTCCGCCTGATACAACCTCGCAAAAACCGAATCTAAACTTTCTAGCCGCCCGTGGATACGCCCCACGGGCGGCTTTTCGCTAACCGCCGGATGCCTCTTCCACGTCCTCGAATTGTCGGGCGACCAGCACGTCGGTAGAGGAGTGAAGCAGTATCGAGGCGGCGACGGCGACGGCTATTAGGTGAAACATCTCGTCGGCCAGCGCCACGCCGGACTCGAGAATCAGGAGCCCGTACACGACCGAGGCGAAGCCTTTGGGTCCGAACCAGGCGACCGCGAACCACTCTTTAACGCCTATGCGGCTGCCCAGGAATGAGATCAGTATCGCCACCGGCCGCACGACGAAGAGGGTCAGCAAGGCGAACACGTAGCCACCGGGCCCAATCTCCCCGAGGAACGCCAGGGATATGAGCACCCCGAAAACCAGGATCGCGGCCAGCTTGAGCAGCTCGGTTATAAGCTCGCCGAATTCGTGGAAGGCGTCCCGGAAATGCGGGGCTACCGTTACCATCGTGACCCCGGCGGAGAATGCGGCGAGGAAAAGGTTGGCCTGCACCACCGAGGAAAGGGCGTAGACGAAGATGCCCACGGCGAACGCGTAGAGCGGCTCGTAACGGGCGGAGAGGTCGAACAGCCGGGTCCGCTCCAGCCGGAGCATGAAATAAGGCACGACCACCCCGATCACTACCCCAAGCGCGAGTTCCCCGGCGATCAAAGCATACTCCGTTTCGTTTTGGCCCACGACGGCCAGCAATACCACGACGACCGGCAGCGCGAGGCCGTCGTTGACCCCGCTCTCTACGTTGAGCAAGCGCCGGAGCCTGAGCGGCACTTCTTTCCGGCCGACAATGGCCGAGGCGAAGACCGGGTCCGTCGGGCTTAGAACCGCCCCTACCAGAAAAGATTCCGTCCACGGCAACCCCGCCACGTAGTGGGCAAAGAGGGCCGTGAGCGCGAAGGTGATCGGCATGCCGAGCGCGAGGGCCCGCCCCGGCAAACGCCAGGCCGCCGCGAGATCCCGGACCCCGACCCGCATCCCGTCGGTGAACAATACGGAGAAGAGCGCCAGCTCCGCCAGCCGGCTGACCAAAGGGTCTCCCGGCTCCAGGTTCAAGAAGCCGAATTCCCCGGCCAAGAACCCGACCAGCAAAAAGAGCACCGCCGTCGAGATCACCGTCCGTTCGGCCACCCCCGAGAGCAACACGGCAGCGAGCAACGCCATCGAAAAAACCAGGATTAGTGTCATGAGAGAGGAGTTTACATTCGTTCCACAAATGCTGTTTCGGCCCCGGCCGGGTCCGGAGTAAGATCCGTGAAGATTATTCGAATCGTGTATTGAACGGGTTAGTGAGTAATGGTACTATCTTCTTTGTAGACACTGTACCTTGAGGAGGAGGAAAGGGTCCGATGTACTAGGCTCCAAAAACCTCCACGAGCAGGTATCGTGGACCGGGCCGGTGGTCGCACACTCGCAGGGGTGGCTCCTCGGCCCGGATATTTTTGTCTTTGGGCCGGGTGGTTAGACGGGTTCGTCGCGCGGTTGGACCAGTATTTCGTTGACGGAGACGTGGTCTGGCTGCCGCAGGGCGTGGACCACCGAAGCGGCGACGTCTTCCGGGTCCAGGACGCGGACGCCGGTCGGTTGCCCGTATTCTTCGAGCGCCTCGGAGTCTTCGCTTAGCGCCAGAAGCCCCGTATCGACGTTTCCGGGCTGGATGGTCGTTACCTTCAGGCCCGTGCCGGCGGTCTCCAGGCGCAGCCCTTGGGAGACGGCCTCAACGAAAAACTTGCCGCCCGAGTAGACCGCGAGGCCGGGGAACACCTTTCGCCCGGCGTCGGAGGAGATGGTAACGACGTGTCCCCGGCCCCGGTCGAGCATGCCGCCGAGCACCGCCCCGACGCAGTTGAGCATGCCTTTGCACAGTACGTCCACCGTCCGGTCCCACTCCTCCTCGCGGAGGTTCTTCATCAGGGTGAAGTACATGACCCCGGCGCAGTTGACCAGGAAATCCACCGGCCCGAGCTCGTCTTCGGTCAGGGTAATGAGGTCCCTCACTTGAGAGCGGTCAGTGACATCGGTCGAGGAGATCATACTGCGCCCACCCCCCTCCAGGCTGCGCTGGACTTCGAGCAACTCGGGTTTGCGCCGGGCCGCGAGCGCGACGTGGGCGCCTTCGCGCGATAGGGCCCGGGCCACAGCCGCCCCGATACCGCTGGAAGCGCCGGTCACCACGACGACCCGGCCCCGCAAGTTCCCGTTTTGTAGGCCGCTATCCACGCCGGCCCCCGCCCGGTCCGCCGACCGGTCCGCCGCCGAGAGGGGCTTCTACCCAGCCCCGGTCCGCGAAATGCCGGGCGTAGTTGCCGAGTAGCGTGGGGTTTATATCCGGCCGCCGCAGGCCGGTGCGCTGCAGGACTTGCCGGGTGTTGCTATCGTCGTAGACGTTGCCGTCCCAGAGTTCGTGCTCCCCGGGGTCGGCGCCGTCCAGGACGCGCCCGATGAAACCATCGTCCCGGGCTTTCGGGCGCGACGCCTCGCGGCGGGCTTCCAGCCAGTCCGGGTAGCTCAATCGCTCCAGGGCGTATCCCATCTCGCCCAGCCAGCCGAAGACCTCCTCGGCCGGCACCGGGTCCGGCTCCGCGAGGTGGAAGGTGTTGCCCGTGGCGTTCGGCTCGTTGGCGAGGTGACAGATAGCGCCGCTCACGAAGTCTACCGGCGTCATCTCCACGCGCCAGCCCTCGACGTTCGGCACGGCCCCGATGCGCAGCGATTCGGCGATGACCGCGCCGAGGAAGTCCCGGGGGTTGGAGACCCCGCTGATGCTGTGGCCGGATATGTTTCCGGGCCGGTATACGGAGACCGGCAGGCCTCGCAGCGTCGCCTGCCGCACCAGCTTCTCCGCGACCCATTTGGTCTGTCCGTAGCCGTCGTTCCGGGCGTCCGCCAGCGCGTCGATGTCGGCGTTCTCCTCGCAGCGGTGGCCGCCGGCCGGGAAGATGCCGTTGGTCGAGACGTAGTGCAGGTGCTTGGCCCGGTGCCGACAGGCCAGCCGCAGGACTTCCCGGGTCCCGTCCACGTTCGCGCCCTTGAGCGCCTCGTAAGGGTATGCCAGGTTCACCCGGGCCGCCGGGTGGATCACCACGTCTATCTCGCGGGATAGGGAGTCGAACTCCTTCTCCGATAGTCCCAACAGCGAGGACTCCAGATCCCCGACAACGGGCACGATGCGCCGGGCACGTCCGGGACGCCAGAGGCCGTATCCTTCGAGGTTGGCCCGGATCTGGGCCATCAAATCTCCGTCCTCGCGGGGCCGGACCAGGCAGTACAGCGTGGCCTCCGTCCTCAGGATCAGGGAATCGAGCAGGAAAGCCCCCAGAAAGCCGGTCGCGCCCGTGAGGAATATACGCCGGGCCCGGTGCAGGATAAACGTGTCCTGGGCCTCCCTCTCGGGATAAATGTCCGCGTCCAGTATCGCCTCCGAAAGCAGGTCCGGCCCCGGCTCGGAGTCCGGATCGGTGCCCGGCGCGGACCCGGGTTCGCCACCGAGTCTGGTCTCGAGCGCCTCGCACAATCCCGGCGCCGTCGGGTCTTTGAGCAGGACGTTGATCGGCAACCGCGCGCCAAAGACGGCCTCGACCCGTCCCAGAAGCTCGGCGGCGGCGAGCGAATGCCCCCCGACGTCGAAGAAGTTATCGCCCCGTCCTACGTCGCCCTCGTCCAGGCACAGCACTTCCTCGAAGAGCCGCGCCATCGCCGTCTCCTTATCCGGTCGGGGAGTCTCCGGCGAGACCGCCGGCACCGAACGACCCGGCTGGGATCCCGTCCGGGCCGGTGGTTTCGGGAGTTTTTCGCGGTCCACTTTGCCGGTCGTGGCCTGCAGCGGTAGCGCGTCCAACTCGACGAAGACGGAGGGTATTGCGTAGTGCGGAAGGCTGGACCGTAGGGCGTTGCGAAGGTCCGGGCTGCGTCCCGTGCCGGCGTCGAGTTTCCATCCGGCGTAGCGTTTCTCGTTCTCCGCCGGGCCGGAAGGGACCAGGTAGGCGACGAGGCGTTTGTCCGCACCTTCCTCGCCATCGGCCACCGCCACGCAGTTATACACCGCCAGTTCCTTCTCGATGGCGGCTTCGACCGCCCCGAGTTCGACGCTGTAGCCTCGGATCTTGACCATGAAATCCACGCGGCCCAGCACTTCCAAGTTTCCGCCGGGTAGCATGCGAACCCGGTCTCCCGTGCGGTACATCCGGGCTTCGGGTTCTGGAGAATAAGGGTCTTTGGTAAACCTCTGGGCCGTGATCTCCGGCCGGTTCACGTATCCTCGCGCCAGGCAGTCGCCGCCCACGTACAATTCCCCGGCTTCGCCTTTCGAAACGGGGTTTTTGTCTTCGTCTAGGACATGGGTATGTTCCGCGTCTAGCGGCGCGCCCACGGGGCAATATGTTTTTCCGGTTTCGTAGAGTTCGCGCAGGTCTCCGGCGGCCACCTCGTGGGTCTCGCTGATGCTGTAGACGTTCATCACCCGGGTATCGGGGAGTAAGTCGAGTACCCGCCGCGCCAGGGTCCGGGTGACCACCTCGCCGTTGAGCCAAAGTACCCCGAGCGCCGCCAGCCTCTCGCCCACCTCCGGGCCGCCGGCGTTTAACACCGACTCCAACAGGGACGGGGTCATTAGCGTCTCGGTTATCTCGTGCTCTTCGAGAAAGCCTAGCAGCGCGGGAGGGTCGTAGATCACATCGTCCGGAATGACCACCGTCGTCGCACCCCGCAACAACGGCCGCAGCATCTCCCAGATAAAGAAGACGTTACATCCCACCCGGTCACCCGGGCCATTATCGCTAATGTCGAACCGCCACAGGTAGGAGTGAACCGCCGCCCGGTGCGGATTCGCTATGCCCTTCGGCTTTCCCGTGGTGCCGGAAGAGTAAGAGACGAAGGCCAGGTTCTCCGCGCCAGGCTCGACACTGGGGGCGCCGCTTGGGCTTAAGTCCCTGTCCCAGCCCTCGTCCAGGCAGAAGCGGTTTTGGTTATCGGGCAGGTTGCTCTCGTAGGCCTCGTTCGTGAGGACGACGCGGGGACGGGAGTCTTCTATGACCTCGTTCAACATTGAGGGTGGATAGGCCAATTCCAGGGGCAGAAAGGCTCCGCCGGCTTTCAACGCCGCCAGGCAGGCGACCACGTAGGCGGCGGACCGCTCCAGGTAAACGCCGACTACCTCGTCCGGTTTCATGCCGAGGTCCCGGAGATGGCCGGCGAGTAGCCCCGCCCGGAGATCCAGCTCCTCGTAAGTCAGATAGCCGTCTATATCCACGAGGGCCGGGGCTTGAGGGGTGCGCTTTGCCTGGTCTTCAAAAAGCGTGTGCAGGCATGCGTCTGGACGTTCGTAGGTAATGGTCAGTCCCTCCCGTTGGGCCCCGGTTCGGGGCGGATGAAAAGAATAGGTCCCGGACCATACCGGGCGCGAAGCTTCGCAGATCCGTACTTCGTACGAATCGATGCATCCGTTGCGTCGTCTCTGTCCTCGGCGCGTTTCATCGTTTGTCTCTCAACTATCAAACGTTGGCTGCCCGGTAAACGAAGCTGCAATTATATTCGGTAGGCCGGAGGGTTCAAGTAAAGCCGGGGCTTACCCGCCGGGGCTTACCGCCTATTGTCTTCTGTTCGGGTTACTTGAAGCGGTACTGACGGTACATTCCGGCGCTCTCGTCCACATCGGCCTCGGTCACGTGGTCTCTCCCGCGCGAGGCGACCCGGTCTTCGATCCTCTTCCGGATAAACCGCCGCATGAGAAACGGGCTACGCTTTATCCGGCGGTCGGCCTCCGGGTCCCAGGTGATCTCTCTCGTTCCGGTCGTGTCAGCCACTGTAAACCTCCCAGCTTCGTTCGGCACCGAGAACGATTATACCCCCGTGCGCGGAGTCTAGTCCTCGTCCGTAATGCTGGACGGGCTTGCGTTTTTCATCCGGATTCCTCCCCGGGGTAAGAATACCCTTTGGGGGCGTGAAACTTTTGGGAGGATGTTGCGTATCAATAGTCAGAGGAAGCGCGGGTCCGGTTATTATCTCCCCCCTCCCAACCGGGTCCGCGCACCTCGACTATTACCTCCGGCCGGGACTCATTTCGAGACCCCGGCTTTTTAGTTGGCGTCGTCCTTGGGGGCCGTCAGCACCTTCAAAAGCGCGAACAAGGCCATTGAACCGAGCAGCAAAACCGGGCTCCGGATAAACTTTCTCGTGAGGTTCGTGATCTCTTTGAATAACCGTGTCAAATCCGGCCTCCTGGGCCTTTGGGGAAACTAGTAGCCTAATATATGCCTTGTCCGCCGGAAGCTTTCAGCGAAAGCTCGCACAGAAGGCCCACAATATCCCCCCGACGCATAAAGGGCCGGAGCTTTGTTCCTCGGCCCCAGCCCTTTCCCTACCTCGCGGATTTGGCTCTTCGCGACGAGCTTTCGCGACGAGATCTAGCTCGTAGTTTCGCCACCCTCTATCTGGATGCGCTTGGGCTTCCGAACCGCGGCCGCGACCTCGGGGTTGGGGCTTCTATACTTTTCCTAAAGCGTAACAGGCTCCGTTGACTCAATCACCCTGAACCGAACGGGTCATGTCTTCAGCCGAATGCTCCTCATCCCGGCGCTCGTCCATCTTGAGCACCACGTAGACCCGGTCGCTCCCCATTTCGAAGACCGCTCACGGGCGTTGGCGAGGGCGGCGAAAATTTCCTCGGCGTTTTCGGCTTCGACCGTCGTTCCCATCGGGTTGAGGGTACATTTCAAGCCGCTGTTTTCGAGGGAGTCCGCAGCCGCTTTTACGTACT
>JBARZM010000148.1:0-7690 GCA_049650095.1 Rubrobacteraceae bacterium | reverse complement strand
CGGCGGAGTTCGAGGAAGTAAAAGATGTGACGATAGGACGGAGCCTGGAGCTCGCCCAGATATCCGTGCGCATCCCGCCAGAGGACCTGGCCGCGTTGCGTCAGCAGGCCGATCACGCGGGCATCGGCTACACGACCTTAATCCGCATGATCCTCCGGGATCACCTGAACTCTTCGCAAGGAGTGAACAGAAGGCTGTCCGGATGAGTGGCAGCTACACTGTGCGCGCCCGTAAGGTGGCGTAGAAAGCTATTTAGACCCCCAACTCGTCCTGGACGGGCTCAGGGTCTTTCTTGGGCGGCTTCTTTTCTTCCTCCGATGGTCGGGGTAAGTCCTCGGCCTCGAAGACGGGGCCGGCGGTTACTTCTTCCAGGAAGGCGGCGAGGTCTGGTTCTTTTTCTACGGTTGCTTCGAGGACCCAGAGGAGTTCGAGTAGCTCGACGGTCATGTCGCCGGTCCAGCGTTCGGGGCGAATTTCGTCCAGCGGCGAGGAGGAGCGCCCGGCGGCCTCTTTCATCCGGTAGCCGAGCCAGGACCGGACGACCCGGAGCCCCGAGACCTCGTACTCCCAGACTCTTTCATCAACGCCGTGTATCTCACCTTCCCCGACCCGGAGCATCTCTTCGTCCGCGTCGTAGGTGTAGTCTTCCGGGTAGCCTTCGGGGGCGTCGGGGATCGCTTTAGCGTACTCCGCCCGGCCTCGCGGAACGCTGGTCTTCTTGCCCGAGGGGCCGAACCGCTCGCCGTAGGTGTGGAGTTGTATGAGGGCACGGCCGAGCTGTGCGCCGCGCCGGAAGAGTTCGAGGGATTTTGTGATCGGGAGCCGCGGACCGGGTATCGCAAGCTCCTCCGAGAAGCTCTCCGTGTACGCCGGTGAGCCGAGTACCGCGTAGGCGTAGGCGAACAAGTCCTCCGCCAAAACCGGCTCCCCGTACTCCTCCGAAAGAAAGTCCAGCAGCCCGCCCGTAACGTTCGGCTCCGTAGCCGCCGCGTCGCGCCACAGCGGGATCACGTCCTTTCCACCGAAACTGCCCCTGAAATGGTGACGATCAGGGATCTCGTTCGCTACGATTGCTCCTGGTCCATTTCCGACTATGCCAGTAAGTAGACTGGTCATGAAAACCTGTTTGTCTCCATGCGACTGCCAGAGCGGAGGCCGCATGTAGTCTCCGAGTCGAGGATCTTTCATCACCCATCGCCTGTCGAATGAGCGGTGAGCATAACGTGCAAGGCTGGGCATTGGCTCACCAGAAGACAGGCTTTGAATAGAGTTCAGTTTTGCGGAGTTATTCCCCAGATCAGGGTATTGTTTGTCCATCTTTCGATCCCGAGTCTCGTGGAATGCGGCCTTACGATCCGCGGTCGAGAGTAGCGCATCCCACCGCGTTTCTAGTATGTCCTTGGTCTCGCCAATCGGCCAGGTCCGCTTCATCTCCACGCCCGTGTGCTGCCACGGGAACACGTCGGTGAGTAGCGGCCAGGCGTAGTAGTCGCCCTCGCCTTCGGGGAGGAAGGGGTTCTGCCAGCCGGTGAAGCAGTCGCGCCATTCCAGGCCGTCGAAGTCCTGAAGGTTGTCGAGGGCGGCGAGCTTTTCGGCCCGGGTGCCGGTCAGCTTCGCGTAACGGACGCGGGCGGGTTCGTCGGGGCTCGCGTCCCCGTAGCGGACGCCGACGGCTATGGCTACCGGGGTCTGGATGTTGAAGACGTTCTCCGTCTTTCGGGCGCCAAGGTTGTCGCCTTCGAGGTCCAGGATCCAAAGCTCGTCGAACGTCCGACGCATGGCCTCGCGCATCCCGACGAAACCGGGGCCGCGCAGGTACGAGGACGCGGTTATGAACGAGACGACGCCCGGCCCGCTGGTCGTCTCGAAGACCTTCCACAGCGCCCAGCGCCAGAAGTAGACGTAATCGTTGTACAGGTTCTTGAGGTGGACCCCGGCGCCCGACTCCCGCGCCGGCTGGAGGAAGTCTTCGAGCAAGGGCTTCTCGTACGCGTCGTCGCCGTTCCGGACCCAGCCGCCCTTCCGTTCGACGCCTTCGTCGCCGGGATCTATCTGCTGCCGGTCGTAGGGCGGGTTGCCGAAGCAGACGAGGACTTCGGTGTTCCGCTTTACCGCGAGCGCCCGTTCGTGCTCCTCGGTAAGCTCCCGGGCGACGAGCGGGAATCGTCCGGGCGGGGCGGCGTGGGGGGGGTCGAGCGTGTCGGTCAGGTACACCTGGACGCCGTCCTCGGGCAGCGAGCCGCCGGCGTCCATCACCCGTTCGGCGACCCGGAGGTGGGCGACGGCGTAGGGGCCGACGAGCAGCTCGAAGGCGTGGATGTTTCGGGCCATCTTGGACGCGCTAGACGCCTCCATGCCCCTGCCGTAGCGGGCCGTGGCGAGGTCGAGGCCGTGTTGGATCGCTGTTAGCGGGTAAGTCCCGGTCCCGGCGGCCGGGTCGAGGGCTACCACACCATCGTCGGCGAAACCGAGCGGTTTGTCGAAGCTCCCGGTTAGGAGGGTAGAGATCAGGCTGACCTGCGCCCGCACGACCTCGATGGGCGTGTAGTAGACGCCCCGGTCGTTCCGGAGCCGGCGGTCGTAGGCGGCGAGGAAGTCCTCGTAGAAGTAGAGCCACGGATCGCCGCCGGGGGAGCGGCGCGCTATCTCCTCCGGGTCGACGGCCCGGATCGAACGCTCCAGAAGCTCCACGCCGGTCTCTATCTCCTGCCGGGCGTGCGGGTCGGCCAGCACCCGGAGCGTTTGGGCGAGCAGGCCGTGCCGCTCCTGCAAAGCGCCGGCCGCCGAGTTTGTGTCGAGCGCCGCGCTCCCGGAGAAGCGGGCCAACAGCAGCGCGTAGGTGAGGGTCTGGGCGTAGGCGTCGGCGAACTGGGCGTCGTCGGCGTCGGGGAAGATGTAGTCCCGCCACTCCCGCGCCAGCGCCGAGAGGTTCGAGTCCTCGTCCCCGAGCGCCTGCATTACGTCGTCCCGCAGCAGGTGGCACAGCGGGGCCAGCATCTCGGCCAGCGCCCGCGGGGTGGATGGGGCCAGCGGTTCCCAACCAAGGAAATCCCGCAGCAGCCCGGCGAGCTTGTCGGAGTCCCCTTCGGTAACGGCGTCCGCGCCGTCCTCGATTATGCCGCCCGAGAGCGTGACGAAGACTTTGCGTTCGCCTTGCCGGTAGAGTGCCCACTGGTTGCCGTCGGTGTAGAGGAGGTTCGGGATGGAGGAGAACTTCTTGAACTGCTCCCTGTTGCGCCCGGTAAACTGCTTCGCGTTCGCCCCGGTCCCCGGCGCTTTAAGTTCCACGTACCCGCCGAGCAAGCCGTTAGTCCCGACCGCGATATCCGGCCTCCCGACACCCGAGATCGGGGCCTCCGTCGCCGACACCACGCCGGTGCCGACCCTCGCCCCGAACTCCCGCAGAAGCTCCTGGACCGGCGCTTTTAGCTGGTCCTCCGGCTGCCCGCCGAGCATGGATGAGGAGCTACGGCCCACGGATCGGGCGAAGTCTTGCAGAGCATCTAAAAAGCCTGCGCTATCCTGTGGCGACACCGATCCTCCCGAAAGACGAAGTCTGCTCCCATCTACGAAGTAAGGTTACCCGAAGATTACGGCGGAGACTACGGGTAGTCCCAACGATGAAGATGCAAACAGGGGCTTACCGCGAGAGAACGTCGAGGGAAGCGACCTTCGCCAGCTCCGTGAAATGGCTGTCCAGGGTTAGAATGCGGCCTCCCGCGGATTCCGCCGCCGCGGCGATCATGCAATCCGTTACCGGTACAGTTATCCCTCGACGCCGCAACGTGAAACCAAGTTCACCAGCCCTACCGTACATCCTCTGGGAAGTTCCTATATAATTCACGGCCCCGAGAGCCTCCCGCAGTCTCGAGGACTCTTCTTCGCTTCTGGCGCCCTGCAATAGCTCCGCCAGCACCACACCTGTCAGAGACGCGCTATCCTCTCGTATAGAGTTCCCGACAGCTATTGCGATTTCTTTACCCGGCCGGTTGAAGTATTCGATCCAGCAAGAGGTGTCTATGAGGACCGGATCACTCGTCAAGCTCGACCTCTCTGAGATCCCGCCAGTTCTCTTCTAAGCGGATGTTGCCGGGAAGGCTCAACAGCAACTCCTTCCGCCGCAGCCGAACGTACTCTCGCAAAGCCGCCTCGACCGCCGCCGCCTTTGTGCGCTCCCCTGAAAGGTTGACAGCCTCTTCCATCAACTGTGCATCAATATCTAGCGTCGTTCTCATGCACTATATTCTAGCATAAGAATCTTGTGCGAGACGTTGGCGGTTACTCGTCATATTGAAGTTCGTCCGTAGAGAGAACTGCTCCATCCTCATCCGCGTATACATAATCGCCCGGCGTCCACGCAACGCCGCCGAACTCCACGGGCACGTCTCGTTCACCCTCGCCTGCTTTCTTGCTTTTTAGAGGATGGGTCGCCAGCGCCAGGATTCCTACCTCTATATCCGCCAGCTCCTTCGAGTCCCGGACGCAGCCGTTTACGATGATGCCGGCCAGGTTTCGGGATGCCGCTATGGAAGCGAGCTTGTCGCCGAGCAGGGCGCATCGCTTCGAGCCGCCGCCGTCGACGACGAGCACGGTCCCCGCCGGCGCGTTCTCCAGCGCCTCCCGGACCAGCACGTTGTCTTCGTGGACTTTTACCGTCGAGATCCGGCCGGAGAAACTCCGCGCCGCGCCGTAGGAGGTGAAGATAGGCGCGCAGATGCTGATTTTGTCGGGGAACTCGTCGCAGATGTCCGTTGTCTTGAAGGTTATCGAGACCCTCTGATCCGTATTGCCTCCGGGGTAACGACGGCGAACGTTTCAGTCACGCAGAAGATTCACGACCTGCCGATCCAGGCCCTCATCGGATAGAGGTTTCACCCCGGCCTGTCGCCGAGTGGATAGACAACGTCGGCTTTCAGGGCTTTGCCGGCAAAGTCTAGGGCGGCCCTAACGTCGCGTTCCGTCAACCGGGGGTGCTCTTCGGTGATTTGCCCGGGGCTTTCGCCCACCGCGAGTTTTTCCAGTATGAGCTCTACCGGGATCCGGGTTCCAGCCACCACGGGCTTGCCCATCATAACGTTCGGGTCTGAAACGATGGGTTCTGCGTTCATCTGATGCGCCTCTCTGTAGATTCGCCGCAGTGTATTCTAATCCTTCTGCGACGCTAACCCTCTCGCTCTTTTACCGTGCAGAGCCAACGACCGCCCGCCAGAAGTCGTCTTTTTCGCCGGGCACGAACGGGACGTAGAGGGCGACGCGGTCTATGAGGCCTTCGTAACGCTGTTTGAGGGCCGGTCCGACTTCTTCGGGAGAGGCTTCGATGGCGAACTCGGAGAGCATTTCGTCGGTTATTAGTTGCGGCATCTCCTGCCACTTTTTGTCGCGGGCGAGTTTGGAGAGGTCTTCGGTCACGGCCTCCCAGCCGTGGACTTCCATTACGGTCCGGTAGGTCGGGGTGGAGGCGTAGAAGGAGATCTGCTGCCGCACCGCTTCGCGCTCCTCGTCCCCGGTTATTACGAAAGCGCTGGTCGCCAACTCTACGTCGCCGGCGCTTCGTCCGGCTTGTTCGGCCCCATCATTGATGGAGGGTTGTATGATTTGTTTTACGTACTCCGGGCTGTGGAACGGGTGGACGTGGAAGCCGTCGCAGATCTCCCCGGCAAGCTCCGCGAGCCGGGTGTTCACGCCGGCGATGTAGACCGGTATCTCAGGGGCGTCTATGGGGCCGGGGTTGAAGAACGGCGTCATCAAGGTGTGTTGGTAGAACTCGCCCTCGAATTTCAGGGAGCCTTCGTTCTGGAAAGATTCCCAGATGGCCCTTAGCGCGAGGATGTATTCCCGCAACCGGGACGCGGGTTTGCCCCACGGCATCGAAAACCTGCGTTCTATGTGCGGCTTTACCTGGGTCCCGAGGCCGAGTATGAACCGCCCGCCGGAGAGGTCCTGGAGGTCCCAGGCTGTCTGGGCGACTTCCATCGGGGACCGGGAGAAGGCGATGGCGACGGAGGTGCCTAGCTCCACTTCCTCCGTCTCGTTGGCGGCGATGGCGAGCGGCAGGAAGGAGTCGTGCTTGGTCTCGCTGGTCCAGAGCCCGGCGAAGCCCAGGCCTTCGGCGGCGTGGGCGGTGGCGGACATCCGCTGGAGGTACTTGCCTTCGGTTCCGAGACCTACGTCGAGCTTCATGATGGCTCCTTTACGGTACGTTTTACGGTATCAGGATGAGTTTGCCGGTGGTTTTGCGGCCTTCGAGGTCTTCGTGGGCCTGACGGGCGTCGGAGAGGTTGTAGGAGCCACCGATCCGGACGCTAAGGTTGTCCTGGCCGATCCAGGAGAAGAGGCTCTCGGCCCGCCACATTAGCTCTTCGCGGGTCGCGGTGTACTGGGCGAGGGCTGGCCGGGTAACGTAGAGGCCGCCTTTCTGGTTGAGGATCTGGAGGTCCACCGGCGGCACGGGACCGCTGGAACCGCCGAAGAGCACCAGGTATCCCCGGGGCCGTAGGCAATCGAGGCTCTTGTCGAAGGTGTCTTTGCCGACCGAGTCGTAGACTGCGTCCACGCCCGCGCCGTCGGTTATGCGGTTCACTTCTTCGGCGAAGTCCTGCTCGGTGTACAGGATCACCTCGTCCGCCCCGGCTTCTTTGGCGAGCCGGGCTTTCTCCTCCGTGCCGGCCGTGCCGATCACGTACGCACCCCGCATCTTCGCCATCTGGCACAACAAGAGCCCCACGCCCCCGGCCGAGGCGTGGACCAGGGCCGTCTGGCCTTCTTCGAGCGGAAACGTGCTGTGGGAGAGGTAGTGGGCCGTCATGCCCTGGAGCATAATCGCCGCCGCGACCCGCGCCTCGACCATCGTCACGTTGAACGGCACGAGGCTATCCACCGGCGCGACTATCTGCTCGGCGTACGCGCCCGGCACACCGGCGAAGGCCACGTAATCTCCCGGCGAAATTTCCTCGACGCCCTCCCCGACGGCCTCGACCTCGCCCGCGCCTTCGAGTCCCAGCGTGAAAGGTGTCTCCCGAGGGTAGAGGCCCGAACGCTGGTAAGTGTCTATGTAATTGACCCCGGAGGCGGCGAGCCTTACCCGGGCCTCGCCCGCGCCCGGCTCCCCAACCTCTACGTCTTCGTACGAAAGTACCTCCGGCCCGCCGGTTTCGTTTACCCGGATCGCCTTCATCGCCCACTCCCCTTCCACGACAACACAAACCTTTGCACCATTGTACTTAGTCCGGGGCCATCTCCGCCAGGTCCCTGATCGGTCCCCGGCATCCGACGCTCTGTTACCATTCAATCGGGAAGTCTACACAAAGGGAGTTGAGATTATGCCTACCGTCCGTGAAGCGGTCTTCGACCTTCTCCGGCGCTTCGAGATGACCACTGTCTTCGGCAACCCTGGTTCTACGGAGTTGCCGTTTCTAAAGGATTTCCCGGAGGATTTTGGCTACGTGCTGGCGCTTCAGGAGGCATCCGCGCTCGGGATGGCCGAAGGGTACGCCCAGGGCACGGGCAACGCCGCCCTCGTCAACCTGCACACAGCCCCGGGCCTGGGCAACGCGATGGGCGCGATGGTAACGGCTTACCTAAACAAAACGCCGCTCATCGTTACCGCCGGACAACAGGACCGCCGGCACGTCGCCCTGGAACCTCTTCTCTCCGGAAAACTGGTTGAGCTTGCCAAACCTTATGTGAAACG
>JBARZM010000147.1:0-6570 GCA_049650095.1 Rubrobacteraceae bacterium | reverse complement strand
CATCTGCCGGAAGCGCACGTCGTGCATCTTTGCGGCGTAGGCGTGACAGCCCGCCACGCGACCGCCGAATTGGCGCGCCACGTCGACGCCGATAACGCACGCCTGGTTGGAGTAATCCGAGTTGTCTACCGGGACGTAGATCTCTTTGTACATATACCCGCTCTCCTGGCCTATAGAACGTTGGCTAAAGTCCGTAAATCTTTGGGCGGAGAGATATTTCTATCCGCATAGGCGTAATTTACCTTGTAGCGGGTGCTGTAGCAAATAAAACCGTTCACAAAAAGAGCTTTCTTGACGACGATGGCACGGATTTTGTTCTTTGGTGTCGGGTCTCTTTCCCGGGGCTTCGCGTTAAGAAGGAGATCGGCCCGAGGCCGCGGCCCGGCGGTTGACCATCGCGGTCGTCGCCACGGCTGACAGCAGGATCGCCAGCACTACCCCGTAGGCTTTGCCGATGCCGAACACGTCGGCCGCCGAGCCCAGGACGAAGGGCGCGAGCAGGATGGCGGAACCGCCGACGAGGGCTATGCGCGCCACCGCCCGGTCTGCCCGCCCCGGGACGATCCCGGTCGCCGCCGACAGCGAGAAGGGATAGAGGTTCGCCACCCCGAGCCCGGTTACGAAAAGCCCCGCCACGCTCGACGCCGCGCCCCACGCCCCCGACGCGGCCAGCGGCACGAGCCAGAACAGCGCGAAGCCGCCTATAGCCACGAGTTGCGCGCCGAGGAGGATCGAGGTAGAAGAGACCCGCCGGGCGAGACGGCTCCCGGCCGCGCGTCCCAAGAGCATCGCCACGAAGAAAGCGCCCATTAATGTCGCGGCGTCGGCCGCGCGGAACCCCACCTCGTCTTGCAGGAACGCCGCCCCCCAGAAAGCCATGCTCCACTCCACGGCGACCCCCAGGGCCAGCACCGCGCAATATCCCCAAAACAACAGCGGTAACGGCCCGGAGGACACCGTTTTGCTATCCGCATCCACTGGCTCCGCGTTCGGAACCGGGGCGTCCCGGAAGCGCCAAAAGACGAGGGCCAACGCCGCGACGGCGGCAAGCACCGCCCCCCGCCAACCCAGGATGCCTGCCCGCTCGAACGCCCCGATCGCCAGTGGCGCCACCACGGCGCACAAACTGGCTACCACGTTCGACTCGGAGATCGCCACCGAACGCGCCTCGTCGTGTGCGTCGGAGAGGGTGGCCTGGACGTTCATCAGGAGTAGTCCGCCGAACATACCCATCACGAGCGTCCCCGCCAGGGTTACGGCCGGATGCCCGCCGGCCATCAGCAGCGCTGCCCCGGCCGCCATCAGAAAGCCTCCGCCCCACACCATCCGGCGTCGGCCGAAGGCCCCGGAGAGACGCTCCCCGAGCAAGCCCGCAGGCAAAACACCCAGCGCGAAGGCGCTGAAGTGTAGGCTCGCCGTCGTGTAGCCTATGCCCAGCTCGGCCCTCAAGAAAGGCATTAGAGGCCCTAAAGCCGACTGTAGATAGAGAAAATATCCGGTTAGCAGGTACGCCAGCCAGGTCGTGGGTGTCCGCACGAAAGCAGTCGAAGTCACGAGGCCACTGTATATGAAGTGGCTTCGGACGGTGGTACTCGGTGCCGGACGGCGCTTTTTTCCCAAACGACCGATGCTTTCGAGTAAGGGTGCCGACCTAGTATCATTCAGTGGCGTGCCGCTAACCTCTGGAGATAGACATTTGGGTTATTCATATGACGGTGTGGATTTACGGAAACACCCCGAAGCGTACCGGATCGGACGCGGCGAGCAAGGTGTTTTCCACGCTGAGCCGTACAAGGGCGAGTTGCTGCCGTTGTGGGGCTTCAAGGACGAAGAGACGGCCCGGGAGTCGTCGGGGGCGATCTGGGCAAAGTTCCTGGAGTACCGTTCTGAAGGGGACTTCGTCGGGATGGACGTGGCGCGGAAATACCTGCAGATGGGCTACACCCGCTCGCGCCGCTACGCCAAGTACAAGGGCGGCAAAAAGAGCCGGCCGCTGGAGGAAGAAGACCCGGTAAAAGCCTCATCCGCGAAGATTTTCCACGAGAAGTGGCGACAGGCGGCGGAAGACGGGGAATACCTCCGGCTCAAGGAAGACCATCGGCGTCGCAACGAATAAGGTCTCTGGGCGTATAAGCTGTCGTAAGGAAATTTCGGAGACGGTTCGGAGACGAGGAGAGAATAATGCGAAGTCCGTTGCTGGCGGCGATCCTGAGTTTGGTAGTCGCGGGGCTAGGCCAGATATACAATGGCCAAGTCTTCAAAGGCGTGGTGTTTATCGTGCTACAGATAATAAACGGCGCTTTGACGGCCGTGTTGATCGGCTGGCTCCTGATGCCTCTCGTGGGCTTGTGGGCCGTCGTCGATGCCTACCTGGTGGCGAAGAACGCCAACGCGAGGTATGGAATCAGGTAGTATTTTCTCCATGGAAGAGAAAGACCTTTTGTTGCTGGTGAGCGCCGTAACCGCCGTGGACGAAGCGGCCTCCGCCGTCGCGCGGGAGGTCGAGCGGGACCGTTTGGGAGAGACCGCCCTCTCCCGCCTCTCCACCGTAGAAGCCGAGCTGAACCGGAGCCGGCTGACCTTAGAGAAAATTATCCGCGAAGAAAGCCGCGGATAGCGTCCCCGGGGCCCCAAAGCTGGCTCCTATTACCTTCGGCTTTACGTTTCCCTGAACTCGCTACTGGATGCACCCTTCGGTGCTGACGGTTGGGGCGACGGCCGGGAGTGAGTCGAGGCGTTGCCGCACTATCTGGGATGGGATGCCGTAGCCCGAACGGCTCGAATCCGAGCGGCTGGCGAAGATGGTCGAAACGACCTCGCCCTCGGCGTTGACGGCCGGACCGCCGGAGTTCCCGGGCCGGACGTAGACCCGAAGGCTTGTTACGGTGCGTTCCACGGGCCCCTGGTTGTATGCGTTGCTAGAAAGCACGCGCCGCGTCCCGCCGGTGCGCCCGGCCCGGATGTCGAGTGGGCCGTTCTCTGGAAAGCCGATCACGGCGACCGATTCGTCCGGTTCCGGTTCGGCGAGGGGTAGGGGGGAGAGGCCGAGCTTCGGAACGCGCAGGATGGCGATGTCGTTCTTTTTGTCGAAGAACACCACCCGGGCCGGCCTGTAAGCGCCCGTGCCCCCGCTCTGCACGCGGGTCCTGGCCTCACCGGCCACCACGTGGGCGTTGGTCACGACCGTGTTCGGGGCGGCTACCCAACCCGAACCTTCGATCCCGTAGCCGCAGGCTATGCCGGTAACCCGGACCGTCTGGGAGCTGGCGGCGAGTACGTCCGGGTCCGAGAGGATGCCGCGGTCCGGGTCGGCCACGTTGGCCTCCGGGGCCCGTATCTCGGGCAGGGGATCCAGCTCGGCCACCGCCTTTGTTAGTAGTTCCGAGGGCATCTGCTCGTTCAGCACTTGCAGTATCCGGGACTTCTCGACCGTCGGATGCAGGCTCGCGAGTAGCGGGGCCTGGAGCGTAAACACGCCCATAATCCACACCACCGTCAGGGAGAGCGCGAGCCCGAGGGCCGCCCCGCCGAGGCCGTCGAGTGCCTCCGAAGCCGGGCCAGAGAGCCGGGCGCGCAAAAAGCTACCGACGGCCCGGGCGAGCACGTCCCCGAGCACGGCAAAGGCGAGGATGGTGGCCAGGGTGATGCCGGCCCGGAAGACCGCGCTCTCGTTCTCCGGCAGGAGAAACGGGGCCAAACGGGATCCCAAGGACACCCCGACGACCACCCCGGCGAGCGAGAAGACCCCGGCGAGAAAACCTGTCCGGGCGCCGCGCGCCACGACCAGAACGACGAACAAGGCGATAAAAAGATCCAAGATTCCCATCCCGGCAATTCTAACCCCGCCGGATGTTTTTTACCGCCCATCTCGGTCCTCCGGGATGTTACTTTCCGCTTGGCCGGTATAATCCCAAACAATGAAAGCATTAGAGTACCTACCAGACGTACAGAATTTCCTCGAAACGCGCGGCGAGCCGGCCTACCGGCTAAAGCAGGCCTACGCCGCGCTGACAGGTTCGCTCATCCGCGACTGGGAGGAGGCAACCGCCCTCCCCAAAAGCCTGCGGGAAGACCTCGCGGCCGAAGTTCCAGCCGCGACACTAACGCTCGAACGCCAGTTCGAGGCTTCCGATGGGACCCGCAAATACCTCTTCCACACCCACGACGGGCACGCCATAGAGACGGTCATGATCCCCGAAAAAGGACGCAACACCGTCTGCATCTCGACCCAGATCGGGTGCCCGATGGCCTGCACGTTCTGCGCCACGGGGCTGCTCGGCATAAAACGGAACCTGAAAGCCCGCGAGATCGCGGAACAGGTCTTCGTCGCCGCCCGGGACGTCGCGCCGGAGCGGATATCGAACGTCGTGGTGATGGGGATGGGGGAACCGTTCCTGAACTATAACGAGATGATCCTGGCGCTCAAAGTCCTGAACGACCCGGACGGGTTCGGGCTCGCCGCGCGGCACATCGCGGCCTCGACGAGCGGACTGGTGGATAAAATCCGGCGTTACGCCGACGAGCCGGAGCAGTTCCATCTGGCGATCTCGCTTCATACACCCTTCGAGGAGCAGCGCAAGGAGATCATGCCGGTAGCCTCCCGCCATTCCATCCCCGAGCTAATGTCCGCCGCCCGCTACTACGTGGACGAGACGAACCGCAAGCTCTTTTTCGAGTACACCTTGCTCGCCGACGTCAACGACACCGACGAGCACGTCGAGGCGCTGGTGCAGGTCCTGGATCACCCGCTCTACCACCTGAACCTCCTCCGCTTTAACTGGACGGATACCGGCTACGCGGCCACCTCCAAAAAGCGGGCGAAGGAGTTCCTCGAATACGCGAAGGAGCTCGGCCTTTCGGCGACGCTCCGCCCGAGCCGGGGAAACGACATAGACGCCGCCTGCGGACAGCTTGCCGCCAAAGACCTGCGCGGTCGTCCCGTAGTCCAACTCTCCTAGAGACCGGTGAAGGGCGAGCCGGCAGAGAGGCTGGACCCCCGGGCCAAGACCTTGTGGCGAATCTCCAGCGCGCTCTGGAACGCGCCGCTTTTGGTGATCACCGGGGCGGTGGGCTGGTTTCTGGTGTGGCGGGCGGATTTCTCTATTTTCGTTGGCGGGCTGCCGCTTCTCGCGGTACTAGCGCTCTATGGTCTGGTCGTCGGGGTTTTACCTACGTTGCGCTGGCGGCGGTGGCGGTATGAGATCCGGGAAGAAGAAGTAGACCTTCAGCGGGGCATTGTGTGGGTGAGCCGGACGCTCGTGCCGCTCGCCCGCATCCAGCACGTGGACACGCAGCACGGTCCGTTGCAGCGGTGGTTCGGGCTCGCCACGGTTATCTTCTACACGGCCGCCGGGTCCAACCACATCCCGGAGCTCTCCGCGCCGGTCGCCGCCGAAGTGCGGGACCGGATCTCCGAACTGACCCGGGAACAAGATGAGCTCTGAGGAGCGTCGCCTTCACCCGGCGGCGATGATCGTCGGGGCGATAAAGACCCTGCGGCGTTGGATCGGCTTTTTCGCCGCCGGTGGCGCGGCGGCTATTTTTAGCGGTGGGCTGGATCTCTCGCTCTACCTGATCCTTGGCGCGGTTATCGTGGTCATCGGGTCAGCATTGTGGGGAGTCCTCTCCTGGCGGGCGACGCGGTACTGGACCTCCGGTGGCGCGTTTCACTTGAGCCAGGGCGTATTGCAGAAAAATGAGCGGACGATCCCGCTGGAGCACGTTCAGTCCGTGGATACGGTGCAAGGAATAATCCAACGTATCTTCCAGGTCGTCGAGGTGCGGATAGAAACGGCCGGTGGCGGCACCACCGACACCGACGCCTCGCTCTCCGCCCTGAGCCGTGCCGCGGCCGACCTTCTGCGGGGGGAACTCGAAGGCGTCCGGCCGGAAGTGGATGAAGAAGAGGAAGAGACCGGCCCTACCGTGATCCGGCGGCTCGGGACGAAGGAATTGCTGGTCGCGGGCGCGACGAGTGGGCAGATCGGGGTGGCGCTGTCACTGGTCGCTATCGGCTCGCAGTTCTTCGACAACCTCGTCTCCGAGCGCCTCTTCGACCGCATCTACGAGACCATCGCGCCGAACTCTATACTCGCCCTCGCCGTCGTGGCGTTTTCTGTAGGACTTTTTGCCTGGCTCCTGGCTATCGGAGGGACGATCTTATCTTATGCAGGCTTCACCCTCTCCCGGGAGGGGGATTTCCTCTACATCAAGCGCGGCCTACTCGAAAAACGCGAGGCCACGATACCACTCAACCGCATACAAGCCGTCCGAATATCCGAAGGCATCCTGCGACAGCCGTTCGGCCTGGCCCTGATCCGGGTAGATAGCGCCGGCTACGGGGCCGGCACGGAGGATGTGGCCGTTTCGACCACCATCTTTCCGCTACTGCCCCGCAGGGAAGCCGTAAAACTGTTGAAAGAAGCCGCCCCGGAGTTCGCCGTGGAGCCGGAGTTGCGACCGCTCCCGCGCCGCGCTTTGCGCCGGTACGTGTTCCGTTCCACGATCTTGGTTCTTCTGCTCGCCATCGTGGCCGGGGTGCAGCTCGGCTTCGTCCTGGACTCTATCCTG
>JBARZM010000146.1:0-3984 GCA_049650095.1 Rubrobacteraceae bacterium | reverse complement strand
CTTCCGCATCCTCTACGACCCGGAGGGGTTGTTGGGGCGTCTGTTGGAGGCTTGCGATTGAGGCTCGAAACCCTACCCGGAGTGGCCCGCCCGGGCCGTAGTGGCTCCTTGCGGTTGGCGTTCGAGGTTCGTGATGGCAAGACGGCGCTCACCGGGCGTTACGCATCGGCGCCTTTCGGGGCGGTGAAGGCTGGTTACCCGGATGCCGCGGGGACAGCTGAGGTCCAGATCACCAACCCCGCCGGAGGCGTCCTCGGCGGGGATCTCCTGGAGACGGAGGTCTCTTTGGCGTCAGGCTCGGCCGCGACTATCTTGACCCAGGGCGCGACGAAAGCGTACCGGGGGGACCCCGCCGGGCAAAGCGCCACTTTCGACCTCGGGCACGGAACGTTGCTGGAGTACCTACCGCACCATTCTATTCCGTACTCCGGGTCGAATTTTCGCCAAACATTCGAGTTCCGGCTGGCCGGAGATTCGACGCTCATCTGCTGGGAATCTTTCGCCGCCGGACGCGTGGCGCGCGGGGAACGGTTCGGATACGGGAGCCTTTCGAGCCGGACACGTATTTTTAGAGAAGGAACGCCGTTGGTGGTAGACGGGTTCGAGCTTTCCGGCGGGGGAGAACCCGGCGGGGAAGAACCATTTGGCGGATACTCGTACTTCGGCTCCGTTTACGTGCTGGCGCCTTTGGACCTCGCGCCGTTGGCCGAGAGGTTACACGGGGCTTTGGGAGGCTCCGGGAGCCTCGCCTCGGCCACCGCGCCTTCGTTCGGGCTCTGCGCGGCCAGGATATTGTCTCCGAAGGCCCCGGACTTGTACCATCGGTTAAACGCCTGCCGGGCAAACGCGAGATCCTTCCTGGGTCTGCCGCCGTCTCCGCGCGAGGTGTGGTAGCTTATCCTGGGGGAAAGAGAATCAAGCAAACAGAGGTGTGGATGTGCAGCTTTTCGAGAAGCTAATAGATCACCGCGAGGCCGCGCGTCTCGTGGAGGAGAACATTGAACGCTTGCCAGTCGTCAGCGTGCCGCTGGAAGAGGCCCAGGGCCTTGTCCTGGCGCGAGACTTAAAGGCCCGGTTGGACTCTCCGCCGTTCGACAACTCCGCCGTCGACGGCTACGCGGTGCGGAGCGCCGACGCCGAGGAAGGCCGCACGTTCGGGGTGGTGGACGAAGCGCCGGCGGGCCGGCCGGCAAAAAAGAGCGTCGGTGAGGGAGAGGCCATAAAGATCTTTACCGGCGGCGTCATCCCCGAGGGCGCCGACGCGGTAGTGATGGTCGAGAACACCTCCGGCTGGGGAGAGCGGTTCGACCTGAAGAAAGCCGCGACTCCCGGCCAGAACGTGCGCCGGAGCGGCGAAGACGTGCGGGAAGGGGATCTCATCCTGCGCGCGGGCACGGAGATCGGGGCGCCGGAGATCGCGCTGTCCGCCACCCAGGGTTACGGAGAGTTGCCCGTCTACCGGCGGCCGAGGGTGGTGGCCCTCTCCACGGGCACGGAGTTGGTGCCGCCGGGAGAACGAGAGCTGTCGCCGGGTGAGATCCACGACTCGAACTCCTTCGCCATAGTCGCCCAGGCCCGCGAAGCCGGGGCCGAAGCCCGCCGGATCTCCGCCGCTTCCGATGACCCGGACGCGCTCCGGAAGTCCATCGAAGAAGCCCTGGAAGACGCCGACGTCGTAGTAACGAGCGGCGGCGTATCGGTGGGGGAGAAGGACCTCGTGAAAGGCACCATGTCCGACCTCGGGGTGGAGCAAATCTTCTGGGGCGTAAAGTTCAAGCCCGGCAAGCCGCTCTTTTTCGGGGTGCGAAACGGCGCTGGTGTCTTCGGGTTGCCGGGTAATCCGGTCTCCGCAATGGTCTGCTTCGACCTCTTCGTCCGGCCGGCGCTGATGCAAATGATGGGCCGCGAGGACAAAAAGAGGCCGCGCATACAGGTGTACTTCGACGAGGATGTTCACAATCGTTTCGGGCGGCTGCACGCGATGCGGGTGAGCCTCCAGAGTACCGAAAAGGGCTGGCGGGCGGAGTCTGTCGGGGCGCAGGGCTCCGGGCTCGTTAGCTCGCTGACGAAGGCCGACGCGCTGGCGCTCATCGGCCCCGAGTCCGAGGTCCGGGCCGGGGAGGCCATAGAGGCCATAGTGCTCCGCGACGAGGTTCTTGTGGGTAAACGAGAGATGGAATCCACCGGCCGGATGGTAGAATCGAGAGGCTGATGTTCGAGACGGATATAGAAGAAAATGTCTTTCGCCGGAGGTTGATGAAAGAGGTCGCGCCGGGCTTGCCGGTACACTTCTCGTTCTACTCTCCCTCGGTAAAAGTGCAGGTCATGTACGTCGCGGAGCATCTACCGGACTCCGGCGGCCGGTACATCGGCAACGGGGTAACGATAGAGTTCGTTCCGGAAGATTCCGCGGCGGTCGAGCGTGTCCGGGAATTGGTCTGGCGCTGGGAAGAGCAAAACGAGTTCACGGGGGTTCGCAAGATCAACCACCTGAGACGCGGCGTCGACCCGGAGAGCGTCGAGGGAACCCTGGAGACGGTCCGGGGGGTGGACCGGCGGGCCGCCGCCAAAGCCGCCGAAGCGGCGGAGCCGGGCGAGCTCTGGCAGATGATAGAAGAGGAAGACGCGAAGGCCCTCTCCCGGCTCCCCGGCATCGGCGAGAAACGGGCCTACGCCATAGTAGAGTTCTACCGGAACGAGAAAGACGGACGCCTCTTTCTGTACGCCGCCAACCGGAACGACCGTTTCCGGGGGCACCCGGTAGTCACCGAGTTGGACACCACCGGGGATCTCGAAGAGCAGGCCTGGGAACACGCGCTGGAGGCGCAGAGCCTCGGGGACCCGGACCCCCTCAGCGGTATAGAGCCGCCGGGGCACACGACTGTCCGGAACGCCAACCTCCTGCATCCGGCCCCGATGACGCCCTCGCTCATGGGCCGGGGCGTGTACCAACCCGAGCAGATCGAGGTTTTCGCCGATACGCTCAAGCGTGTCCTGGTGGACAAAGAGAAGCTATCCGGGGTGGACGACCTGCGGATTCAGCGCGGCAAGGTCTTTCACACCGAGAAACTCCCCGGCGTGGGCATGAAGACGCGGGCCCGGGTAATGGCGAGCGGCCTGCTCGACCACGAGTACACCTACGAGAACCTGGTCTCGATCTCCGGGATAACGGAGGCCCAGGCCCTCACCATCGCCGAGGCGGCGCGGACGGAGGTACGTGTCTCCTAGCCTCTACGGTTTCGTCCGGGACCACGGACCGGTAAGCCCCGAGGAGATAACAACCGGGTTGCTCGCTTTCCCGGGCTTGAACGGCAAAGCCCACGCCCACGTAAAGAAGCTGGTCGGGAAAGACCCCCGCTTTCTCTGGGACACGGACGGCAGGCTTTGCATCGCCGACCCGGCCGCGCTCCCCCCGGAGGACGCGCCGTACGTGGTCTTCGACCTCGAAACCTCGGGGGCTTCCGCGGCGAAGGGCGCGGGCATCACCGAGATCGGGGCCGTCAAACTCGTGGACGGCCAGACCGTGGATGAGTTTTCCACGCTCGTCAACCCGGAACAGCCCATAGACCCTTTCGTCGTGCGCCTCACGGGTATTACGGATTCCATGGTCGCCGACGCCCCGCCCGTCGGGGAGGTGATGCCGGGCTTCGAGGAGTTCGTCGAGGGCGCGGTGCTCGTCGGGCACAACGTCCAGTTCGACACCTCTTTCGTGACGGCGGCCCGGGGCGAACCGTTGCCGAACCCGGTCCTCGACACGCTCAAGCTCGCCCGCACCCTGGTGCCGGGGCTCAAGCGCTACCGGCTCTCCTCGCTCGCCGCCCATTTTGGGGTGCGGCAAGTCCCGAACCACCGGGCCCTTTCGGACGCGGCGGCGACGGCGGAGGTCCTGATCCGGCTGCTCAAGCTCCTTCGTTCCGCCGGGATAGAGAGCGTCGGGGAGGCCGCAACCCTGAAGGGCGGCCGAAACCGCGTCAAACCGCAGAA
>JBARZM010000145.1:0-19965 GCA_049650095.1 Rubrobacteraceae bacterium | reverse complement strand
ACCTCCTACATCCTGGTCGGTTACATGACGCACGAGCGCCGCTCGCAGGAGGCATCCCTCAAGTACTTCATATTCGGCAGCGTCTCGGTCTCCACGATGATCTACGGCTTCACCTTCTGGTACGGCTTCTCCGGCACGACGCTGCTCTACGAGATGCCGGGACCGCTCTCGGCGGCGAGCCTCCCTCTGCTCCTCACCTCGGTGGTGCTGATCCTCGGTGGCCTGGCATTCAAAGCGTCGGTGGCCCCGATGCACCTCTGGGTCTCGGACGTGTACGAGGGCGCGCCCACGCCCGTCACCGCCTTTATCTCCGTCGGACCGAAGGCCGCCGGATACGCCGCCCTCGCGCGGGCCTTCGTGGTGGGCCTGCCGGAAGGAGTCGGCTGGCCTCTCCTGCTGGCGGTCGTCGCCGCCGTAACGATGACGCTGGGGAACGTGCAGATGATCCCGCAGCGGAGCGTGAAGCGCCTCCTTGCCTACTCCTCGGTCGCCCAGGCGGGGTACCTGCTCATGGGGGTCGTGGCATTTTCCTACACTTCTCTGGGCCGCGAGTCGCTCCTGTACTACACGCTGGCCTACCTGTTCATGAACTTCGGGGCCTTCATGGTCGTCCAGTACGTGGCGCGCCGGAGCGGGTCCGAGGACCTCTCCGCCTACTCCGGGCTGGGGCGGAGGAGCCCGCTGGTGGCGGCGGGCATGGTGCTGCTCCTGATGGCGCTGGTCGGGATACCGCCGCTCGCCGGGTTCTTCGGGAAGCTGCTCCTGTTCACGGCGGTCATAGAGGCCGGGTTCGGCTGGCTCGCGGTCATCGCCATTATCAACACCGTGATCTCGCTCTACCCCTACCTGCGGGTCGTGGGGCCGATGTACCTCGGCCAGCCGGAAGGGGAGTGGGAGAAAGGCGGGACGCGACTCTTGTTCGGCCTGATCCTCTTCTGCGTCGCCGCCGTCCTCGTCCTCGGCGTCTACCCGCAGCCGTTCCTGGAACTGGTGCGGGCGTCGGCGATGTTTATGCCTTAGCCGTCCGTATATTAGACAAAGTACGGGGTGTTGCCCATTAGCTGTCTGCCCGAGTGGCCTCAAATGCTGAACTGCACGCCCCGTGCTTTGCAAAAGGCGTGGCCCATCGCTGGATACCAGGGTGCCTCAGCAAAGCCGATGGCCTGATCCCTTTTCAGACGTGCGAGGGCCACGCAGACTAAATCCTACCAGAGAAGGAGGTGCCGCAGAACGTGAAATGTGTCATCGTGGTAGATCCGCATCCGGATAGCCACACGGCCTCGGCCATCGAAGCTCCCAGTGGCAAGGTAATGGACACTATACGGGTGGAGAACACGGGCGAAGGCTTGGAGTCGCTGCGGCGGTTTGCCGAGTGCTATGGAGAACGTCGTTGGGCAGTGGAAGGAGCGGCCAACCCATTCGTCGCCAGCTGGGTAGCTCAGTTGCTCGCCACGGGCGAGGAAGTGATCAACGTACCGCCATCACTCACCAGTCAGTACCGCTCCAGGCGCTCCAGAAAGAAAAACGACGAGGTAGACGCCCAGAACGCCGCCAGGGCACTGCTCGCCAACCCCGACCTGCCGGCCTATACACCAGGCGCCCATCAACGCCGTTTGCAGGTCTTAAGCCGCACCAGAAAGCGCCTGGTGAGGGAGCTTAATGCCAACCGCATGGCCTTGAAGGAGATACCCGAAGAGTGCCCTCAGGAGCTGGAGATCCTCGAAGAACTCGTGAGCCATCTCGCCGAAGACGTGAAGCGCTTGGAGTGGCTCATGGGCGAGTTGGTCAAGGAGAGTAGTCCCGAGATCTTAGAGCTCCAGGGCGTGGGGCCGGTGCTGGGGGCTACGATACTAGCCAAGGTAGGCGAGGTGAGCCGCTTTGGTAGCGTGGAGAAGTTCACCAGCTATTGCGGTGGACTCACCGAACGCTCTAGTGGCAAGAACAGCAGAGTCAGTGTCAACCCCGGAGGCAACCGCACCATGAACTACGTCCTGCACATGATCGCCCAAGTACGCCTCAGAACCGACGAGCGCTCCAGGGCCCTGGTGGAACGCAAGCAAAGGGAGGGTAAGACGTTGAGAGCCGCCCTACGGGTGCTCAAGACCTACATAGCAAGAGAGCTCTACAGGAAACTGAAAGCCATACAGAGAAGTAGAGATTTACTCCCTGTTGGCGCTTGACACGATATACCAGGTTCAGCTTTCAGACTCGAAGACTATGCTTCGAGAAACTCCCGTAGGCCACAGATACGGCGGGATATGCTGTTCTCTTACCTCGATGTCGTCTAGGATCGAGCGAACGGCCGAGAATGGTCGCTTCGGTTTCCGGGAAGCCCCTGCTCTCGGCGACTTCTGGAAATCGCTCCCTGTCAGTTGGCATAAGATCTCGCGCGACTGCTACTCAGATTCCATTACTTGCTTTATCTCTCTTGCTACGGTTCTGTCTACTAGGAGCCCAAAACCCACGAGAGCAACGGGAACCGCAGTTACCGAGAAAACCTGTTCAAGAAAGGTGTTGCCACAATAACCTCCGATTAGCCCTATTATGAGGCCGATTAGAGCAAACATCCCGAGTATGATGGTGGCCGGGTGTCTCGCTGGTTTCATAGATTTTCCACCTCCTTCGCTTCTTTGTCGACTCGGCTCTCAATCATGGTTATCATGATTGTAAGATGTCCCAAACTATCAGAATGAACAGGATCAGGCTTAGGAGGGCTATGACCAGCGAAACCAATCTTAGGTTTCGCTGGTAGCCGCTTTTCTCTCTATCTGCCCGCGCCATCCAGGTGGCTGCCGCTATCACGGTAAAAAGGTTAATGATAGCGACAACCGCCAAAAGGCTCATAATTTCTAAAGCCTAACAGATATACAAGTTAACGATCGCTTGGAGACTTGCTCCACCTGCCAACGCAGCCGAAATGGCACCGAGAACCTGGGGACCTACCACGTAACCAGCGATAATCAGGCTGGTCCCAGCGAGAGCAGCAGCACCTATCACGGCAGAGCCGAGAGCGTAGATCCCTGCTATGACTGCAGTAGTGCAAACACTCCTCGCAGCTACAATCTTTCCGCCTGGTGTTGATGTGGCTCTCTCGCTGGGAGCAACTACCGCTTCAATGGTGCGCTGGGCGTTGCGCTTGAACGTAAGTTCATTACCGTTCTCGTTAACGAGGGTGAATGTTTCCCCAACCGGCGTTTTCTGGGAGAGTTCAATGAATTTCCGTTGAACACGGCGCTGCTCCTCGGATAAATCAGCGGTCTTCGCGGCAGCCGCCGAAGGGCTTGCCACTGCCGCTACTCCGGACAATACTGACGCCGCCACGGCGGCGCCGCCCAAGCCCTTTAAGAACTGTACGCGGGTAAGGCCTCCGACGGCCTCGGACCGTAAAGAACGCTGTGCCTCGTTCCGAGCAGATCTGACCTCGCGTAGGGCGTGCAGTACCCGCCAACTAACAATCAGACCAAGACGCCGGCTGAGCGCGATGCTCAATCCCAGACCGGTCCAAGCCTTAACCTCGCCACCATCAACCTCGATTAGAGTCGGAGCCCACGGTGCATTCTCACCCAAGGCCTGCTTGCGCCAGTGGTTGACGTGTGGGTCATGCAGGGAACACACCTCTATCTTCTCGCCCACCTGATCCTCAACCTTGTGGGCCATCTCGCTGCATGTCATGCATCCAGCGTCGAAGCCCAAGACCAAGCGTTCCTGTTTGGGGAAAACTTCTGTGTTCTCAGTCACAGCCTCTCCTTCCTCGCTTCCGTGGGTAGTTTCGCAACCTGTACTCTGCTTACTTTCGTTCGCAAATTGACCGTTTATTTCTTAGATGCAACCTCCTCTGTATGTAGATAAGGCAACAGGTTTTACACTTACTCTCTTATTGCGTTAGCGTGCGACAGATCGACGCGATTCAACGTCAATCAGTTATCAATCACGCGCTCGCAATCGGACGACACAAGATCAGCTTTGTCGGCGAATACGTCATCTTTCCCAGGACCACACTTGACTACATCTTTTGTTTTGGAATTGTCGCCCGAAAAGATGAAGTCGTTACCCTCATCGCCCGAGATAACGTCCTTACCATCGTCCGTGCGAGGTCCATGAAAAATCACATCATTGCCCGATCCACCCTTCAAGGTGTCGGCACCTCTGCCGCCCAATATAATGTCGTTGCCGTCGCCCGCTGATATGACATCTGGACTGCGGTCCGTGTTCTCGACGTTTGGTTTGAAGCGATCAAAGGCACCGTAGAGTGCATCATTCCCAGGCCCACCCTTTATGACGTCAGAGCCTCTGAGGCCAAGCACTCTATCGTTGCCGCTCCGGCCATCAAGTACGTCAGATCCGTTAGTGCCCCTAATCACGTCGTCTCCGCTAGTACCAATTTTGACGGCCGCTAGTGCCACGCCGCTGGCTAGCAACACCCCCATCACTGTCACCGTAATCAGCAGAACTACCCGCTTCATTATCTCTCCTTTTCCCATATCGCTAGCGCTTGCGACATGTTTTCTCTTCTCACACGAATCCTCTTCGATCTTTTTGCGATCCACCCCTTCGTCTCCCACCGTGTCCGTACTTCTTGGAGTACCCATATTAACTACCCAGGCAGTCAGTATGCCAGTGTCGGCATGGCCTTGTCAAGACAAAATTTGTAAAAAGTGCGTAAAATACGATAAATACACTAAACCGTATGCTTTGGTTTGTAGCGAACTCGCGATCGTAGGGGAGCATTTTGGGAAAATGGAAGGCGGCTGATGGAGTGAGAAAAACGCTCAGGGAGCGGCTCCTTGAGACGGCGCTCTTTCTCTTTCGCAAACAGGGTTATGATGCTACCTCCACGCGGGAGATCGCCGAGGAGGTGGGGGCGAGCAAGGCAAACGTCTACCATCACTTCCGCACCAAGGATGGTCTGCTGCACGCACTCCTGGATCCCCTCTTTGAGGAGGTAGAGGCACTGCTGGATCGCCACGAGCCGGCGCCCAACGGCTCCCCTGAGCAGCGGGCCATTCTCGAAGAGTATTTCGATCTTGTCTTGGAGAACAGGGAACTGGTCTCAATGCTCGCCAGCGACATGGCCGTGCTCTCCCACCCCGAGATCGGCCAGCGGACTCTGGAACTAAACGATCGCTTGTTGGAGTTGGTGGCGGGCTCGGAGGCAGGCGTTGAGGGTCAGGTGAGGGCGGCGTGTGCCCTCGGGTCGTTGCAGACAGTGGCTGTTAGGTTCTTTCAGGCGGACGAGAAAGCGATTCGGGAGGCAGGTCTAAGAGCCGCGCTCGGCGCGCTCGGTGTGGAAGGGTCAAGCTAGGTTCGGCAGACTCAGGGAATCCAGAACTCCGTATGAAAATGGGTAATTTAGATACCTTTCTTGCTTTTACTTGCTACCCCTACCTGCGCTACCTGAGGGTCGTGGGACCGATGTACCTCGGCCAGCCGGAGGGAGAATGGGAGAAAGGCGGAACGCGACTCCTGTTCGGCCTGATCCTCTTCTGCGTCGCCGCCGTCCTCGTCCTCGGCGTCTACCCGCAGCCGTTCCTGGAGCTGGTGCGGGCGTCGGCGTTGTTTATGCCGTAGCCGACGGGGGCTCGAACAAACCCTTCTCGACATCGCCACCGAAGAGGGCCGCCGCGACCAGGGTTGCACGCATCACTTCGGTGGTGGGCGGGCTTTTGGATCTTCGCACGAGTAGTAGGTGGTAGTTATGGTATCGTCCATGAGTCCTCCCGGTTCGGAGAAGGTTTTAGGCGGCCTTCCGACCGGGAGGACATATTGTTTGCTAATACAGGGGAACTCGGGTTGCTTACCGCATGACCCTGCGGGCGATCAGGCCGCCGGCAATCACCACGGCGATGCCCGCGACCCCCGCGACCGGCAGGATGCCGACGCCGCCCGTGTCGGGCAGTGCCTGGTCTGGTACAGCGTCATCCAGGACTTCGATGACGCCATAATTACGGTCGAGATGCACGTCGAACTCACTGCCGTCGGGGAGGGCGACATCGACGTCGTAGGCGACGCCCGGCTCCTCGCCGACGTTCGCCGAGGTAACCTCGCCGCCGCCCGTGGCGGCGAGCGCCGCCCGGCTGGCCCTCTCCAACGTCTGGCCGGTGAGCGGCTGCGGCTGAGGGCCGGTCTCGTTCTCGCCGGCTTCGTTCTCGCCGGCTTCGTTTTCGTCGCCTTGTCCTCCGGGGGCCTGCCTCTCCTGCGGGGTAGTCTGGGCCGGGCTCTGGGCGGCGGCCATAGTCGCACCGCCTTCCAGCATGGCGCCACCCAATGTAAGGAAGGTGGCTGCCAGCACTCCCGCGATAACCTTCTTCATGCTCATCTACATTCTCCTTCTCTACTTGCGCTTTGTTCCTGCGCTGTAGGGTTTGCTCTAGCTACTACTTCGGCTGGATTTCCGGCTCTTCTCTACATCGGAACCTCCTACTGATCGCTAACGGCTCCGAGTGTACGGTCTGAATCTAAGAAATTTCTAAGAGAACGTTAAGAGTTCTGTAAGAAACGCGGAGGTGCCCGGGACGCCGGATGTCGGCGACCGTGTCTCGATCAGCTTCTCAAAGATCATCCCGTGTGGGAGGCGGTAGCGGTGGCAGCCCGTGTCCTACTCACAAACCTTCGTGTTCTTCGCTTATTGGCGCGGCCTCTCAATTCGACACTCAGCGTACCTTCAGGTACGGTTCAGGGAGACTTCAGGACGGGGTGCGAAACTCTTTCCGAAGGAGGAACATCGAGCCTCGTAAAGGAGGACCCTATGGATAGATTCAGGCTGGACTCGGCGTTCGACCCGGGTTTGGACCCGGTTTGCGGGATGTCGATGAGGCGCCGAAACGCCTACGCCCACCGCCGCCGCGAGGGGCTGAAGCTCTCCTTCTGCTCGGCGGGCTGCGTTCGGAGGTTCGACGCGGACCCCGAGCGGTACATGCGGACGAAGTACCTGCGGGAGTGCGTGCATGAGAACGCGCAGATCCGGAAAGCTGGTAAATAGGCGCCGCGCCCGGCGACGACAGCCGGGCCGGCGAGCCCGGCGAGGAGAGCGCGTCCTATCCGAGAGGGTCGTATTCGGCGACTTCGGCAAGAGCGCGGAGTTCTCCGAAGGCGAGACCGTGCCGGTCGAGCTCCTGCCGGAGGGCCCGGCGGGTACGAGTTCGCCTGCCAGATGGGCCTGTTGCGCGGCAGGCTGGGAGTGGAGCAAGGGCGGAGGAGGGCGAGATGAAACACCAACTTCGGGAAGAACAGGAGAAGGGACAGTCAGAAGGCGGCAGCCGCTGGAAGCACTGGGGCCTTATGGCCCTGTGTTGCATGCCAATGATCGCGCTGGTGGTGCTGATAGTCCTCGGGGTCTGGAATTTTTAGACCCGCGACCGGAAGGAGACCGTCGATGCAAAAGACAAGCAGGGTGAAGAACGTCGGGACGCCCGAGCGGTGGATACGGGTTATAGGGGGCGCCATCCTGGCGTTCATCGGGCTCGCTTACCTGCTGGCCGCCCCGGGTTCGGTATTCGCCTGGGCGACCGGAGCGGTGTTCATCCTGCTGGGAGCGAACTTCGTCTTCACCGGCATCACCGGCTACTGCCCGCTCTACAACAGGCTGGGCTGGAATACGGCGCGGCGGTGTTAACAACCTTCGCTTTCAGCCTCGATCGCCCGCGTACCAGGCGCGGCTGTCGGTCGTTCGGGCTTTCCCCGGCGCGTCAATCGTGGGTGTTGTCCCGCTGGTGCGCTGGAAGGGTGTTGCAAACTCCAGGCCGGAAGTCGAACCGGAAGACCCGGCGCCTGAAACCTCGCGGCAGCGCAAGCTTGACTAAAACTTGATCTCGGATCAACCGGAGCTTGATCCCGGCCTCCTATACTCGTAGGCGTAGGTAAGACCGAAGAAAGGAGTCGAACGGAAATGATGGGCGGATTCGGAACGGGCGGCGGACTCGGGATAATTTTCTTGTTGTTGATCGTCGCGCTCGTAGTGTGGGTACTGGTGCGCGTGCTGCCGAACCAGGGCGGAAGTAACGATGATTCTCGCCCGGATCAATCCTCGGCGGAAGATATCCTGAAAGATCGCTTCGCCCGGGGTCAGATAGACGCCGAGGAATACGAGGATTCTCTCGCGACTCTGCGGGGCGAAAGGACGCAACGCGGCAACCCGCCCCAACAATGAACCAGCTATAAAAAAAGAGCAGAGCACTCACGGCCTGAGGGTAAACCTCGAAGGCGCCGTTACGAGAAGGCCGTCGAGGAGAAAGGTTACGGGGTGCTCACCGAGATAGACGCAAAAAGCACCCTGGAAGAGAAGCCGGACGCGGACTTCCGATCGTGCGTAATCCTGGGCGCCCGCTACCCGCCGCCCGCCAGGCAAGCCCTGGAAGCCGGACTGGAAGTCGGTGCGCCCTTCTCATGAAACGTCACCGCCTATGAGGACTAGAGCGACCACGAGTCGCACGAAGCCCCTGGGCCGGCACTTCGAGTCGCTTCCCGGGGAAGTAGGCTCGTCGGCTATCTAGCCGCATGAGACCTCGGCACACTTGCGCTACAATACTGCCCATGTCAGGCAAGCATCCAAAGCCCGTTCAGAAGATGTTCGGCCCCGCCAACGGCTCTATCGCACCGGGTATCTACTCCCGCCCGCGTGACGGAGGGTATGGACGGGGCGGCCTGGGCGACGCTATGGACGAGGCGCTATAGGCGGATGCTGTGGCGTTCTTTCTACGCTCTATTGCCGTCGCATTGCCGCCACCGGGGTTGTGGCGACTCCCGGATGCGGAAAACCCCGCACAGACAAGCCGATGCGCCCGTAGCTCAGCTGGATAGAGCAGCGGACTTCTAATCCGCAGGTCGCAGGTTCGAATCCTGCCGGGCGTGCTTCTGAGGTATCCCATTTTGCAGGAGCAACGTTGGCAAAATGAGGGCTGCGAACACCGGGCCGAACGGTTCTGCCGCAGGGATGCCGTACCACGATAAGAAAGCCTCAGAGAAAATACCAAGCAGTGACCGGCGCGGCGTCCTGGACTCGCAGCGCTGGCTACGTCCGGGGCTCTTCTTTGTTATCGGAACCGACCGGGCGGGTTCCATCTATCATCTCACGCAGACCCTCTACCCGGAGGGGCGGCAGGCTTACGATCTCGCTGGTCTCCGAGGCCAGGCCGATTCCTTCCGTGGAATAGCGGCGCATCAGGTTCTCGGAGATAGAGCTCTTTACCCGGCGGGCGGATCGGACGGGGATCACGAACCGGGCGGACAGCTCGATCCAATTGTCCGTGAGCTTTACGAAGACTTGAGGTTCCACGTCGCTTCGGGGCACGAGGTAGCGCCGGGACATCTCCGAGAGCGCCTGCGCGCTTTCACGCCGGAAATCGCTGGTGGTATCCTCCACCTCTTTCTGGAGTATATACTTGGCCGTCTCCCAGTCGGCCTTATAGGAAATGGGGACCACGATCTCCTCCCAGATATACTCGAAGTCTTTTGAGTAGTTGTAGACGGGATCCTCGAAGAACGTCTTGTTCGAGACCGTGACGAGGCGGCCCGTATATTGGCGGGCGTTTATCCAGGTCTCGGAGTCTTTGTCTTCTCCGTTGTTGGGGCTGCCCATCTCCATGATGGACGTCCTGAGCGGGGAGACATCCACGACATCGCCCCGGACCCCGCCCATCATCACCCGGTCGCCGGCCTTGAATACCTTGCTGGTGAGGATGATGATCCAGGCGGCTATCGAGCTTATGACGTTCTGGAGGGCGAAGGCCAAACCCGCCGAGAACCCACCCAGGATAACGCCCAGCCTGCCGCCGAAATCCGCCCACACGAGCAGGATCAACACGGCCGCCACGGTCCAGACAGCGTATCCGGACACCTTCCTTAGCCAGTAAGCGCTATAGCGGTCATCGCGGGCAGCCTCTTCGAGCCCGTCACCTTCACTGGCCTCCGTGGTCCCGAACCGCCGACTAACGGCCCTGCGCGCGACCCAACGCAAGACCAGTGCCCCCGCCAGAATCAGGACCGTGAAACCTACGTTGCTCCAGACCGGACCGCCCAGCAGCCCGTACATACTTTGCAGAAACTTATCTGGAAACACGAGCATCTCCTCCAGAACCCACAAGTGAGAGTTCAAGAACTGTATCAAAAAGCAGCCTATCGCACCGCCTTTGCGAGGTCGTTGCTTATAGCGCGCGGCGAAGCTGAGGATAGAATACTATCCCTGGTTAATATCGTTTCGGAGCCCTATATTTATTCAGATCCTGCCGGGTAAAAGAAGATTGTTCGAACCGGGGCGGAGTGGAGGCGTCATGAGCGAGCGAGAACCCGAAACCGGCGACGAGGAGAAAGGTAGCCGGGCCACGTGGTTGGGGTGGCTGGTCAACAAGGCCGTGAACCTGACCCCCGAGCGCCGCCGGGAGGTGACCGGCGATCTTTTCCCCGAAGGGTCGGAGTTGCGCTCTTACCTTTATCGCTTCGCCATATTGCAATCTCTCTCCGTGCTGATCGCCACTTTCGGGTTGATCTCCAACTCGACGGCCGTGGTGATCGGGGCCATGCTCGTGGCGCCGCTCATGAACCCCGTCCTGGCCGTGGGCGCGGCGATGGTCTCGGGTTGGCCGGTACGGCAGGGGACGTTCTTCACCGTGGTGGTCGCCGCAAGCGCGGGCTCCATGTTCCTTGCCTGGGCCACGACGGAGCTGCTGCTACCCGACAGCACGCCCATCTCCGCGGAGATACTGGCCCGTACGAGTCCCACGCTGATCGACGTGGGGATAGCCCTGGCGGCGGGCGCGGCGGGCGCCTACGCCACGGTACGGAAAGAAGTCGGCGGGGCCCTACCTGGGGTGGCGGTCGCGGTGGCGCTGGTGCCGCCACTGGCGACCGTCGGCGTTACCTTCGCCCTGGGCAGGACGGACCTGGCCTGGGGCGCGCTGCTGCTGTACCTGACGAACCTGGCTGGGATAGTGCTCATCGGCGCGCTGGTATTCTTGCTCACCGGGTTCGCCCCCAAATTGCAGGTGATAGGTGAGGAAAGGCGCATCAAGGTCGGAATCATCATGGCGGCCGTGGCCGTCCTGGCGGTCTCTATTCCCCTCGGGATACAGTCGTGGACCGGAATAAAAACCAACCAGGCTACCGGCGTGGCTTCGGAGCGCGTTCAGGCGTGGCTAAAGGATACGGGGCTTCAGGAAACCAGCATCGAGGTGGACGGTGAACTGGTAGTCGTGGATATTGTAGGGGCCGAGAAACCGCCTCCGCCGGGTCCGTTGGCGGAAGATTTAGCCAAGGAGCTTGGCAACGCGGTAGAAGTAAACGTACAGTGGACCAAGCAGCTAGAGACCTCCGCCGAGAGCCAACAACCGTGATCCAGTGGTGTGGACAGACCTGTCCGTACCGTCTCGAAGTTCTGCTTACTTGTTGAGACGCCAGATCGAGTAGTTCAATACCGTCGCGAAGCTCGTCCACAGCAGGTACGGCGCCATGAGCAGTGCGGCCCTCCCCGAAACTTTCGAGAAGGCTGTGATGGTAGCTACTATGGAGATCCAAAGACAGACTATCTCCACCAACGCCCACCCCGGAGCCCGGCGGCCGAAGAAGACGTAAGACCACAGCAAGTTCAAGGCGAGTTGTACCCCGAAGAGAACCTGTGCGGTTCGCCTTAGGTCTTTATCGCTCTCTTCCCGCTGAGAGACCAGGTAGAAGGCGACGCCCATCATGGCGTAGAGCGTCGTCCACACCGGGCCGAAGACCCTACCGGGCGGGTTGAACGAGGGCTTCTCCAGCGCCGGATACCACTCCTTCAAGCCATCCGATGTAAAGATGGCGCCTACGCCGCCCACCGCCTCACACGCCAACACCGATCCAACAAGCTTCGGTATGGAGTTGCCGTTCGCCATTTCCGTTCTCCTCTCTGA
Organism: Rubrobacteraceae bacterium; assembly: GCA_049650095.1. Classification (GTDB taxonomy): domain Bacteria; phylum Actinomycetota; class Rubrobacteria; order Rubrobacterales; family Rubrobacteraceae; genus SIRX01. Next base: position 8,092 of record JBARZM010000145.1, on the reverse strand, counting down.
GTACGCCGGTAGCGTTCCAATTCTAGCTACGCTTTACGTTCTCCACCAACGAGAGATCGGCATCTGGGGCGATGGTGACGGCCTTGCCGGCCGGGCGAATTTTCTCCATCGGCAAGAACGTGTTGGGGCTGAGCAATCCCTGCTTGATCTCGTCGCCGACGACCATGCCTCATCCGTTCACGAATATGTCCTCTCCCGTCCCGACCTTCTCGCCCTCTCCGGTGACTATGTCCGTACCGGAGGTGTGGCGCCCGCGGCGGTTGGGACAAATCCTACCAGGCGCGCTTTCAGTCCAGACGGTCGCAGGGACCTTGTCCCCTTGCTATACGACGACACTAGCTGTTATAAGTACATCTGAAATACACTGTACGGGCGATGAAGTTATTTGAGGGAGACACAAAGTATGACTGAGGCGTTGCTCTTCGTTAACATCGGTTTGCTCGTGATCGGTAGCGTCACCCTCACCATCGCCATCTTCGTCCTTCAGAAAGCGCGGGGATACGTGGATCTCGCCGAAGAGCGTCTGGAGCGTCTGCGCGAAGGACAAGAACACCTCTTCCAGTTTCTGCGCGAAGAACGGAGGTCGCGTAGCAACGAATACGTGCTAGAAGAGAGCCCGGTACCCGAGGCCCGGCAAGGAGCCGAAACCCAAGGACCGGAGCCAAAATCCCGCACCGGGATGCATACAGAGCGTCCAGCGCCAAACGTCGGTCTAATTGCGGAAGAAAGCCCGGAGTCCGCCGAGGTCCAGGCCCCAGAGGCGCACCCGACGACAAAACCTCTCGAAACCACAAAGACTGGAGGCCCGAGATCCTCGGTTCAGCACGCGCATCCCGACGACGACGTTAGCCTCCGCCGGGAGAGCGGGTCGGTCAAGATGTTCCAGGAGCACTATTACAGGTATCTGGAGAACTACGAAGGCTACGTCAAGCTGGCCGAGAGGACCTACAAGATGAGGGAAGAAGGCGAAGTGCTTCCCGGCTCCCCGGCGGAACACGAGTGGGAGCAGAAGTTGCGCCGGCTAAACGACGGTATACAAAGGACGACCGCGCGCCTGGATATTCTGGAGCAGTACAATCCGGAGCTTGCCAGCGACGACCGCGTCACGCACCGGGCCGATATCTCCCGGAGCTACTCGGAACTCGAAAAGAAACTATCGAGTTTGGAAAACTCCTAAGCCACAGCTTTTCCTGATAAAATCTTGCAGCGCGCATGGTGGCCGTAGCTCAGTAGGCAGAGCATCGGATTGTGGCTCCGAAGGTCGCGGGTTCGAGCCCCGTCGGTCACCCTCTCTAATTACCCATAGATAAAGGGGATTTACGTTTACTGCCTACGTACTGCCCGCGTGTTGGAGCCTATTTACAACTGTTTTACCACTAAAGGGTCGTGGGATAACCCTCTACTGCGTTCGCCGGCGCTCGGCATGCCGCTCGGCGAAACGGGCTATGGATGAGCGCTGGAATTCGCTAGAAATCTTTACGTAGCGGTCCACGGTGATCTGGTAGGAGGAATGCCCGAGGACCTTTTGTAGAACCTCCACGGATTCTCCGGCTTCTATCCAGTTCGTCGCGAAAGCGTGGCGGAGATCATAGAAGCGGGTCTCTTTAGGCAGCCCGGCTTTTTTGAGAATCGGCTTGAAGTAACGCTGGGAGAGGTTGCTGTTCGCCATGTATCCACCGGTTGTGTTTGGAAATATCAGGCCGAGGTCTTCCCTGAGACCTTTGTACCGAAGTTCCTCTTCCGCCTGGCGGGCGCGGTGCGCCCGCAATACCGCTATAGCCTCGGGCATCAAGGCTATGGCCCGGCTTCGGTTCGTCTTCGTCGTGTCGCGCGGGACGAGGCCGTGCCTCTTGGTTTCCGCCAGGGCTCGCCGGACGTAGAGGGTTCCGTCCTCCGACGAAGTATCCGGCAAATCCAAGTCTTCCCACAAGGCGCCGAGCAACTCGCCCGGGCGCAGTCCTGTGCAGAGACCCAAGATGAATACTGCCTCGAAGCGGGTCCCGTTGGCGGCGGATACGAACGCTTCTACCTCCTCGAACGTGAGCGTTACGGTCTCTTTTCGTCTTGGCATCGGCGGCGGGTCGGCGTCACGGGCCGGGTTGTGGGGGATGAGCCTCTTTTTGACCGCGTTCTGGAGGGCGACGCTCACGGTCTGGTGGGCATAGCGCACCGTTCGGACGCCAACTCCGGCATCGAGTTTCCGGTCGTAGAGTTCGTCGAGGTCCTGGGCGGTGAGGTTCGAGAGTAGCGCGTCCCCGATCTCGTGGGGGGGCGGCGAGATAAGGTGCTTCTCGGCGTAGTAGGTGTAGCCTTCGAGCGTCCTTACCGACACGCGCCTTTGCAGCGGGCCGCTTGCGAGCCAGCGTTTCAGGTAGTCCGCCACCGTCGAGGACCTTGCTTCCGAGGAGTACCCGTCCTTGGACCCGAAAAAGAGTATGAACGGTAACATCCGGCGGGCGGCGGGAAGATCCTCGTGAGCAGGAATCACATCGGCTACGCCACCCCAGAGGAGTTGGAGGAGCTGCGCATACTCAACGCCCAGAGCGACATCCTCTACGGCAGCGGGCGACTGTCAGGGGATGTTGAGCCACCACCATACCCTGAGATCACGCCTTTCGTGGAATGCAACAAATTGGAGGGAGAGATACTGGGGCGGATGGAGGTTGATCCAGACGAAGATGCCCGCATAGACCTCCGTACCGGCAGTGTGTTCTACGCAAACGACTAGGAGAGGAGCAGCGAAGCTATGCAAGAAGCAATATCAGCGGTAATCACGGAGTTGGCGCTGGCGCTACTGGCGCTCGTGGCCACGGTGATCGGAGCGTATGGCGCGAAGGGCGGCAAGGCGGTCAAGGACTTCCTGGAGAGCCGGTCCGTAGAGCGGTGGTCGGCGGGGCTTGCGAACTTCTCGCCCCTACTGCATCGGTTCGCGCTCCAGGTCGGTGAGCTTGCAGAGGAGTTGGTAAGAGATGCCGCTAGTGATCTCATCGATCCCGGCCGCTACGACTTCGTGAAGAGCGCGGTCCTGAAGTACGCCTCCGAGTTCGAGGAGCGCACGGGCGTGAAGTGGCGGCCCTCGGAAGAGGAGCTGGACTCTCTTATCCGGCGTGCGATCCGGGAGGGAAGGATAGCATTCCTGGATACGTGAAATGAGCCTTCGCAAAGCCAACCAGAGCCTCCAGTAGGGTAGTCGTCGCGTTGGCGACGACTCTCTTGCTTGGCGCGGGGCAATTCGCTCATCTGATACCCCGAGCGAGCGTTGTGGTCATTAGCTGGTTGAGAGATACGTTCTCCTCCTCGGCCCGGCGGGCGAGATCTCGATGCAAGCTCTTCGGCATCCGAAGGTTCACCTTACCCGAGTAGCCCTCCAGGTGGCGAGGCCCAGGTACAGGGTCACCGCTTTCCAAGGCGTCTTCGATCCACCCACGCTTGGCGTCCTCAATCATCGGGCCGAGCTCCTCAAAAGTGTCCGCCCAAGTCATGCAACCGGGCAACTCCATTACTTTGGCGAACCACCCGTCTTCGTCGTGCTTGATCTCCACCGCGTAGGGCAGGTTCATATACTGCTCTATAGTGTTTGCCGTTTCCATTAAAGCTCCAATCTCTCGACTATTTCTTTCACCGCATTTTGGTTGACGGCCTTCTTGCCGCCGTGCGGCCTGACCACTGAAAACCGCGTACCGTCTTCCCTTCTATACTGGACGTGGGATCCCCGCTGGGTGCCCTCGAAGCCTCTGCGCCTCAACAATCCGTCCAACTCCTCAAACCGGACGTTTCTAGGACTTTGTTTCATCTTGCGAATGATCTTGTCGTCCTTCACCATATCCGTATAGTACCAAATGTGGTACTGCTGTCAAGGAGTCTATGGATTATTTTGAGAGTTTTCCGTCCCAGCCTCCACCCCGGCCTCCGTCCCTTGCCGAGGAGCATGTGCGGTTACCATTCCTTTTACCATCCTCGAAAGTCTACGCCAGTGGTCGGGCGTCGGTGAACTGTTCGATTCGGCCACAAGCACACCTGTTTTATCGGCGATTCTTACGTGTAAGGCGGTTCGCGTAGCCCTGAAAAACATGGCAGGCGCGGATTGTGGCTCCGAAGGTCGCGGGTTCGAGCCCCGTCGGTCACCCTTATGCTGCTCTGGCTGGTAGCCTTGAACGAGGAAAAGAGACCCCCGGAAAGACAAAAGGGCGAAAGGTCCATGACCGCCGAGCTCCCGAGGGCCGGCGAGCTTTACCACCGCTGGTATAAGCTAGAATAGCGGGCCTCCTCCGGCGAGATGTACATTCTAAAGCAAGGATGATGAGGCTTGAGAAAGGAGGTCTATAGGGCCGGTGCTCTGTAACCTCCTGCGCGAGGACTGCAGAGAACTGGACTAAACTCCACTGTAGACTCGGCCGCTAAAGACTTGCGCCCCAAGCCGAGGCTACTCGTCTTCCAGTAACCCCTCCAGGTAGCCGGTGTGGTAGTCGCCGGACCTAAAAGCTTCATCCTCCAGGAGCCGGAGGTGGAGCGGGATGGTGGTCTTGATGCCTTCCAGGCGGTACTCGCGCAGGGCGCGGCGGGCGCGGGTTATGGCTTCCTCACGCGTCAGGGCCCAGACGATGAGCTTGCCGACCAGGGAGTCGTAGAACGGCGGGATCTCATATCCCTGGTAGATGGCTGAATCTACCCGGACACCGGGACCGCCGGGCACTTCGAGAAAGGAGACCTCCCCGGGCGACGGCATGAAATCCTGGTCGGGGTCTTCGGCGTTGATGCGGAACTCCATCGACCACCCCTCGAACGGCACGTCTTCCTGCTTGAGGCTTAGAGGTTCTCCGGCGGCGACCCGTAGTTGCTCTTTTACGAGATCCACGCCCGTGAGCATCTCCGTTACCGGGTGTTCGACCTGTATGCGGGTGTTCATCTCGATGAAGTAGAAGTTCTCGTCTTCGTCCACCAGGAACTCTACCGTGCCGGCGTTGGTGTACCCGGCTTGTTTCGTCAGACGGATGGCGGCATCAGTCATCTCGTCTCTCGTCTCCGTACTTATGCCGGGCGAGGGAGCTTCTTCCAGCACCTTCTGGCGTCGGCGCTGCATGGAGCATTCCCGCTCGTAGAGGTGGATGGCGTTGCCGTGGTGGTCGGCCATTACCTGCACCTCGACGTGGCGCGGGTTGGGGAGAAACTTCTCCAGGTAGAGCGAGCCGTCCCCGAAGGCTTTCTCAGCCTCCTGTTTCGCCATCTTCACCGCCTTGCGCAGCTCTTCTTCGTCTTCGGCGACCCGGATGCCCCGGCCACCGCCGCCAGCGGATGCTTTGATCATGACCGGGTAGCCGATCTCCTGCGCCGTTTCCACTGCTTCGTCATCAGAGGTTGTCTCTTCCGAGCCGGGGACCACCGGTACGTCGGCTTCCTGGGCGATCCGGCGGGCGACAGATTTATCGCCCATCTTCTCTATAGCTTCTGAGGTCGGGCCGACGAATTGAATTCCCGCGTCCTCGCAGGCCGTCGCGAAGTCCGCGTTTTCCGCGAGGAATCCGTAGCCGGGATGGATGGCGTCCGCGCCGGTCTCTTTGGCAGCGTCTATGAGGGCTTCTATATTCAGGTAGCTTTTACCGGCGGGTGGTGGCCCAATGTGGACGGCTTCTTCGGCGTGGCGGACGTGGAGGGCTTCGGCGTCGGCGTCGGAGTAGACGGCGACGCTTGGTATCTCCAGCTCCTGGCAGGCTCGGATGACGCGCAAAGCGATCTCGCTCCGGTTGGCGACCAGTACCTTCTCCAGCATAATACCCTTACCTCCCGCTCAGCTTGCCCGAACCGTAGGATGCCATGATACGCCCATGCCACACTTTGCGTCGGGAGTAACGCTACGTACGCGAGGGAGCTATGGCGGGGGCGGCGGCGATCGCCACGAGCGCGGCGAGACCCACCTTGATGAGGTCGAATACCACGAACGGCAGAACTCCCTGAGCCAGCGCCACCAAAAACGGCAGCTGTGCGACGATCATGAGCCAGGTCATCCCGAAAGCGTAGATTACCCCGAGCGCCGCGGTACCCGCAACGAAGCTCAGAACCAGCGCCCGTTGCCGAATGGCATTGGCGGCAGCATGTGCTGCAAGCCCCACGATGGCGGCTGCCAATGGATACGAAACGAGATACCCGCCAGTGGGACCGAGTAGGTGTCCGAGGCCGCCTCTAAACTCGCTGAATACCGGCACCCCGACCGCACCGACGAGCAGGTAGATCCCCATCGCCAGTGCGCCGTAGCGGGGTCCGAGCAACAAACCGGTCAGGATGACCGCCAGCACCTGCAACGTAAACGGGATCGGCGAGAAAGGTAGCGGTATGGCGATCTGGGCCGCAACCGCCGTAACAGCGGCCATCAACGCCACGCGGGTCATGCTCCCTGCGTTCAAGCTCAACTCCTTCTCGCTATTTTCAACCGTGTCCGGGCTTCTTTTAGCATTTATTGACCGCTATTTCCCGCGCCTGTAGTATTTCGGCAGAACGGAAGAATCTCTACAACGGAATATAGGGGGTGAAGGGTAGACTATGAGTAGTGTAGAGACCGGGCTTTCTCAGCCGCGGTACAGCTACGGCGGTGACGAGTTCGTTTTCGTGGAGCTTGCCGAGGCGATGAGCTTAAAGATCAACTTCCGGGCGATGGCGATCACGAACAAGCTCAAGGAAGAGAATATCGAGGGCATAATAGATATCTGTCCGTCGAACGCTTCGTACATGATCCGGCTGGACCCGGACGTATTGCGACCGGACGACCTGATCTCCCGTCTCAAGGAGATCGACGAGGAGGTCGGCGACGTCCAGGGCTTCGAGATCGAAACGCGGGTCGTTGACGTTCCGGTCCTGATCGAAGACCCCTGGACCCACGAAACCCTGATGAACTTCCGCGACCGTCACCAGGACCCGGACTCGACCGACCTGGAATACGGCGCCCGCATCAACGGCTACGACACCAAAGACGACTTTATCGAAGCCCTTTTGGCTTCGCCGTGGCTCGTCACCATGATCGGCTTCGTGCCGGGCCTTCCCTGGTGCTACCAGCTCGTGCCGCCGGAAGAGCAGATCGAGGTCCCCAAGTACGTCCGGCCCCGCACCTTCACCTCCGAGCGGGCGTTCGGCTTTGGCGGCGGCTTCGCGGTCGTCTATCCGGTGCAGGGCGCAGGGGGCTACCAGCTCTTCGGAACGGCGGCGGCCCCGGTCCTGGATCTCAGCCAGAGCCTCGAAGACTTCCAGGAAAACATCGTCTTCCCCAAACCCGGCGATGTCTTCAAGTACCGTGGCGTGGACCGGGAGGAGTACGACGAGATAAGGTCCACGGTAGAGGACGGGACTTTCGAGTACCGCAAGGCGAAGTTCACCTTCCACGGCGACAAAGCCCTGGAAGATCCGCACGCCTACAACGAGGAGATCCTGGGGGTGCTCTATGGCGATCAAAGTTAAACAGCCGGGGCTCCTCACGACCGTCCAGGACACGGGCCGCTTCGGCCAGTACGACATCGGGATGCCGCCTTCGGGCGCGATGGACACCTTCTCCTACCAGGTCGGCAACTACCTCGTCGGCAACGAGGAGGGTGCTGCGGGACTGGAGATCACCTACTTCGGACCGGAGATCGAGTTCACCCAGGACGCGGTCATCGCCATAACCGGCGCGGAGTTGCCGCCAAAGATCAACGGTGAGGAAGCCGCTACCTGGGAGACGCTGGCAGTAGAAGAGGGAGACGTACTCTCCTTCGACTACCTCAAGAGCGGCGCCCGATCATACCTGGCGATAGCCGGCGGCATAGACGTGCCGGTCTTCATGCACAGCCGCTCGACGTACACCCTGATCGGGCTCGGCGGCCACGAGGGCCGCGCCCTGCAAGAAGGCGACGAGCTAAAGGTTGGGGAGGTGAACGGTGCCTTGGACCGGGTCGGAAAGCGGGTGGACGACGACCACATCCCGACCTACAGCGATTCGCCGGAGCTGCGCGTCATAATTGGTCTCGCCAGCTACCGGCTGACGGAAGAGAGCCTGGAGACGTTCCTGAATACCGAGTGGACCGTGACCCCGGACGCGGACCGCATCGGCTACCGCTACCGGGGCGGCGAG
>JBARZM010000144.1:0-2334 GCA_049650095.1 Rubrobacteraceae bacterium | reverse complement strand
GCCCTAAGCTCCGGCGGTGGAGATACCTCCGGCGGCACGACCGGGGCGGCCTCTGAGAGCATCGAGCTGCCACCCCCGCCCGACGCGGCCTCCATAGACGTGGAAGGCATGCCGCCCCTGATCACACCGGCCAAAGACTTTTATCTCATAGACACGGCCCTTTCTTCGCCGAGGATCAACGTGGATAAGTGGTCGCTCACCGTAAAGGGCTCCGGCGTGAAGAACCCTCTTGAGATGTCCTACAAAGACCTTCAATCCATGCCCACCCGGGAGTCGGACGTTACGCTCTCGTGCGTGTCGAACGAGGTCGGCGGCGGCCTTGTCTCCAACGCCCGCTGGACCGGAGTCCTCCTCTCCGACGTCCTCAAAGAAGCCGGGATAGACCCCGGCAAGATCAACAAGTCCTCCGAGCAGCTCGTCGGCCGCAGCGTGGACGGCTGGACGGCGGGCTTCAAGACCAACCTGGCCTTCGACGGCCGCGAAGCCCTGGTGGCTTTCGGGATGAACGGCTCCGAGCTTCCGACCAACCACGGATATCCGGTCCGCCTGGTCGTCCCCGGCCTCTACGGGTACGTCTCGGCGACCAAGTGGCTCAGCGAACTAGAGCTAACCGACTGGGACTTCGACGCTTACTGGATCCAACGTTCCTGGACCAAGAAAGGCCCCGTCAAAACCCAATCCCGCATCGACACCGTCAAAGACGGAGAGAACCTCTCCACCGACAACGTGCCCATCGGCGGCGTCGCCTGGGCCCCCCACCGGGGCATCAGTAAAGTCGAAGTCTCGACCGACGACGGCGAAACCTGGAACGAAGCCCGGCTCGCCGAGCAACTCGACAAAGACTCCTGGCGCCAGTACGTCTACGAATGGGACACCAGAAACGCCGGCTCCGGCGACCACACGCTGAAAGTCCGGGCCACCGACGGCGAAGGCGAGACCCAAACCGCCGACAAACGAGGCCCCTACGGCGGTGGCGGCACCGACGGCGCCACCGGCTACCATACGGTGAAAGTCTCGATAGCCTGAAACCCGTCAAAAACACCGCAAAATAACAGCAACGGCTAAACCAGAGTCACCTTATACCTAAACTAAAGGTACAGAGAAAAAGAAAACAAAAGCACATAGTTCCGGGAGCGTAGCGCAGACCGTAACCGGATTGTTTCTCTTATGAAACAAAACCGTAACATCATGGCAACAACTACGTTACAGCGTACGTGTATATTGTCAATCAACCGAACCCCGACCGGCTGGATCATTTCCCCCCTCCAGACTCCGCCGGTCGGGGCGGTTTCTTTCCTCACGAAGTGTCTGAGAGTTTTGCGCGCAGTGAAGTGTCGTCGTGTAGCTATTGCTATCCGGGTTCTTCCGCCGGCGGCAGTTCTTCCTGAGACCGGCGGGGTTCGTCCTCGCCCGCGAGCGAGGCGGCTGACCGGCCTAGCTCTTCACGTTGGTCTTCGAGCAGCTCCGCGAGCCCGGTGAGCCACTGCTGACGCTCCTGAACGCGGCGAGAATACTCATTCAGCACCGCCGAGATATCTTCCCGCAGCTTCCTGGCGGCTTCTTCGTCTTCCACCTCTACGGTCTCTAGCTTGCGGGCCAGGCGCTCCTGGCGCTTCTCGGCCTTTCCCAGTTCGCTAGAATGGTTTTTATAGCCGCGTTCCGCTTCCCGCAGCTTGCTGTTATCGGCCGCTGACATCGCGGCGCTAAAATCTCCCAGCAAAGATATGCCCTCCATCTGAAGGGTCCTTATCTGCCCGTTTGCCTCGGAAAGCTCCGCCCGGACGGCGTCCCGGGCCTGAAGCCGCTGCCGGGACTCTTCGCGGAGAGCCTCACAACGCTGACGATAATCCTGCAGCTCGTCCCGGATCTCGGAGACCATACGCTCTTCGGGGGGCTTGCTCCACGGGAACGTTATCCGGCGTTTCTTGCGGGCTGCGGGCTCGATTTCTCGTCCGGGCAAGAGCTTCTCCGTTAGTAGTAGATGTCTTTCTTTAGCTTACGGTAGGCCCGGTAGTACCAGGGTTCGATTCTGTTCCAGAGCTTCGCCTGGGCGGGTTTCACCGGCAAGTCCAGGCATCCGACGAAGTCTTTGACCTCCCCGCCGAAACCGGCCTTGAACTTGTAGACGCCGTAAAGGGGATGGTTCTCGTGAAGCTCATCGGGGCTGGGGATCGAGACCATATCGTAGTAGGTGGTGCCGCGCTCTTTGGCCCAGCGCATCGCCTCCCACTGGAGCAAGTACGTGGGATTCAGGTTCCGTTTCTCGTTGGTCGAGGCACCGTAGTTGTACCAGCACTTGTGCCCCAGGTTGGAGACGAACATGCCGGCGAGCCG
>JBARZM010000143.1:0-1846 GCA_049650095.1 Rubrobacteraceae bacterium | reverse complement strand
CTACCGGCTCCCGGTCTCTTGCGGCGGGCGGCATGACGGCGTTCGTAGAGATGCCCCTAAACGCATACCCGCCGACCAACGACGCCAAGAGCTTTGACGAGAAGGTCGCCCTCGCGCGAGCGTCTTCGGTGGTGGACTTCGCGTTCTACGGGGGACTCGTGCCCGGCAACCTGGAACATCTGGAGGAGCTTGCCGGGAGGGGCGTGTCCGGGTTCAAGGCTTTTATGTCCACCACCGGGACCATAGACTTCCAGCCCGCAGACGACCTCACGCTCTACGAGGGGATGGAGAAGGCGGCGGAGCTAGGGCTACCGGTTCTGGTCCACGCGGAGAACAAGGAGATCACGGACGAACTCGCCCGTTGCGCCGCCGGAACCCTCCGTACCACGATGCGCGACTACCTCGACTCTCGTCCGGTGGTCGCGGAGCTTGAGGCTATAGAACGCGCCATGCTTTTTGCCAAAGAGACCGGTTGCTCACTGCACGTCGTTCACGTGAGCACCGGCCGGGGCGTTGCCCTCGTTGCTGCGGCGCGCGAGCGGGGAGTGGACGTAACCTGCGAGACCTGCGCCCACTACCTGGTCCTGACCGAGGATGACGCGGAGGCGCTCGGGGCTGTAGCCAAGTGCGCCCCACCGCTAAGGCCGCAGAAGGACCTCGAATCTCTCTGGGAGCATGTTCACGAGGACAACGTCGAGTTCGTCACCTCCGACCACTCGCCTTGTCCGCCGGACATGAAGGCCGGCGAAGATATGTTCCGGGCGTGGGGTGGTATCGCTGGCTGTCAGTCCCTGCTTAACGTCATGCTGGACGAAGGCCACCACGGGCGCGGGCTGCCGCTGGAGAAGCTCGCCGGGCTGCTCTCGGGGAAGGTGGCGGACCGCTTTGGGTTCTCCGGGAAAGGTCGGCTGGAGGTCGGGGCCGACGCGGATCTCGCGCTGGTGGACCTGGATGCGTTCTCCACCTTTCACAGAGGAGACCTGCTGTACCGGCACAAGACGAGCCCGTATCTGGGACGGGCCTTTACTGGAAAGGTCGTCCGCACTATCGTGCGCGGGACTACGGTCTTCCGCGAAGGGAAGATCGTTTCGGGGCCGATCGGGCGGCTGATCAGGCCAGATCTGCGCGGCGCCGGAACGCTTTCCGATCAACAGAAACGAGAAACCAAGATAGAAGGAGTGTGATCTCGTGAGCGACGTAAGGATAACGGCCGGAGGGTACGAATTCCTGGCGAAATGGGAGCGGGAGCGTTGCCCCAAGACCTGCGAGGCGTTCGAGAAGTTGCTGCCCTACGAGCAGAAGATCATCCACGTGAGGTGGAGCGGGGAGGCGTGCTGGATACCTATGGGTGACTACGACCTCGGGGTAGACTTCGAGGACGCGACCAGCGTGCCGCAGGCGGGGGAGATCCTGTTCTATCCGGGAGGTTACTCGGAGACGGAGATACTGTTCCCCTACTACGGCACGGTATTCAAGAGCAAGCTGGGTGTGATCGCCGGTAACCACCTGCTGACCATCACGGAAGGTCACGAGAACCTGCGCCCGCTCGGGGAGAAGACCCTCTGGGAAGGAGCCCAGGACGTAGTCTTCGAGCTGGCCTGAGCCTCCGTTGCCTCTCCGGCGCGCGATGTTTTCATGGCGGGCTGTCTCGGTTATGATGTCGCCACCAGCGCGATCCGGTGGGGACCGGCGCGGCACATGGGGAAGGACGCATGCCGAGCAGCTTCAAAGACGTACTTCGGATGGAGTGCCTGAACCAGGCGCGGGTCGTCGCCGGACAAAAGGGATTAGATAACGAGGTACGCTGGATCACGGTGGGCGAGGAGCCCGACCTCCCCGACTGGGT
>JBARZM010000142.1:0-8452 GCA_049650095.1 Rubrobacteraceae bacterium | reverse complement strand
GCCCGTAGGTCTTCGTAAGCCCTCTGGTCTCTATAACGGCGGGCGCAGGCTTTCCGTGAAGCTCTACGCCGGAGGTCTGTGCGTGGTCTCTAGAAATCTTCATGGTCCGGGAGAGATTATATCGGTGTTAGAGCCGACCAAACCGTAAACGCGTTACCGCCCGACCGGGTTAGACAAAGGGCCTGTTCCGTTTCCAGAGCAACCAGGACATGGAGATGACCCACACCAGGATCACCGAAGAGTAGACCGGGAAGAGGTTGCGGTACGTCTCCGGTGTGTCCCCCGTCTCGATGACCGGTATATTACTGTCCGTGGGGAGGTTCGCCCACTCCAGGCCCTGCTGGGTGGTGCCCTGGAAGATCACCGTTCCCACGTTCGAGATTTGTCCCTCCCAGACCCGCTGCTCGCCGTCGAATTTCGGCAGGCCCTGGGCCGTCTGGATCAGGAGGTTATCGTTCGTTTCCTCCAGACCAAAGTAGAAGTAAGCCACGCTGTAGCGTGCGGAAACGCCGATCTCGGACTCCGGGGTGCCTATGTTCTGCGGCGTGAAATCTTCCCCGGCGTTCGCGGTGCCGGTGATATTCACGTAGTCGCCCAACTGGGTATTCGGCGGCAGGGTGCCGTTGTTGATTTGCTCGGCGGTAAGCTCGATCGGGTTCCATTCGAGACCGTAGGAGAACTGGTTGGCGATGGACGAAGCGCCGAACGTAAAGACTATAACCATGAACAGCCGCACCAAGAGCCAGGGGTTTCGGGAGATCCAACGTCCCAACCCCGGTTCCCGGTACTGGTCGTCGGCATGGTCGCCGAGGTCTTCGGTGCGTTGGGGTCTGCGGGTATCCACAGCAAGGAGTTTACCGGAAGAAGAACTGGTCGCCAGGGGAATTTTTCACAAAAGTCGCCCCGATTCATCGTCTTTGTTTGCCGTTGGGGTGAAAGTGTGAAAGATATATCTGCATCTCCGGTGGCCAGGCTGGTACCACTAGGCCCAACAATGTATGCTGTTTGCTGTAAGCTGGTGGAAAGTACAAAACTTTTACATCCTTTCTGGAGGTAGGGACTTGGGAAAAGAGCGGGAATCATCGGGGCGCGGCTCCGAGTACACCGTTATAGGGGTGATCGGCGACGGTGCCCCGCTGAACCAGGCCGTCAAGGAAATCCGCGAGGTGGGGGTGGGGCCGAACGACCTCACGGTTATCCTCAAACGTCAGAATCCCGGGGAGCCGGAGCCGTTCCCGACCGGAACCCGGTACATAGTAGTACCCAACGACCGGCGCGGGCTGGAAGTCCCCCTGGGCTTTGCGACCGCTTTCGTGGTCTTCGGCACGCTCTTCTTGATAACCACGCCGGCCATCGGACTGCCGGCGTTCGTCATATTCGTCTCTCTTGCCGCGATACTCGTCGCCGGCTCGCTAACGCGGGTCGGGGTATCTCCTATACTCACGGAGATGGAGGCGCCCCGGGAAGAGTCCGAGACCTGGAACGAGGGGTTCGAGATGGGCCAGGTGCTAGTATTCGCCAGTACCCGGAACCGGCGTCTGTTGCGGCCCATAAGGGAGATCCTGCAGGGCAACGGCGCGGCTTACTATATGGTCGACCGTAGGCTGGAGCCGAGGGCCGTGCATCAGGCCATCCTCTATCGGGCGGGCCAACACAGATCAAGTGAAGAGTCGGTCTTCGACAAGACCGGTGGAGCCTAGAAGGAGTTATGTTGGGAGCGATCTCGCCTTTGGCCCAGATAGACCTCTCGAATGCGTTCGAGAACATAGGAGGAGTCAGGTTCGTTACGGGCTTGGCCATGCTCATACACATGTTCTTCGCGCAGTTGTTCGTCGGGTTCGCCATCGCCGCGCCGGTCTTGCAGGCGTGGGGCGCCCGCACGGGTAGTCCCCGGATGGACCGCTTGGCCCACTCCATGGCCCGCTTCAACGTCCTGACTTTTAGCACCGGCGCCACCTTCGCGGTGTTGTTCCTGGTGCTGCTGGTGGGCCTGTACCCGCAGGTCACCACTTCCCTCTTCACCAACTTCTTCTATTTCATAGTGATCGCCATGGCTTCAATGGGAATGGCTTTGGGGATGATGTACACCTACTACTACAAGTGGGACCGCTACAGCGTGCTCTACAAAGGGTGGCACATCATGTTCGGGTTCGGCATGGGGTTCTTTATTTGGGTGTGGATGGTCATTATGACCGGTATAGATACCTACATGCTCACCGGTGGCGGGCCGAACATCATCGAGGTCACCCAGGGCAACGTGGCGAGCTTCAGCGTGGTGTTGCGGGAAATATTCAACCCGATGTTCGTGGAGATGGTGTTGCACCGTACGTTCGCCAACCTCTCGTGGCCGGCCTTCGCCCTCGCCGCGTGGGCCTCGTTTATGTACATCCGCTCAAAGACCCAGGCGGACAGAGCCTTCTACGACTGGAGCACCTCGGTCGGGCTTACCTGGGGGGTGGGCTTCCTCATGCTCATGCCCTTCGTGGGCTTCGCGATAGCCTACTCGATGAAGGTGGCCCAGCCGGTGGATCCGGTCTCGCAGCAGGCCGCGGGCGGGGCGTTCGAGCGGCTCACCTCGGGCGCGACGTCGAACCTGTTGCTAATAAACACGATCCTGGTGGTACTGATGTTCGTGCTCTCCAACGTCGCGATGTATACCGGGGCCGGTCGGCATCCCGAAGGTGGGGGACGGGTCCCGATCCGGTTCTTCGCGCTGGTGGCGACGGTGGCGGGCATATACGCGATCTCACCGCTCGCCAACTTCCCGTTCTTCTACATGCGCTACCTCATGATGACGATAATGGCCGTCGCCACCCTCGGGGCTTTCCTGACCTACTTCCGGGGCCGGCTGAAGTTCAAGTACGGCAGCCCGGGGACGAGTTACCGGGTGGTGCTGATGGGACTGGGGGTTCTGGCGGCCGTCGTGGCGCTCAACATGGGCTTCATGAAGTCGAACTCCAGGGTCCCGTTCACGGTATATAATCAGCCCGATTATACGGTGGAGCCCGGCCCTCCGCCGAGTGGCTTCGGTAGGTGATCGTCGGGTGTTCGAGGGGTTTCTAGAAGGGGTGCAGAGTTGACCGAGCTACAGAAAGATCCCATAACCCGGGGCGACTTCCTCGGCTTCGGGCTCATAGGAACGGTAATGGGCGCCGCCATAGGCATTCCCTCGGCGGCGTTTCTCCTGAGTCCTATCGTGAAGACGAACGTACTGGGGCAGACGGACGTCAGCCCGGGTTGGCAGGAGGTCGCCCCGTTGAGCGAGGTGCCGGAGGACGAGCCGAAAGCCTACACGGTGGAGTTCCCGATAGACCAGACTTACGGGGATGCGGAGGCCCAGAAACAGTTCCCGGATGCCCAGAAGTCCGAGAAGGGCTTCGTGGTCCGGAACGCCATCTGGCTCTCCTGGAAGGACGGCAGAAAGCCGGAGGGGCTGGGGGATTTGAGTGGAAACCTCACCGAAGAGCAGCGCAAGACGGTGCTCGACAACCTCAACATCCTTTCAAACTCCTGCGCCCACCTGGGTTGCCCGGTGCGCTGGGTCATCACGGAGGGGGAGGGAGAGTTCTTGTGTCCGTGCCACGGTGGGATCTACGACATAAACGGGGCCTACGTGGCGGGACCGCCGCCGCGGGGGATGTACTCATACGTGACGAGTGAGATCCGGGACGACGGCAAGTTGTACGTCAAGCACGAGTTCGACACGAAGAAAGGTATTCCCGGTATCAGCACGCAAGAGCCGTACGTGGTTTAGGCAAGGAATGGGGCTGGGCTATTTGGGGGATGAGAGAAGGAGTCTGAGGGAATGATCGGCAGGGTTAAGTCTCAGGTTACTGAAGTGAACAAGTTCGTCGTGGACTGGATGGAGCACCGGACCGGTATACTCACCGCCGCGGAGCACTTTCTCTACGAGCCCGTGCCGAAGAGAGGCGTCTGGCTCTACACCCTGGGCAGCGCGACGCTTTTCCTCATATCCCTCCAGTTCCTGACGGGCATCCTGCTTCTTTTCTACTACGTCCCGACCGTCGACCACGCCTGGAACTCGGTCTACTACATAATGAACGAGGCGTACTTCGGACAGCTCATCCGGGGCATCCACTACTGGTCGGCGAACTTCTTGCTGGCCGTGATCGGCCTTCACATGGCGCAGGTGTTCTTCTCCGGCGGATACAAGGCGCCGCGGGAACTAAACTGGGTCGTCGGCGTGGTGCTGCTCTTGCTGGTCATCGGGCTCGCCTTCACGGGCTACCTGCTGCGCTGGGACCAGGACGGATTTTGGGCCAGCGTCGTGGGCATGAAGATCGGCTCTTACTCGCCGTTCATCGGCTCGTACGTGATCAACTTCCTGCTCGGCGGCGACGTTGCCGGTCCGGCCACGCTTTCCCGCTTCTTCGCCATCCACGTGTGGTTGTTGCCGGCGATGATAGCGCCGTTTATAGGAATACACCTCTACCTCTTGCGGCGGCACGGCGTGTTCGGCAGCGAGTTCGAGTACACCGAGCGGCTCGCCAAACTGCACGAGCAGCAGCGGCTCGAAGAGTATGCCCGCTACGAGCTCGGCGAGGACGACGAAGACGGTTACGATGACGGGTACAACGGCAGCGAGAACGGCAGCGGAGGAAATGGGTACCGTGAGTAAGAGTTTTTACCGATGCCGGTATCGGGAGGCTGTTATCATGCCGGCACATACTAGAGTGAGAGAGAGGTGAGCGCGCGTGTGGGCTAAAGCACCAGGCAAAGCAAGGCCGGTCGAAGAAGAGGTAATCACCGAGGAGAACGTCTTCGACAAGCCAGACGAAACGACCGGGTTCTTCCCGGAGCAGCTTCTCAAAGACGGCTACGTGTCGATGTTTTTACTCATAGCCACTATTGTCTTGTCGTACGCGTTTCCGGCGCCGCTCTCGGAGCCGGCCAACACGGCCACCATCGATTACGTGCCGCGTCCGGAGTGGTTCTTCTTCTTCTACGAGCAGATGCTGATGTTCTTCCCCGGTTACGCGTTGGTCGCCTTTGGGGCGGTCGTGGTGCCCACTATCTTTATCGTGGTCCTGTTTGCCATGCCGTGGCTCGATCGGGAGCCGGTGTACAGCCCGATGCAGCGGCCCTTTGCCGTCGTAGTCGGTGTCCTCGTGTTGGTAACGGTGATCTTGAACATGATGCTGTCGGTCAGTAGGATCATCAACTTCCCCGGAGCTTAGAAGGAGTACTAGAGGATGCCCATAGGTAATCTCGATGTTCCCATAATCGGCAAGAACGTAACGATTGCCGTGCTCGTGCAGTCGCACATATTGTTCGCCGCCTTCATTATCGGGGCCGTGTTGATCGCCGCTACCAGCGAGTATCTCGGGATGGTTACGAAGCAACCGCGCTACGAGCGGTTCGCCCGCAACCTGGCCCGCTTCGTGGTTCTGTTGTTCGCCTCCGGGGCGGCGCTGGCGATCACGTTCGTGCTGGCCTTGGTCACGCTATTCCCGGTTTTCTTCTCCTACTTGCAGAACATCTTCTTCTGGGTCTTTCTCGTCGAGGCTTTCATGTTCCTCGGGCAGATCATTATCGTTTACGCCTGGTACAACGTCTGGGACAAACTGGCCTACCGGAAGAGCTTGCACGTGGTTTTCGGGTTTATAGCGGGCTTTATGGGGCTTATGGCTATGACCATGATCGACGCCGTGGCTTCCTACATGCTCACCCCGGCCGAAGCGCCGGTCGGCGACGTGGCCCGGACGTTCTTGAACCAGACGAACGTCCCGCTCAACATGCACCGCTTCGTCGGGAACTTCTCCTACGCCGGGTTCTTGATCGCCGGCTGGGGCGCGTGGCGGTACTTGCGGAGCACCCGCGAGGACGACCGGGAATATTACGACTGGATGGGCCACTTCGGCGTCATCTGGGGGTTTGGCTTCCTGGTATTGCAACCAGTCATCGGCTATGGCTACCTCAAGGGCATCCGGGAGAGTTCGCCCGAGGCGTTCAATACTATTATGCTCGGGGATCAGGCCTGGCTCTTCCTGCTGCTCATGGTATGGGTGGCGATCATGAGCATCTCATCCGTCGCGTACTTCGTACACAAGCTGCGGTTCGCCCTGAAGCCCGTTCCCATCTTGCGCCGGCTGTCCGTCGGGGCGCTAGGGTTCACGGCGCTTTTCGCGGTATTGAACGTTATACCGGCCGACCTGTACCTGGTGCCCCAGATAGGACTCGTGTTCGGGGAGCGCGGCAACTACATACCACTCGGCGGCATGTATCCCTGGAAGTACATAGGCTTGATCGGCCTCATGCTCGTGGGCTTCTTCGTGGTGTCGCTGTATCTGAAGGCGTCGGCGGGCGGCTTCCAGTGGGGCCGGGCCAGCCGCTGGAGCCAGTTCGCCCTCATGGCTAGCGCCGTTACCGTGGTGCTCACCATGGTAACGATGGGTTATACCCGCGAGTCGGCGCGGCGGGTGGACAACAACCCTGGCTTCCTGATCTACAAGTGCATAACGCTGGATCAGCAACTCACCCCCGAGACATGCCCCGCCGAAGGCCTGGAGAAAGGAGCGGTCGAATAATGGATTTGGCCCAACTTATCGAGCTTCCCGGGCCTCTGCGGCTCGTCGCGGGGTTTCTACTGATAATTTCGATCTACTCGGGGTTCCTCGGTTTCACCTACTGGATCAGCAAGGACGAGTAGCGAGACCCAACCCGCGCCCGCGAAGATTCTTCGAGGAGGTGCCTCCGGGCATCTCCTTTTAGTTTGTTTGGTGTGCCTTGGGGACGCTTGTGGGTCTTGCCTCTACTCTAGTTTCAAGGCTTCGAGTTGTTCGAGACGGACTATGTGGCCGTTCAGGCGCCTGGCTTCGGGGGTACACAGATAACTGATCAGCCCGGCCGGGTCTTCCGGGGGGCGCAGCATCCCGAAGTCACTGTAGTTATTGAACATGTGGTGTAGCTGCTCCCCGATCTTCTCCGCCCCTAGACTTCGGGTGTCCTCTTGCATCCGGGTGTCTATGACGCCGGGGTAAACCCCGATCGTGGCGATGTTGTACCGTTCGCCTTCGAGGGCGAGGACGCGGGTGAGTTGATCCAGGGCGGCTTTGGAGGCGCTGTAGGCGGACATGCCGGGCATCGGGTACCGGGCGGCGGCGCTCGACACGTTGATTATGCGGCCCCAGTTCGCCGAGGCCATGTGGGGCATGGCCGCCCGGGCGCACAGGAAGGAGCCCGTGACGTTGACCTCGAAGACCCGGCGCCAGTCTTTAGTGTCCGCCGCGGCTACCGGGAGCGGGATGCCGGGGATGCCGGCGTTGTTTACCAGTATGGTTACGGGGCCTAGCTCGTTGCACGCTTTCTCGAAAGCATCCGAGACTGAATCCTCTTCGGTAACGTCCAGGTATAACGGGATAGCCCGGCCTCCGGATGCGGAAATCTCTCCGGTGACGGAGGATACTTCTTCCTCGCTGCGGGCGGCGACGGCCACGGCGGCCCCCTCGCGGGCCAGGAGCTTCGCGGTCGCGGCCCCGATACCCCGGCCACCGCCCGTCACCAGGGCTATACGTCCAGTATGAGGGCTACTCTCCACGACCCTGTATGATAGCGGTTTCGGAGATCCGGCGGGGCGCAGGTCGCGTAAGATAAAATAGGACTAGCGAATCGAAGGAGTGGATTTTGTCGGACATACCGATCTTCCCGCTAAACGTGGTGCTGATGCCGGGGGCGCCGATGCCGCTGCACATTTTCGAGGACCGTTACAAGCAGATGGTGGACGAGTGCCTCGAAGGTGAGAGCGAGTTTGGCATGGTGCTGGCCGACGATTCCGGGACCCGGGAAGTAGGGTGTACGGCCCGAATCGTGGAGTTGGTCGAGCGTTACGACGACGGACGGATGCTGATCCTGGTCGAAGGTTCGCGGCGCTTTAAGTTGAACAACGTACTCACGGGAAAGCCGTACTACGTCGGAGAGGTAGATTACATCCAAGAAGACGACCCGGGGGAGGAGATTTCGGACATCGCCGAAGAGTGCGTGGCCCTGCTCGAACGGGTGGTCGAGGCGGCTACCGAAGGCTCGGTGGATATAGAGATAGAGTCGCCTTACCGCAACCTCTCATTCGCCATAGCCGGACGGATCGAGTTCGAGCTGGAGACCCGGCAGCAAATTCTGGAGCTTCCCACCGAGAGAGAGCGTCTCGAAAAAGTCAAAGGACTGCTCTCCCAGGCTGCGGAGCGGCTGGAGCGGGAGCGGCAGGCCAGTGAGAAAGCCCAGACCAACGGCCACCTGCGCGGTGATTGGACCCCCGAAGAACAGTAAGAGTAGCGAGAGTTGAGTTTCAGCCAGCAAGATCACAGGTCGCTGGCGCTCTGGGCCGCCGATTGCGCCGGGCGCGTCCTTCCGTATTTCGAGGGAGAATATCCGGAAGACGACCGGCCACGGAAGGCTATCGAAGCCGGACGCGCCTGGGTTCGGGATGAGATAAAAG
>JBARZM010000141.1:0-2103 GCA_049650095.1 Rubrobacteraceae bacterium | reverse complement strand
AATACTCGCTGTTTCGTTTCCATGACGCCTATTCTAACGAACGTACCAGGTTTTGACGGCGCCTGGAAGAGACGTCTTTGACGAGCCGATCAGAGGTCCTACGGGGGCCGCGTATTCGGCACCAAGTGTTACATGAAAGACCGAGCTAAAGACTCCTTGCATATAGCTGTAACAGCGCCGGGAGGAAAAGCCGAGGGGGAACCTGAAACTCACGGGCGCTGTACTATTAGTAACGTGACGTTCTAACGCATCGGAGGGTTCGGGTGAAGCTAACAGCGTCGTTCGTCGTGCTAGGGATGTTGATCCTGGGCGGGTGTGGGGTGTTTGGCGAGGCTGGTCAGGAGACCGGTGAAAGGGCGCCCGATCTGGAAGCGCGGACCGAGAGTGGGTCAACTGAACGGCAACCGTCCCCCGAGCAACCGCCTGCGCAAGAAAAGGGTCCGGATCAGGGAGCACCGACCAACGACCGGGAGCCCACCACGGCTGTCGCGGCCTCGTGCGCTGCGGGGACTCCGCAGGCGGATGTGGTCGCCAAAGGCACGGTCGAGAACGTTGTGGTGCGGGATGACTTCTCGATAGTAGAAGTCCGCGTGACCCGGTTACTAGAAGGCAACGCCGCAAATACGCTTCTGATCCGGACTCGAACCGGCGCCCGAGTCGCCACCTCGACCGACGTCCGGTTCGACGAAGGAACCAGCTACCTGCTCTACCTGAAGCGTCGGGGCAGCGTGTATACGAGTAACATCTGCTCGGGGACCCGGGCGTTGCCTGATGCAACCCAAGAGGTGGGAGGGACGATAGGCTCGGCAGGGGCTCTTGCTCAGCCGATGGGCGAGCCTCCCGTAAACCCCTCGAATTTCGTCCTCGAGCGCGACGGAACCGTCATCGTCGATGGGGACGAGGTAACCAACTGCCGCTCTCTCGGCACAGGTCTCGAGCAAGGAGTACAGGACTCCGAGGTGTACCGGAAAGAGGCTCGGAAAGTGTTGGCGAAGTGCCGGCAACTCGACATCTCTTCCGGCGGTGACATGACCCCCGACAACTCGGAGGTCGTACTAGAAATATCTGGTGCGGGTTTTTATCCCCGGTAGTGGCAACGGTGTAGACGGAGGCCATCTGCCACCTCGGTGTCGCGGGTTCTCCGCAGTTGTATCGTTGCGGCGCTCACTTCGGATAACCTTCCGGATCCAGGTTCCCCCCGATTCGACGCGCCGCCTCCACCACCATTCCCGCCAGCCGCCCACCCGGACTCTCTCCCATGCGCGAAACGGGTCCGCTCACGCAAACCGCCGCCCGCAACTCCTTTCCGGGACCGAAGACCGGCCCGCTGACGCTCGCCACCCCCGACTCCCGCTCGGCGATACTCTCCGCCCAGCCCCGATGACGGATTCCGTCTAGCCCGTCCGCTTCAGTCGCATCTTCCGACCACGCCAGCAGCACCTTGCCCCCGGAACCTTGCTCCAGCGGCAATACCGACCCGACCGGGACCATGTCCCTCAAACCACCACCAACCCGTTCGACGGCGGCCACACAGACCCTCTGCTTTCCCTCTCTGACGTATAGCTGTACGCTCTCGCCCGTCACGTCCCGCAGCTTATCCAGCGCCGGGCGCGCAACCTCCACGAGATCCGTGCCCGCCGCAGCTTTCTCTCCCCATCCCAAAAGCCTCAGCCCCAGCCGGTACCGACCATCGCTCCGGGCGACCAGGTGGTGAGCCTCAAGCGCCGCCAACAACCGGTGCGCCGTGGGACGCGGAATGCCGGTCACCTCCACCACCCCGGCCAGACCCGTCGGCCCATCCTCCGCCAGCAGGGCCAATATCCTCACCGACTTGTCCAGAACCCCGACCCCGCTCGACACCCCAACCTTGCCTTTCTCCCGCGTTTCATCTACAATGTCCACTGTATGAATACCATATCTCACATATTGAGATGAAGCAAGAGAAGGGTCTAACGACCGAGTGGGACGCTGCTTCTTACGAGGAGTTGGCGGACCCGATGACGCGTTGGGGCGCGAAGTTTTTGGAGTTCGTACAGTTGGAGGGCGACGAGGCGGTCGTGGACGCGGGTTGTGGGACGGGCCGGGTGACGGAGTTGCTTCTTG